>JAJVHT010000166.1 GCA_022072515.1 bacterium
CCATCGCGACGGGAAATTGCATCGCGCGTTTTCTGTTTTCGTGTTTAATGCCAAGGGCGAAATGCTTTTGCAGCAGCGCGCGTTCAATAAATATCATTCCGGCGGCTTATGGACGAACGCCTGCTGCAGCCACCCGCGCCCGCAGGAGCCGGTCGAACAAGCCGCGGTGCGGCGGCTGAAAGAAGAGATGGGGATCGAGTGCACGCTGCGGAAAGCCTTTCATTTTATCTACAAAGCCAAACTCGACAGCGGCCTGATCGAGCATGAGCTCGATCATGTTTTTATCGGCCACTACGACGGCAAAATCATTCCCGATGCCAACGAAGTGGCGGATTATCGTTGGCTCACTATTCACACTCTAAAAAACGAGCTGCGGCATTCATTGGAAAAATATACGGTGTGGTTCCAGCTTGCCTTTCGGCGCACGCTCAAATTTTCCGGAGCAGCCGATTGATCGCGACAATATCTCTGGAGCAGCGCGATCCACCTGGCAGCGGAAGCACAAAAAAATCTGAGGAGAATCAGCATGAGAAAAATCAGTCTTGGGATATTTTGCGGCATGATCTTGTCGGCCACGATGCTGTTTGGACAAGGCAAGAATGCGAAGGCAATCACCGCGGCGCAGTTGCGGGATTATCTCACCTTCATCGCTGCCGACGAAATGGAAGGGCGCGACACGCCTTCGCGCGGATTGAATACCGCGGCAAAGTTTTTGGCGATGAATCTTTCCCGCTGGGGACTGCGGCCGGCCGGCGAAGAGAACACCTACTTTCAAAAAATCGCGTTGCGCCGCGATCGCACCAATCCGGCGCAAACGCGCGTGGAAGTCAATGGGCGAATCTTTAGTTTTGGCGCCGATTTTCTGGATCGCGAACAGGTGGCTGGCACCGCCAGCGGCGCACTGGTTTATGTCGGCCATGGCTGGTTGATTAAATCAAAAAATATCAATCCCTATGCGGGTCTCGAGGTCAAAGACAAAATTACAGTCTTTTTGAGCGGCCTGCCGAAGGGCGCTGCCTACAGCGATCTTTGGGGAAAACAGGGCGAAGATTTAGCGGCGCCGCTCACATATGCAGCCAAACACGGAGCGCGCGGCGCGATTGCCATTGCCAATTTTCAAACCTTGGCCAATTGGGAGCGCCACCGGCGCGAGACGGTGAAAGAAGGCAGGGTCACGGTGGAAAAATTTTGGAAAGAGGATGACGTTGCACTGCCGGCGATAACGGCGTCGCCGCGCCTGTTGAATGCGTTGTTCGAAGGAGAAAAAGAGAGCGGGGCAACGATTTTTAACCGCGGTCTGGGCGGCGAGGCGGTGGCGCCATTCGAGCTCGCGGCAACGAAGAAAGTCAGCTTCACGGTCGGCCTCAACTCGGATCGGTTATTCACCCAGAATGTCGTTGCCATTTTGGAAGGCAGTGATGCGAAGCTCAAGAATGAATACGTCGCGATTGGCGCGCATTATGACCATGTCGGCTTTGGCGCGGCAGCGCAAGGCGATTCAATTTACAACGGCGCCGATGATGACGGCTCCGGGACCGTTGCCGTTCTCGCCATGGCCGAGGCTTTCAGCCGCGGCCCGCGGCCGAAGCGCTCGCTGCTGTTTGTCTGGCATTGCGGCGAGGAGAAGGGCTTGTGGGGCTCGCGTTATTTTGTGGAAAATCCGGTGGTGCCATTGGCGCAAATCGTGGCGCAGCTCAATATCGACATGATTGGGCGCAGCAAAAAAGCGGGGGACACCAATTCCGAAAACGCCGAGCTTGCCGACGCGAATGAAGTCTACGTGATCGGCTCGAAAATGATGAGCACCAGCTTGGGCGCCTTGAGCGAGCGCGTGAACCAATCGTACCTCCAACTCAAATTTAATTACAAATACGACGACCCCAACGACCCCAATCGTTTTTTCTTTCGCAGCGATCATTTCAATTACGCGCAAAAAGGCATTCCGATTATTTTTTATTTCAACGGCGTGCACGAGGACTATCATCAGCCGTCGGATTCGCCGGATAAAATCGATTATGCCCGCATGGAAAAAATCGTGCGCACGATTTACGCCACGGCGTGGGAATTGGCCAACGCCAAAAACCGGCCGCAAGTGGACAAAAAATTGCCTGCCGAGTTGACTGAGTTTTGATAGCCGGCGGCATGGAGGATAAACCCGAATTTTATTTATAAAAATGTGCCGGCGGTTCTGATTTGCTTTGAAAGTATTCCTTAACGTCAAGCTCGGCGTCGATGACACGTTTGTTGCAAGGGCCTTCTATTTTCGCATCACTCGTGAAATTCCTGCATAGGCAATGCCTCAGCCATTGGTACTGCCCGGGCGCTTTTGCTGCGTGACACAAGTTAAAGCGCCCGGGCAATTATCCCATTATGGAGGCCCTTCCGGCGCAGAATGCGCCGGAGGTAAAAACTGAATTCCATGAAAGATAACAAACGCTGGCCTTGAACTGGTGTGCCATCCGTTTTCTTGCTCTTACACGCCTTTCTTACTTTTGTTCAATCCTGAAACAGTCTGTCCAAAATAAAAACAAATGCCAGGCACTACTGGCGGTTTTTCGACCACCTAACTCCAATAATTTTTAATTTTTACCGTCACTGCGTTCCGCTCACCATTGGCATATTGTTTGCCTTTTCACTGCATGCTGTTTATAACGACCAGTCACCAGCAGTGACCGGTCAATAACTTTTGGCTGAGACGTTTGCAGATTTGGCTGGAGGCTAACTTCAAACTCACGGAGGAGATTCTGCCTGCCCCGTTGTCCTTTGCTTTAATCACCTCACACCGGTGGGCTACGCCCGTAGGGCCAATCTCCGATCATCGTAAAATTCTCCATAAATTTTAAACGGAGTGTAATAACGTGAACGTACAACGATCCTTTTGGTGGAAAGCGCTGCTCAGTTTGGCGCTGCTCACGAGCCTCACGCTGCCGGAAAACGCAGCGGCACAGGTTCGCATGATGCCCCTGGGCAATTCCATCACCGATGGCGACGGTTCGTCGAATGAAGGCGGTTATCGGTTTCATTTATATAATGAATTGAATCAAGCCAATATCGGTTTCGATTTTGTCGGCTCTTTAAAAGGCGGCACCGGTTTTCCGGATAACGATCACGAGGGCCACGGCGGTTTTCGCGCCAATCAAATCACGGCGGCGACATATTTGACGAACAATCCGGCGGACGTGGTTTTTCTCGAAATCGGCACGAATGACATTTCCGACGATGAAACCGCCACGCAGGTGAAAAACGACATCGAAGCCATTGTCGATGCCATTCATGGCTTCGACGCCAAGATCGAAATTTATCTCGGCACGCTGATTCCGCGCAAAGATACCGCGGCGCGGCAGACGGTGACGGAGGCGGTCAATGCGGCGTTGCCGGGCCTGGTCAGCGCCAAGTCGGCCAGCGGCTACAAAATCTTTTTGGTCGATCATGCCGGCCGTTTTCTGACAAACGCAAATTGGGCCACAGAATTGATGAGTGACAATTTGCATCCGAATGACACCGGTTACGAGGTGATGGCAGAGGAATGGTTTACGAGTTATGTGACCAACACCGGTTCGACCGTGTTGCAATTTACTGATGATTTCAGCAGCGGCGGTTTAAGCTCATCCTGGATGGCGCATCCGGACTACAAAGTGCAAAACGGCGAATTGCGCAACACTTCGACAACCGACGCCTTCGACACCTTCATTGCGGCGCCCAAAGTCATCACCAACCCAAATGTCCTGGAATTCAAATTCGGCACGCAATCGGATTTCACCGGCCGCGCTTATACCGGCGCCGCATTGATGTTGGACGCTGCCGCAACGACGGCGAACGGCTATCTCATTTTCCACAATTCTGAATTCAAAATGGTGCGCCTATTCAACGTCGTCAACGGCGTTCCCGGCGCCAAAATCACCGAAGCCACGGCGCAAGCCCCGGATCCGGAGGCCGGCCAGACTTTTCGCGTCGAATGGAACACCGACAACGACGGCCACCATTTTTGTGTTTATATCAACGGCGTGCTCGATGCCTGCCTCGATGATCCAAATAAAGTGCAAGGCAATGCCGCGAAGTTATATGCCGGTGTGATGATCAACGGCAATTCGAATAATGCGATCGATGATTTTTATACAGCCAAAGTTTCCGACTCCGTCGCACCGGCGGCCGTAAATGATTTGCATGTCACCGAAGTCTCGGCGTTGACTGTGACGCTGGAATGGACCGCCCCGGGCGATGACGACAACACCGGTACGGCGAGAAGCTATAATTTGCGTTACTCCACCGCTCCGATCACCGGCGGAAATTTCAACAGTGCGACGGCGGTGCCCAACCTTCCCGCGCCCTCACCGGCAGGAACCAAACAAATTTTTTCCGTCGGCGGTTTGAATAGTGGCACAACGTATTATTTCGCCTTGAAGACAACAGATGAATTTGGCAATGTCTCGGCGCTTTCCAATGTGGTGTCCGGCTCGACCACCTCGTTGACTTCATTTACCGACAACTTCAATCGCCAGGGGCCGGGGCTTGGCAGTCAATGGGCGACCGAGCCGGATATGCAAATCGTCAAAGGCGCGGTGCAAAACAAAGCCGTGGCCGATATTTGGAGTCCGGCGATTTACAAGGCGGTGAAAAATCCGCTGGCGGTAAGTTTCAAATGGGGGCCGCAAGCGACGACGTATGGCACCAACTGGAGCGGGATGTTGGTGATGGCGAATGGCACGACGACGAGCGCGGTCGACGGCTACATGATTCAACGTTACGATGAGGACGGCACAACACGCTTATGGCGGGTGTCCAATGGCAAGTTCACCGGCGTCATCGACGAAGGCAATTCACTGGCGCCCGACCCCAAAGCCGGGGCCGAGATGAAAGTGGTGATGCGTTCGGATGCGAGCGGCCATCATTTTGACGTTTTCATCAACGACGTTTTTGATCGCGCGCTCAGCGATCCCCAAAAATTGGAAGGCAACGCCAGCCCGCTCTACGCCGGTTTCTTCTTGGAGAGCACGCTGGATTCATTGAATGCGATTGACAGTTTCACCGCCGGCGCTTTGCCCTCGCCGCCGGGGGCGCTCGTGAAAGAATCGGGCGACAACCAAACCCGGCCGGTTGGCCAACCCTTGCCGCAACCGTTGGTGGTGACGCTACTCGATCAAACCGGCAATCCGTTGCCCGGTATGATCGTGAATTTTGTGGTGACGGCCGGCGGCGCGAGCGTCAACAATCCTCCGGCGTCCGACGACAACATTCGTCTCGAAGCGGAGAATGCGCTCATCACCGCGCCGATTGAAACGCGCAATGATGCCGACGCCGCAAATGGAAAATATATTGTCTATCCCACCGGACAATCAGCCGACGCTTCGGCGATATTCACTTTCGTGACGGACCAATCCGGCAGCTATCGCGTGTGGACACGCAGCATGAAAACCGGCGCGCAGCCCGGCAGTTGGACAATCAGCGTCGATGGCGGGACCGATTTTATTTATGACGTTTTTCAAGGCACGACAAACAGCGCATGGACGTGGGATTTGCTGTCCGAGCGCCGCAACAACGGCTCACAAATCGATCCGAAAGTTTTGAACCTCTCGGCGGGAACGCACACCATTGAATTCAAAGCGCGTTGGGATGACACGAAGCTGGATAAAATTCTCATCACCGATGACAGCGGCTATATTCCGAACGGCAAAGAAGAAGTCGGTTACATTACGGATGCGAACGGCACGGCTTCGGCGAAAGTTACCTTGGGCACGACGATCGGCACGGTAAAAGTCAATGCCGTGCATGGCAGTTTGCCGCCGGTAACCTTCACGGCCACAGCAACAGTCGGTGCAGCGGACAGCTTGATTCTCGCCGGTGGCGCGGGTCAATCCGGCCCGGCCGGCAAAGTGTTGTCGAAACCGCTGGCGGTCAAAGTCACCGATCGTTTCGGCAACCCGACGCCGGGCAAATCCGTAAGCTGGCTGGTGACGCAAGGCAATGGCCAGTTGGATAGTTACGTGAGCACGAGTGATACGAACGGAGTGGCGACGGTCAACTTTACGCCGGGCAATCGCAACAGCAACAATACAATTCTGGCCACGGCGGCGTATGCCGGCAAGCCGGTCGAATTCAATATCACGACTTCTTCCGGTGTGGCCGACGCGATGAGCGTCGTTTCCGGCAACAAACAAACCGGCGCGGTCGGTACAAATCTCGCCGCACCGCTGGTGTTGAAAATGGTCGATGCCTCCAACAAAAGTGTCGCGAATTATCCTATCGACATCAGCGTCATGCGCGGCGGCGGTTCGCTCTCGCCCGCAAACCCGGTGCGCAACGGCGGCTTTGAAACGGTGAGTGGAAATTTGCCGGCGAGTTGGAATTTAGAAGGCGGCGCGACGGCGAGCGAAGTGCTGTTGTCCACTGATTCGCAACTCGGCAGCAAAAGCTTGCAAATAAATTCGACGCGTAACGGTGCCGGCATTTCGCAAAACCTAGCGCTGGAAGCCAATCGCAGTTACACGTTTTCATTTTGGATTAAAGTGAAACGCGGCTCGGCGCGCGTGGTGGTGCGCACGAATGACGCCGGCGGCACGCTCGTGGAAAGAAATATCGACGTCACACTCGCCGCGTCAGACAGCGCGTGGCGGCGTTATCTCGTGCCGGCGCAAAATGGTACCGCCGGCACCCGCCAGTTTTCGATCAAAACCAATGGTGCGGCGGAATTTTTTATCGACGAGGTGCAGGTGTTGCCCAATACCGGCAGCGACGGCCAACTCGCGGTCGATTGGACACTGGGTGATACCGCCATGGTGCAGCAAGTCGTGGCGAATGACGGCGCCGTCATCGATAATCGCGGCACGCTGAAAGGATTTCCGTTTACATTCACGGCCACAGCCAAAGCCGGCGCGCCGAAAAATTTTGTCGCGGTAAGCGGCAATGGCCAAATCGGCTCGGCGGGCCAGCCGTTGCCCGCGCCATTCGTCGTCAAAATCACCGACAATTTTGGCAACGGCGTCGAAAAAATCAATGTCACATTCACGGCCACGGTGGGCAATGGCAAATTCAACGGCCAATCAGCGTTGATCGTGCCGACGGATTCCACCGGCTCGGCGAAAGCCGTGCTCACGATGGGACCGGCGGCCGGCGCAACCAATACCGTCGTCGCAACAGCGCCGGGCGTATCCGGCACGGTGACGTTCAACACGATTGCGGCGATTCCAAGCCAGGCGCAAAAAGCGGGCGGACCTTCGCAAGCTTCGGCGGGATTGCCCATCGACACGCCGCTCACTGTACGCGTCACGGACAATAGCGGCAACCGCATCGGCGGATTTCCGGTTGTCTTTACCGTGCAGGATGGCGGCGGCAATTTTGCAGGACAGCCGAGCGCCACGATCATCACCGATGGCAATGGTGAAGCCAAAGCCACGCTCGTGCTCGGCCCCAATCCGGGCGCGCAGAATAAAGTTGTCGCCACGGCGGAAAATAACGGCCAACCATTGCAAAATTCTCCGATCAACTTTACCGTTACGGCGGCAAAGCTGAAGGATTTGTTGCTCGCTTCCGGCAATGCGCAAACCGGTATCGCCGGTGACCCGCTGCCGAAAACGCTGCAAGCCAAAATTCAAGATGAATTGGGCAAAGGCATCAAAGGACAAAACGTGATCTTCACCGTCGCGGCCGGCGGCGGTCAGCTTGGCGACAACGCCACGACGAAAACGGTGCGCACGGATAGTCTCGGCCTTGCCTCCGCAACGTTGACGCTCGGCTCGAAAGTCGGCCAGAACAACAATCAAGTTCGCGCCGAAACGAGTCCCGCGTTGAATGGCTCGCCGGTGCTGTTTGTCGCGAGTGCGAAAGCCGGACCGCCCGCGGCGCTCCAGGAAATTTCCGGCGACAGTCTCTCCGGCGTCGCCGGCAATCCGCTGCCGGAGCCGTTTGTCACGCAGGTGACGGACAAAGCCGGCAATGCGATTGCAAATGTTTCCGTTGTTTTCACGGTGAAGAGCGGCGGCGGCAGTTTCAACGGCGCCGTCAAAGACACGGTGAAAACCGATCAAACCGGCAAAGCCCAGATTATCCTCACCACCGGCAGCGCCGTGGGACGTTTCAATAACATCGTCGAAGCGCGCGCGTTCAACGGTTCATTGGAATTGAAAAATTCGCCGATGCTGTTTGTGGCGTCTTCGACGGTCAGCAGCGCGCGTTCGATTACGCTGCAAACCGGCAATCGCCAATTCGGCAAAGCCGGCGCGCCGCTGGCCAATCCCTTCGTCGTGACCGTGCGTGATCGTGACAACAAACCGGTGACGACGCATCCGGTGCATTTCCGCGTCGTGCGCGGCGGCGGCGTGTTTGCGAACGGCAAACCCGACACCACGGTGAATACCAACGCCAACGGTTTGGCGCGCGCGACGTTAACCCTCGGCGGCTTGATGCAGCCGGACAGTCAAATTGTTTTTGCGTCGTCAAATGACGGCGTTGATCAATTGCAAAATTCGCCGATTGGTTTCGTCGCGTATGCCACGGCGGGGGCGCCGAATACGGCCACGAGCTATGTCGAGGCCAGCGGTCCGGTGCCGGCGGATGGCGTGACGCAGACGAATATCAAAGCATATGTTTATGATGCGTTCAACAATCCTGTTGCCAATGTCGCGGTGACCATTCAAATCTCCGGCGACACCAAGACTTTTCCGAACGTCACTACGGATGCGACTGGCAAAGCCGAGTTCACGTATGCCACCACACGCGCCGGCCGCAAAACGATTTCACTGAAGCTCAACGGCGCGGTTTTCGGCCGCAGCGGCAGCGTGATCTTCACACCACTGGCCGCCGAGCAAATGAATATGGTGAGCGGCCAGAATCAAACCGGCAACGTGAACACCGCGCTGCCGAAATTGTTGGGCGTGCAAGTGCTTGACAAATACAACAATGGCGTTCCCAATCATGCGGTGGAGTTCGTGGTCGAAGCCGGCAATGGACGTTTGCTCAAACAATCGCCGGTTCTCACCGACTCGACCGGCGTGGCGAGCGTGACGTACGTGCTTGGCGCTACCGCTGGGGATAATCGCGTTCGCGCCGCGTCCAACGGCTTGTCGAATTCGCCGATTACGTTTGTGGCGACGGCGACGAATGCCAACGCGGCGAATTTGGAATATGTCAGCGGCAACAATCAACAAGCGCCGGCGAGCCAAATTTTGTCGCAGCCGCTGGTGGTGAAAGTGACGGACGCGAACAAACGCGCGGTTTACGGCACTGCGGTGGATTTCACGGTGAATTTTGGCGGCGGCAATTTGAATGGCCGCGGCAGCGTCACTGTGCGCACCGATGAAAACGGCCGCGCGCGCGTCAATTGGCAGCTCGGCCCGACCGCCGGCGTCAACACCGTGCGCGCCGCGGTTCCGGGCTTGGCCGGCTCACCGATTGATTTTCAAGCCGTCGCGGCTTCCGGCACGGCCACGACGCTGATTTCATTCAGCGGCGACGGCGCTGCCGGCCAGATCAATCAGGAATTGCCCACGCCGCTCACGGTGCAAGTGACGGACGCCAACAGCAACGGCGCCGATGGCGTGCATGTTTTCTTTGAATTGATTCAAGGCACCGGCGCATTGACGGGCGGCACGGGCAACGCGACCACGCGCGATGTGACGACAGCCAGCGGCGGTTTTGCGGCGACTAAAATCACGTTCGGTCCGGAAATCGGGCCGCGCAAAATTCGCATCACGGCGCTGAACGCCGCCGGAGCTTATTTAAATGGCTCGCCGTTGACCTTCACCGTCTTCGGCCGCGCCGGCTCCGTCAAAACCATCGAAACTGTTGCGCGCACCAACAACCAGAAAGGCACGGCCAACAAGCCGCTGAATTTCCCGCTGCAAGTGATCGCGTATGATCAGCAACGCAATCCGGTGGAAGGGGCGCAAATCACTTTCGCCGTGACGCAAAACACCGGCTTCTTTCCGGGCGGGGCGTTGAATGCGTTGGTGTTGACCAACAGCAACGGCATTGCGGAAATCATCTGGACGATCAAAGGCGGAGCCAACAAAGTGCAAGCGAGTGCCGCCGGCTCGTCCACGCCGCCGCTCACGTTTGACGCCACCGGCGTGACGAATAACAATTTCCCGATCTTCGCCGACGTGCCGAATCAACAAAAACGTGAAAGCGAGCGCATCGAGTTTGTGGTGAATGCGGCCGACGCCGACAACGAAACGATTCGTTACGGCGCGAAGAATTTGCCGCTCGGATCGGTGTTTGATTCGCTCGGCACGCGCATCTTCACCTGGCAAACCGATCAAAACAGCGCCGGCCATTACGAAGTGAGTTTTCTTGCCTATGATAGCCGCGGCGGCATCGATGAAGAACTGGTGCTGATCGACGTGTTGAACCGCAACCAGGCGCCACAGATTACGAGCCGCGTGCCGGTGGGCAATCGGCCCGGGCTGCCGGATACGACGGTGGTGCAGCCGGGCACGCCGCTGCTGATGAAAGTTTTCGCGCAGGATCCGGACGGCGACGCGCTGAGTTACCGCTGGTATGTCAACGGCAAATTTGCCGGCTCGGTGTTCGACACGTTCGAGTTTAGCGGCGAGCTGACGTGGAATACGATTGAAGCGATGGTTTTCGATCTCGAAGACACGACACGCACCGTCTGGAGCATCAAAGTGCCGGTCGAGCTGTCGAGCTTCACCGCGCAGATTGGCGACGGCGCCGGCGTGAACTTGAATTGGAAAACCGGCAGCGAAATGAACAACGCCGGCTTCAATGTTCTGCGCGGCCGGAGCCAAAGTGGAACTTACACCAAACTGAATGACAAGCTCATTCCGGCGAACCGCGACGGCAACTACAACTTTTTGGATGCGACCGCAGAAGCCGGCGGGCGTTATTACTACAAATTGGAAGCGCTCGATACGCGCGGCAACATCACCACGCACGGCCCAATCGTCGTCGAGGTCAAAGCGCCGGAGAAGTTTGAGTTGAGCCAGAATTATCCGAATCCATTTAACCCAACGACGCAGATTCGTTATCAACTGCCGCAAGCCGTCAAGGTAAGCCTCGCGATTTACAACATGCTCGGTCAAGAGGTGCGCAAGCTGGTCGACGCGCAACAACCCGCCGGTTATCACACCGCGATTTGGGACGGCCGCGACAACGCCGGCCGCCCGCTGCCCTCCGGGGTTTATCACTATCGCTTGCAGGCGGGAAGCTTTACGATGACGAAGAAGATGTTGCTGGCGAAGTAGTGGTTTGTAAAAATCATTCGTAAAACATAAGAGGTTGAAATAAAAACGCCGCTTGTTGAGAACATCCAACAAGCGGCGTTTTGGTTTTTTGAAGTAAGTTAACGCCTGCATCACCGGCTGTGGGGGCGCGACAGAGTTTGATCGAAGACGGGACATCCAAACTACCGATTCAAGAAAATCATGCCTCTGCCCCGCAGTCTGGTGGAGCGCCATGCTTCACAGTTCCGGGACGGGTCCCGTGAAAACGAATCGCGCCGCGGCCGTTCAGCTTGTTTTCCAAAAATCGAAATTGGAGAGATACCAATTTTTGATATCGCGATTCTCGTTGCTTGTTCTTTTCATTCGTATATTTTTATGTTCTGACTTTATGCGAATTAGGAACGGCCGTCTCCACTCAACACTTCACCGTCTTGCGCTTCTTGCCAATGGCACCGCGTTTTTGAACTTTCTGAATGTAATCCG
>JAJVHT010000065.1 GCA_022072515.1 bacterium
AGGCCGACGAAGACGATGAGCGTCAAGAGCACTTTGTCGCGCATGAAGGTGGTTTTGCTGCGCCAGATGAGCAGCGTGAACACCGCCGCCAGCCCGAACGAGATCAGATGAAAAACCGTTTCGGCGCGAATCAGATGATACAGGCCGGCGCCGGCGAAGCCCCAAACGATGGAGCCGCTGCTGAATATGCCCATGGTCATGAGGCCGGTGCTGGCGCGGCTTGCCGAATAAGGAATTTTGCGGCCCGCGTCGTAGGCTTCCTCCATTTTGCGCGTGCGCATCAGCACGTAGATGATGCAAACCACGCCGATAACGAAACCGGCGAGCAAGCCAGAGATGATGGTGTGCATAGATGTGGTTCCAAATAGTTGGCCGGTTTGCTGGTTGGCCGGTTTGCCCGTTAAGCGCCATCGCTTAAACGCTAGCCGGCTTCAGCGGTTGATGAGTTCAAAATCTCCCGAACCGGTTTTGTCGCGAAAAACAAAGTGCATGTCCAAATCCGGATAAAGCCAAATTTCATACGGCGCGGCGCCCTGCTCGGCAAGCTGGTGATGCACTTCGCGCGGCGGCCCATACTTGATGTAAATGCGGCCGCGATCACTTTCCCAGCCGGCTTTGCCGGTGAGCGCCGAGGCAAAACGCAGATCGGCAAACGCCACCCGGCGATAAAATTCGTCCCGCAATTGATTGCCGGCGGCGCCGGGGTCGGGATCGCGCTGCTGCCAAAAAGCCGCCACCAGACTGTCGCGGGTCGCGGCAGCGGTTTCGGCAATGCGTTTGTAATCCGCGCCTTTGACGATATAGCGCAACGGCTCATAAAGCAGGGCCTGGTTGGCGGCCAGCGCCGTGGCAAAATTGGGGTCGGCGTTGATTTGCACCTGAAAACTTTCCTCTGCCTGCGCCGCTTTGGCCTTCGCCTCCGCGCCGCGTTGGACCAGCAGCCGAAAGGTGTGCAACCCCGCTTGGTTGATTTTGCCGGCAAAGTCCACCAGATGCCGCACCGGCGTTTGCGCCACCGTCAGCGTCTCGTTCCAAGTTTGTTGCGGTTGCCGCCGCCAATCGAGCAGCTCATATTGCAGTTGTAACGTCTCGCCGGCGTGGGCGCCATAAATTTCAAAATAGGCGGCAGCGCCGATCATGGCCTCCCGGCTTTCCGGCGCTTGCTTTTCTGTTCGCGCGGTTGAGGCCGTGACGGCCAGGTTCGTCGTCAACGCGGCGTAATGCTGCAACAGGGAGTCCCGCTCGTTCACCATTGAGGCCGGAACCGCTTTGGTAAAAATGACCGAGCTTAAATGAATTTGCTCGCCGGCCAATGGCGTGAGTTTGAGCGGCCGGCGGTCGCGCAAATTCTTGCCGGTGTCCCGGTCGGTAATTTCGAGCGCGATCTCATAATCTCCCGGCGACAAATCGAACCCGGCATGCTCCAGATTGAATTTCTTCCGATCGTTGGTCGCGTCAAAATCCGCCACCAGCAACTCGCGCTTCCAGTTGCGGCTGTCCAGCGGATTTTTTTCTTTGTCCCACAACGTGATGCTGACTTCATATTGCGCGCGATAGTTGCTGTCAGCAGGGTTTTTAACAAACTGCAAAATATCATTGACCATGCCGATATACACCTCGACGCGCACTTTGCCAGGCTCTGCCGCCGCGAATTGATAGGCGCGAAAAACATACGGCGGCATGCCGATGGTTTGGTCGAAATCCACCGCTGCGGCCGACCGCGCATAAGCCGGGGTAATTTGCGCACCGGCATTTTCCGGCGCACCCGCCAAGTGGCCAAGCAACACGAACCCCAGCAAACTCCCAAGAACTCTCCGTACCGCCACATTAACCAGCGGCTTTTTTTCAACTTGTCTTTTTGCAGTTAAAAAATGAAGATTCGAAAAAAAGCCGTGGTCATGAAAAAACCGCATAATGAACAACTCCCAACAATTATAAAATAACTACTGACAAAGTGACAGAATTGCAGACGGCAGACCCGGGTTGAAAAAGCATTAGTTAAATTCAACAGTTGCTTGATCTCTTCCCAGCCATGCACGTCCCAAAAACGATTTAGACGAGTGTTGATGCGTTCATGTCAAAACTCCGTGCCCAGTGAGAAATAATAACGCGGGCGCGAGCTGCTGTGCTCGAGATCCGACGTCCACGCCACATCGAAACGCAGCAGCAGAAATCCCAAGTTGGCGCGCGAGCCGAAGCCGTAGCCCATCAGCAGATCATCCAACTCCGGCGGAAAACCGGTCGAGCCTTTGAACGCGTGAAAATTTTCAAATTTGCCGAGCTTGCCGTTCCAGGCCGAGCCGATGTCGGTGAACAGCGCCCCGCGCACATTTTGCAAGCCCAGCGGCAGCGGCCAGCCGAGAATCAGATAGCGAATCATCGGGAAACGAAACTCGAGATTCATCAACGCAAAGCGGTTACCGGATTGCTCGTAATAATTCGTGCCGCGCAACGGCGTCTCGAAACTCGAAAAGTAAATGTCCTGCGGCCGGTCAATGCGAACGCGGCCGCCGCTGAAGCGCCGGTTCAGCCAGTTATCCAAACCGCCGAGGAAAAATTGCTGCGGCTCGCTGCCTTCGCTGATGCCGCCGGCCAGCCGCACCACGAGATTATACTCTTTGCTAAATTTGAGATATTTGCGAATGTCGGCGCGCAACGTCACAAAACCGAGGCCGTGACTCTTGTCATACTTCGGCGAAACGGTCAAGTTGAACTCGCTGCGGCCGCCGTTGTTCGGGCCGGTCCAGCCCCACAGCGCCGTGTCGGTCACATAAGAAAGACTCGCGATGAGCGTCCGAATGCGAATGGGCTCAAAAGCGATGATCTCGTTGCCGATGATCAATTGATCCAAAAATTCACGGTTGATATTCACCCACGACAACCCGGCATCCAGACGCTTGAACGTATTGAACGGGCGCGAGGCGTACAAGCTCAGGCCGTAATAGCGGTCGCGCATCAGGCCGTAGCCGCCGTAAAACGGATCGCTGTAAAAAAACCACGCGTGATGAAAACCGCCGATGCCCAAATCGGTGCGTTTGGGCAAGTAAAAATAATTCACCTGGTAATTCGAATTGCGAATATCGTAGAACAGATCGGTGTACAAGTCGAAGCGATGATTGCCCAGCACGTCGGAGAGCGAAAGCTGGGTTTGGCCCTGCACGCCAAAGAATTGGCTGTAACCGGCATTGCCATAAATAATGTCCGGCGAAAATTTGGTTTTGTACGGATTCACCCGGTAGGAGCCGTTGGCGTGTTTGTATTGCGTCGTATCCAGAAACGCAATCTGCTCGGCCTTGGTTTTGACCACGCCTTCGGCAAACTCGTCGCCGAAAACGTAATGCCGGTATTTGCTGGCGTCGCGGTCTTCCCGCGCTTCCGCCGCGGTGATGCTGAGATCGACTTGTTCTTCTTTTTGCCGCTGCTCGAGCTGCGTGAGAAAGGCCGTTTTCGCGGGATTAACTTCACCGGGTTTGATATCGAGCGGATTCTTCAACAAATAAATATCGTAACCGGCATTATAAAAGGAAGTGAACGCCATGCGCGAGCCATCGCCGGTCCACGAAATATGAAACGCGCCGGTGAGCACATTGGTGATGGCGTGCTCGTTGCGAGTGGCGAGATCGTGGATATAAATATTGTAGATACCGGAGCGGTCGCTGGTAAACGCGAGTTTTTTGCCGTCCGGCGAGAACACCGGCGTTTTTTCAAAGAACGGCGTGTCGGTAATTTGTTCGATCTTGCCGCCGTTGGGGGTGCCGGCAGCATCCACGAGATAAACATCCAAATTACGATAATCCGCGCGCCAAATTTTGAAATTCTCCGGCAGCGCCGCGGCGTCCACGTGGCGGCTGCGATCACTGATAAAAGCGAGACGGCTGCCGTCCGGCGAATAAATCGGATCGAGATCGCTGAAAACGTCGTCGGTAATTTGCCGCACGGCTTTCGTTTGCAAATTCACCGCATACAAATCACATGTGCCGTGCTTGAGGCCGACAAACGCGATTTCGTCGTTCTTCGGCGACCACGCCGGTGAGAACACGCCGTCCATGCCGAATTTCATCGTGCGCACGATCTCGCGCTTCCTCACGTCGACGATGTACAACGCATCTTCACCGCCGGCTTTCGCGGCAAAGGCGAGATATTTGCTGTCCGGCGACCAGGTGATGCCGGGGCGCAGCCAGTGCAACTCTTCCAGATCGCCGGTTTTTTGGCCGCTCACTAATTTCGAAATAATCTTGCCGTCGATCGCGCTCATCAAATAAATATCGAAATAATCGGACTTGTCGGAGAGAAACGCAATCTTGTCGCCGTTCGGCGAGAGCGCCGGACTGTTGTTGATGAAGTTGCCGTATTTGACATGATCGGTGAGTTTGCGTGCGACTTCATCCGGCTCCTGGCGGCCGGCGATATCGGGCCAATACTCTTTTTTCAGATGCTTCTGCCAGCGCTTGTTCAAATCTTCCAAATTCATGCCGATGGCCTGATGCAAGCCACGATCGAGGCTTTTGTTGATTTTGATTTTGCCCAACAATTCGCCGATTTTTTCGCCGCCGTATTTTTGCGAAATGTAATACAGCACCGATTGCCCGCCTTTGTACGCGAGAAAACCGCCGAGATAGGGAATCTCCGGCACGTAGCCGCTAAGCGCCGCATCGCGCATGAACATGTCGCTTTCGGTGTCCCAGCCGCGGCTTTCATATTCCGCCAGGCCTTCGACAAACCAACCCGGCAATTGCAAGCGCGCCAGGCCGGTGATGATCGACTGCACGCCTGAGCCGTAAACCATTTGCAGCATCACCGCGTGCGTCAGCTCGTGATGGATGACGTGACGAAATTTTTCCCAATTGCCTTCATACGGAATGACAACGCGATTCTTGAAAAACTCCGTGAAGCCGCCGACCGACTCTTCCGCCGGCGCCACCTGCACATTGGTTTGCTCGAAATCATTATGGCTGTTGTATAAAATAACCGTAATCCGGCTGCTCAGCTCGTAACGGAAATCATCTTTGATCTCTTTATAACTCTGCTCCGCGACTTCCGCGGTGAATTCGGCGATGTCAAGCCCGCCTTCATCAAAATAAATATCGAAATGCTCGGATTGAATATACTTGGTTTTGAATTCTTTATACTGGACGTGATTCTTGCCGAAGGATTGCGAGAAGCTCGAGGGGACGGCGATGAGGATAAGGGCGAACAAAACTCCCCAACCCACAATGGCACCGTATGTTTTTTTCATAACGTGATCTCCTGAATGGAATCGTGAAGCTGAACGCGCCAAAAAACGTTTTGCCAATTTTAAAAATGTCTTCGGCGCCAGCCCGGCTTCGCTTTCTAAAAGTTCGGGATTTTTTTTATAAAGATCAACAGAATAATGGCCTGTCACCATTCCTTTTTAAAACAAACCCCGTGCCAGTTATAAAAGTTTCATCGCACCGGCAAAATTCAACCTAAAAGACCGGTGAGGCTGAATTTATGTTCAACCGCTTCGGCAATTTCAAATATAAAAACTGTGCACAAAGCCACATTCTGGTCTTGCAATTTTGCCGCAAATACCGTATTTTGTATGCTTAACTAAAATGGAAATTAAACATGCGTCGTTGGCTTTGTTTTCTTATTCTGTTTGCTGCCCTGCCCTTGTTCCTGCCGGCGCAGGAGATCATGCCGCTTGCTGAGGTTAAGCCGGGGATGGCCGGCATTGGCCGCACGGTGTTTCGCGGCGACCGCCCGGAAGAATTTCCCATCGAAGTTGTCGACATCATGCGCAACTTCTATCCCAAACGCAATCTCATCATCATTCGCCTCAAGGGCGAAAAGGCCGAGCACACCGGCGTGGCCGCGGGCATGAGCGGCAGCCCGATTTATATCGACGGCAAAATGATTGGGGCGCTGTCATATTCGCTGGCGATCTTCGTGCGCGAACCGCTGGCCGGCGTCACGCCCATCGAAGAGATGTTGGAGATCTTCGGCCACGAGGACACGCGCGATCGCGAGCTGGCCCTGTTTGTTCCGCCGCCGCCCAACAAATTTCTCGAAATGGCGTTGGGTCTCACCGAAACCACGTGGGAAAATTTTGCGCCGCAAGATTTGTTGCAAGCGCGCGCCGCGCGGCTGGGCACGTTGCGTCCCATTGATTTGCCGCTGGCCTTTGGCGGCATGCAACCCCGCTTGACCGATCTGGCGGCGACGCTGCTGCAGCCGGCCGGATTTCAAATCATGAGCAGCGGCAGCGTGGCCAGCGCCGTTAATTATGACGCCGAAAGCGCGGCGTTGCTCCAACCCGGCGCGGCGATCGGCGCGGTGTTGATGACCGGCGACACCGACATCGAAGCCCTGGGTACGGTGAGTTATCGCCGCGACAATCGTGTGCTCGCCTTCGGCCATCCTTTTTTTAATAGCGGCCCGGTGGAAATGCCGATTTCGTTGGCAAAAATTCTTTTGATCGTTCCCAGCGATATCGGTTCTTTCAAAATGGGCGTCAGCTCGAGCCTGGTTGGCGCGCTGCGCCAGGATCGGACGACCGGCATTTTCGGAGTTATCGGTGAACCGCCGGTGTTGACTCCGCTGACCGTGCGGTATACCGATGAAATCGGCCAAACTTCTCAATTCGAATTTCGTTTTACCGAAGAGCGCACGATCAACACACTGATGCCGCTCATCATGCGTTTCGTACTCGTGAACGCGCTGGAATCCGGACGGCTGGCGACCGGTGAAAATAGCTTGCAGCTCACCGGCGGCATTCAATTGCAAAGCGGCACGAAAATCAGCCTGGATGATTTCTATCCCGGTTTCACGCCGATCAGCGGCTTTGGGTTTCTGAGCGGCATTCTAAAATCCACCGGCGAAGTGGCGTCAACCGTCGGCGCCATCATGGCCAACAACTTTCAGCCCGCAAAAATCGCGCGGATCGATTTGAATTTCACTTCGATCCCGGGCCGGCGCAGCGCCACCATCGAACAGGTCTGGATCGACCGCAGCGAAGTCGAGCCGGGCGATACCGTAACGGTGTTCGCGCGTGTCAAAGCGTTTCAAGGCCCGGAAAAACTGTTGCAGCAAAAGCTCGCCATTCCGCGCCATGCCGACGGCCGTTTTCTCACCATCAATGTCGGCGGCGGTGATGACATGACGCAACTCGAATTGCGCACGGCGCCCGGCCGCTTTATCGTCCGCAACTTGCAACAACTGCTGACGATTCTGCAAGATCGCCGGCGCAACGATTTCCTTTATTATCAATTGCGCCAGCCGGATCAGGGGTTGATCATCGACGGCGAGCAGCTCTCCTCCCTGCCGCCCTCGATTTATTCCATTTTGCAATCACAAAATCTCAAGGGCAATGCTTCCTTCGCGCGCGAGCAAATTTTAACCGAGGCGCGCCAGAAAATTACGATCGCCACCGCAAAGGCGGCAACGTTGCCAAGCGCTGCCTTCGCCGTCTCGGGCTTGAAAACTCTGCGCATAAAACTGCGCTCATAAGTTAAACGTAAGGCGCAAAACGCCACAACGCCGTACGCATTACACCTAAAGTTTTACGTTTCACGGAAAAGAAACCATGCCAATAAAAAAAATCACTTCAATCGTTACGTTAATTTTGGCGCTCGCGCTTTTTGCCGCCTCGCCCCAGTTCAAAACTTTTCTGACCCAGGATGATCTGGAGGACGGCAAAGCGTTCGGCATTTCCATCGACGCCCTCGGGCAAATGCGCCTGGCGCCGGCAGTGCAAGAGCGGCTGCGCGCAACCGTCCCGTATCTGTGGTGTGCCGCCAGCGATGCGCAGGGCAATGTTTATGTTGGCGGCGGCAATCCCGCCGTGGTGTTGCGGGCCAATGAGAAGTCGAAACCCGACACCGTGTTCTCCAGCGCGGAAGTTGCGGTGTTTGCGCTGGCGGCGGTGCAGAACAATCTGTACATCGCGACAGCGCCGGATGGGCAAGTGTATCGGCAAAGCGGTGCGGCGAAAGCGCAGCCGTTTTTCAAGCCGGAAGCCAAATATATTTGGAGCATCGTGCCGCGCCCGGATGGCGCGTTATATGTGGCGACCGGCGAGCCGGGGCGAATTTATCTTGTCCAGCCGAATGGAAAATCCGACCTCTTTTTTCAGAGCGAAGAAAAACATATTCGCAGCCTGGCGCTGGACAAAAGCTCAGGAAATTTGTACGCCGGTTCGAGCGGCAACGGCTACTTGTATCGTTTGACGGCCACCGGAACCGTGAGTGTTTTGTATGACGCCGCCTTTCCGGAAATTCATCAATTGGCAATTGGCCGGGATGGTGTGGTTTACGCCGCGGCTGCCGGTGAGGCCAAGAGTTTGCCCGGGCTGATTCCAACGCCGGTGGCCAATCTGGAAGGCGCCGAAGCGGACAGCGAAGAAGAAGGGCCGGCGATTATCATCAGCGCCACCAGCGACGATCAGCCTGCGCCACCGATGGTGATGACGGCTCCAGGTCAAGCCGGAAAAGGAGTCAGCGCGGTGTATCGCATTTCCCCGGAAGGCGTCGCGAAAAATCTGTGGAACTCGCGCCAAGATCGCATTCACTCGATGTTGCTCGAAGCCAGCGGCTCCCTGCTCATCGGCACCGGTGATCGCGGCCGCGTTTATCGCCTTGCCGATGACGGCACCCGCACACTGCTCTTGCAAGTGGAACCGGCACAAATTACGGCGATGCTCACCGCGCCGAACGAGCAGTATCTGTTCACGACCTCGAATGCCGGAACATTGCAAATGTTAAGTGCGGGTGGGCGCGAAAAGGGCGAGTATCTCTCCGAGGTCATCGATGCAAATGTGCCGGCGCAATGGGGCGCGGCCAATTGGCTGCAATCCGGCGAAGGGCAAGCGCGGCTGTTTACGCGCAGCGGCAACACCGGCAAACCCGATAAAACCTGGAGCGACTGGGCGGCGGTGCAAGGCCCGTCCACCGGCGGCGCCATCACGAGTCCTGGCGCGCGTTTCCTGCAATGGAAACTTGAAATGACGGCGAACGGCAAAAATACGGCGACCATCAAACGCGTGCAGGTTTCATATCTGCAAAAGAACGTCGCGCCGGAAATTGCCGCCATCAACATTTATAATCCGGGCGACGCTTTCCCGGAAGCAAAAGAGCAAGCCGCGAATCATTTGAGCGACGGCCAAGACGGCGGCTCGCCCAGCGCCAAAAATATTCCCTTGCCCGAGGCCGGGCGCAAAACTTTTCAAAAGGGCGCGCAATCCATCAATTGGCAAGCCCGCGACGACAACAATGATCGGCTGATTTACCGCCTGGAAATTCGCGCGGTCGGCGAAAATGCCTGGCGCGAGCTGGCGAAAGATTATGCCGGCGCGGTTTATTCGTGGGACAGCCAAGCCCTGCCGGACGGCGAGTATCAGGTTCGCCTCACCGCTTCCGATCGCCGCAGCAATCCTCCCAACTTGGCGCTCGAAAGCGAAAAGATCAGCGAAATTTTTGTGATTGACAACACCCCGCCGGAGATCAAAAATCTCGTGGTGCAAAAGAACGGCGCGCAGTGGCAGGCGAGCTTCGAAGCCAGTGACCAACTCTCGCGACTTAAGGAAGCCTGGTACACGGTCGACGCCAGCGCCTGGCAGTTGATTTATCCAACCGATAATGTTTCCGATCAACGCCGGGAAACGTATCAATTTATGGCGGCGAATGCGAAGGCGGCGAGTATCGTCGCGGTCAAAGTCGTCGATGCGAATGGCAATAGTGGATTTGGCAAGGTAATGATAAAATAACTGTCACTGTTACTCATGCTCCTACTCTTAATCCGTTAGAGTACGAGTAGGAGCAGGAGTAAGAGCAGAAGTTAAAGCAAAGGCATTAACCAAGGATTTCCCCATGATGGCGCCAGCCGCTTTTCAAGAAATTCAACAGCTCATTCAAAACGGCAAAAAGTTCATTCTCACTACGCATGTCAATGCCGACGGCGACGGGATCGGTTCCGAAATCGCTTTGTTCACGTACCTGCGCGAGCTGGGTAAAGAGGCGCATATTTTCAACCACAGTGCGACGCCGGAGAACATCGAGTTTCTCGACCGGCGCGGCGATATTGAACTGTTCGACCTGCAAAAGCATGGTGAGATCGTGCGCGAGGCCGATGCCGTTTTTATTCTCGACATCAGTGATTGGGAGCGGCTGCGCGATCTCGGCAAGCTGCTGCGCCAGCTCAGCGTCACGAAAATTTGCCTCGATCATCATCCGCTCGAGGGCCGTTTTGGCGAAGTCGATGTGATTTCAACCGACGCCTCCTCAACCGGCGAAATCATGTATGAGCTGTTGACGAAATTGGGCGCGCGCCTGCAGGGCAAGCTCGTTGAAGCGCTGTACACTGCGATTCTCACCGACACCGGCGGTTTTCGTTTTTCCAACACCAATCCCCGCGCCCATCAAATTTGCGCCGATCTCATTGCGCGCGGCGTCAAGCCGCATCATCTTTATCAAGAAATTTATGAGAAACAGCCGGCGAACAAAATGCGCCTGCTGGGAAAAATTCTCAGCAATTTGAATTTTTCCCCGGATGGCCGCTTGGTGTGGTTTGCCGTCACCCAGGAAATGCTGAAAACGACCGGCACCCAGCCGCGCGACACCGAAGGCTTCGCCGATTTTCCGCGCAGCATCGACGGCGTCGAGCTCTGCCTGATGTTTTTGGAGACGGAAAACGGCAAAGCCAAAATCAGCTTTCGCTCCAAAGGCAAAATCATCATCAACGGCCTGGCCAACCGCTACGGCGGCGGCGGCCATCCTTACGCCTCCGGCGCATTGGTGGAAGGAAATTTTCAGGAAGTGATGAAGCGCGTCGTCAGCGAGGCGAAGGAGTTGTTTGGGTAAATTTATTGTTCGTCGTGTCGCCTGAATGTGTGTAAGTTGTAATTGAAATTCTTCCTCCCGCAAAACCACGCAACCTTGCTTTGGTTCCTTATTTTACGTTTATTGACTTTTGATTGATTATTTACTAATTTAGAATGTTCTTCCAAAGCAGGAGATGAAATCATGGCCAGTGAAAAATTTCAACCCACAGAACATCCCCACATTGTCAAAATCTTGGGCGCCTCCGGGATTTGGCAGGCCGTCATTAAAGGCACTTATATTCGCGTATGGGCGCTGGTGGGATGCCACAAACGGGGAATGGACGAATGGGAAATTCTAAAAGGCTTTCCAACGATAACCGCCGCCCAGTTGTACGATGCGTTGTCGTATTATTACGATCATCGGGATGAGATCGAAGAGTTTATCGCCACGAACGAACGGGCTTACGATGAACTTGCGACCGCAGAGCGTGAGGTAAAAACTGAAAATCAAGCTGTACTTGAATGAGAATCTCAGTGATGAGATTGCGCAACGCCTGCGCCTGAATGGCGTTGATGCCGTCAGCTCTCACGAAACCGGCATGGATACGAAAGACGACGATGCTCAAATGCAATTCGCCGTCTCGCAAGGACGGGCTATTGTTACCATCAACAAAAGAGATTTTGTTCGTATCAATGCGCGATATAAGGCAAACAACTTGGAGCATAACGGCATTATTCTGAGCAATGATATCGACCATTCTATCATTTACAGGCGCTTGCTCCAGCTTACAGCAAATCTCCAAGCGGAAGACATCAAGAACCGATTAGTAAGACTTCACGATTTTCGAAGATAAAATACTCGCCCATTGTAGCTCACCACG
>JAJVHT010000222.1 GCA_022072515.1 bacterium
TCCCTGGTATAGGGTTTGCGAATGGAATAAAACGCTTTTAATCTGCGCAAGCAGGTTATAACGCGGGAAGTGTGGTCATGCAGTCTTGTCATCAAATTAATTTTATCCCCTAACCAAATGGAAGGAGTGAAGCAATGCGGCACAGGTTAATGATGTTGTCTCTGATCGCTCTGCTTTTGCCTTGTTTGGTCTTTGCCCAAGACGGAAAAATCCGCGGCAAGATTACCGACAGGGAAACGGGCGATGCGTTGATTGGTGCCACCATCACGGTTGACGGAACGACGCTGGGTGCAGCGGCGGATCTCAACGGTGAATATGTGGTGCTCCGTATGGGCGCGGGAACCTATACGGTGAGAGCTTCCTATATTGGTTATGCGCCGGTGAGCGTCTCCAATGTGCAGATTTCTGCCGGCCAAACCACGACGCTGGATTTCAAGTTGGCGCCAAGCTCGGTCGAAGTCGGCGAAGTCAATATCGTCGCGGATCGTCCGCTGGTCCAGCGCAACACGCCGAACACGGTGCGCGTCACCACGCGTGAAGATGTCCAGGCGTTGCCGATTCGTGGCACGGCGGCCATTCTGGCGCTGCAAGCCGGTGTCGTCCGGCAGGACGGTAATTTGTACATCCGTGGCGGTCGTGCGGGTGAATTATCGTACGTCGTTGACGGCGCGTCGGTGACCAACCGCCTCTTCAATAATGAAGGCGTGGCCGTTATTCAAGAAGCTTATGAAGAATTGCAATTACAATCCGGTGGTTTTACCGCGGATATTGGCGGCGCGAACTCCGGCGCCGTCATGACGACGGTTCGCACTGGTGGCAGCAAGATGAATATTGGTCTTGACTATCGCACCGACGATTTTGCCAAACCAGGCGAGCAATTTCTCGGCACCAGTTCCTTTGGTTTTAAAAACCTCGTGGCGAACATCGGCGGCCCGCTCGAAGCCTTGAAGATGAGATACTTTGTGGCCGGCCAGTACAATTATCTGCGTTCGCCGGCCCAGTTCCTGGAGCCGTTTAACTTTGAAAACGTCACCACGGATAACTTCGACACCCAGGAAGGCCGGGCGTTGCCGGGTCCCCTCGCGATCAAGCGAAACTTTTTGAATCGTAGCTGGGATAAAACCTATACTGTTCAAGGTACGTTGCTTTCTACTGTTTTTGACCCCTTGAGCTTGAAGCTGTCGGGTAGTTATAATCAACGAAATTTCGTTGCCAACACCGGCTGGCCGAATCACTTGACCCGCCTGTTTAATTTGGATCGCCAACCCGAATCCGATACGAAATCCTACTTCATGAATTTGAAGGGAACTTATCCGATTAACCCGTCGACCTTTTTTGAAGTCGCGGGAGCCGTTTACAATCGCGAGTTGGAGCAATTTGATCCGCGCTTCGGCAGTGATTGGATGAAATATCCCGACCGATTGGCGAACGAGCCTTTTGGCGACACCGCTGAATGGACGCGGCGCTATCGTGGTCCGGTGGGCTACAGTGTCGGTTACGGTTTCAATGGTGCCGCCGGTTTCGCAGCACCGGGCACCCCGGTTAACTCCTATTTCAAGAACTCCCAGCGGCAATACCAGGGATCGTTGGACTTTGTCTCGCAGGTGACCAAAAATTGGGAGTTCAAAGTGGGCGGCCGTTATGAAACGTGGTTGATGCGCCAATTCAATGTTGGCAATATTGCGGCGGGTCTGGAATTGCTGAACGGCACGGACGGCAATACCCCCGGCACGTTCGCCAGTGAAGAAAGTCGCCGTATTCAGTGGGCCCGGCAGGCAGGTGTAAACAACTATGGTTATGACGTCTTCGGCAACAAAGTCGATGGTGACGTGACCGCCAAAGATGCGGCCAAAAAACCGATCTTTGCCTCGACTTATATTCAGAACAAGTTCGAGTATCGCGATCTGGTGGTGAATGCCGGTCTGCGTTATGAGCGTTTTGATCCCCGGGCGCGCGGCCTCACCGATGCGCAGAATTATGCGACCACCGATTTCGATCAGACGTTGGATGTGATCAAAGAAGAAACCTTGACCGCGGGTGAGAGCTTCGATTACGTGCTGCCGCGCTTGAATTTCTCTTTCCCGGTCAGCGACAAAACGGTTTTCTATGCGCAATACGGCAAGTATGTGCAAATGCCGTCGTTGAATAATATGTATGTCGGCCTCATCACGTTGAGCCGCACGTTAAGCCCGCGCACGGCCGGCAACGCGTTCTTGACCCCGGTCGGTTTCCTCGCCAAGCCAGAGCGTTTGACGCAATATGAAATGGGCTTCCGCCAGGCGATCAGCGACAACGCCGCCTTGACGATTACGGGATTCTACAAAGACACCCGCGATCAATTGCAAGTGCGTAAATTTGCCGACGCCAACGGCAATGGCCTGTTTACGGCTTATCTCAATGAAGATTTTGGCACGGTCAAGGGCTTGGAATTTACCTTTGATTTACGCCGGACCAAGCGTCTCTCCGCCCGCTTGAATTTCACGCTGCAAGACGCCCGCGGCACCGGCTCTAATCCGCAATCTTCGTTCGGCGTGGTCGAAAGCTACAACCTCGGCCGCTACCCGGATTTCATCAACCCCCTCGATTTCAACCAAGCCCAACGCGGCAGCATTCTGTTGGACTATCGCTTCGGCAAGGGCGATGGCGGCAAGATCCTCAGTGGCTTGGGTGGCTTTGCGCTGATGACCTTCAACAGCGGCCATCCGTTTACCCGGGTGAAGAGACCGGAGAGCTTGGGTCAATCCGATGCGTACAACGTCGGCGTGGTGGCGCTCAATGATGCGCGCTCCAGTTTCCCAATCGAATCCGTCAATGCCTCCTCCACCCCCGCAGCATTTAATTTGGACATTACGGTCAATAAGGTGTTCTATCTGAGCCGTTTTAATGTCGAGTTGTACATGAATGCGCTGAATGTGTTGAACACCAAGCAGGTGATTAACGTGTATCCGACGACAGGCTCGGCAGAAGATGACGGATGGCTCACGAGCGCGTTGGCCAGCCAATTCATTAAAGGTCTGCCTTCACAGGAATTGCAGCAACAGTACGTCGATTTCTACAAAGCCTTCAATCTGGATAACCGGTACAACTATATCCTCAATGGCCCGGGTGACATTTATGGTACACCCCGCCAGATTCGTTTTGGCGTACGTTTTGAATACTAAAACTGCTATCAATTGACCGGTCGCTCAAAACGACCGGTCAATGACTATGAACTTTACTCAAAGGAGCTCTGGCAATATGAAGCTCAGATTTATTGCAGTGTTTTTGCTCATATTTGCTTTGGTGGTAACGCTGGCAGGCAACGGTGTGGCCAAAGACGCCCCCAATGCGAATAAGGTGGCGAAGACCAAAGGTACGCTCGGCAGAACCGGCGCCCCCACCTATGGCATGTTAAACGTCAACAACTGGCAGTATTTTATGGAATTCGATGGACGCTCCGGCGTGAACCCGTTCCATGACGGTAATGGCGGTGTTTTTCCACGCGGCACGTCCAATGTCATTTTTCAAGATGGTTTTGTTTTCGGCGCGAGGTTGACCGATACGCGCACGGGGTTGCCCCCGACTTCGGAGCCAATCCGCGTCGGCGGCCAGACCTATAACACGGGTACGGTGGCCGGTGCTGTGATTAGCGGCGTGCCGGAAAGCCCGGATAACGGCGATGTCCGGCTGTATCGCATCCGGCGTGATATTAATGATGTCGGCTTGGACCTTACCGGTGACGCTTCCGAGTTCTATGAGAAAGCGCAGAATGCGGTAACGGCGGAAGATATTGCCGCGGTCAGAGCCCAGTATCTGAAAGACTGGGATGAATGGCCGGTGCAAAAGGGTGCGCCGTATGTTGATCGCAACAAAAACGGCCAGTACGACAAGCCGCCGGCCGGCCTCACCTCCAGAGAGTTAATTACCGGCAACTATGATGAGCCGGGTGTGGTGGGCGCCGATCCGAATTCCCCTGCCGACCAGGTGATGTGGACGGTCTGCAATGATTTCAACGAAGCGGCCTCGCGTGGTTTGTACGGCGCCGCGCCCATTGGCGTCGAGATCCAGATTACCGCTTGGGCTTACAAACGGAGTGACGCGCTGGGCAATGTTGTCTTTCAAAAGTATCGCATGATTAACCGCGGGTTCTTCCGGTCGGACAGTTTTTATGTCTGCAAGTGGTCCGATCCTGACCTCGGTGACTCGGGCGACGATTTTGCCGGTTGCGATGTTTCGTTGGCCGGAGGAAAATCGGTCAGCTTGGGCTATATTTACAACTCCAATTCGGTTGACAACCAATTCCGCAATTTCAGCATCCCGCCGCCCGCCGGTGGCTATGACTTTTTCCAAGGCCCATTGGTGCAAGGTGAGGCGACGGATGTGGGTATTTTTGATTTGAAGAAGCGTCCCGGCTATACCAATCTGGGCATGTCTTCCTTTAACTTTTTCTCCGCCGGTAGCGCCATCAGTGATCCGCCGTTGACGCAATATGAAGGCACCTTGCGGTGGTTTAAAATGTTGCGTGGTTATGTGGCCGATCCTTCCACGGGTGTCACCAGAAAGTGGATCGATCCGGACGGCAATGAAACGAATTTCCCCTTGTCCGGTGACCCCGTCGCCAAAACCGGATGGATCGACGGTTCCAGCACGGGCACGCCTGCAGCTTTGCCGCCGGGCGACCGCCGCATTCTGCTCGTCTCCGGCCCATTTGCTTTTGCGCCGGGTGATACGCAAGAAGTCGTTGTCGGTATTGTCGGCGGTTTGGGCGCTGATCGCCTTTCCAGTGTTTCGGTCATGAAATTCAGCGATCGTTTTGCCCAAAACACCTACGACGCGCTCTTTGTCGTCCCGTCGGCGCCGCGAGCTCCCAATGTCGCGGTTCGGCAATTGGATGGCGAAATCGTTCTGGAATGGGGCTCGGATCTCAACAATGTCAGCCTCACCGAGACCTCAAACGCCGCCCCGTATGTTTTCCAGGGGTATAATGTTTATCAATTCCCCTCCCGCAACTCGACGCTGACGGACGGCAGGCGGATCGCCACGTACGACGTGGTTGACGAAGTGACTGTGGTGCTGGACGATCAGTTTGATGCGAATTCCGGCCAGATTTTGCGCCTGCCGGTGCAGCTTGGTGCGAACAGCGGCGTTACGCGCTATATCCGCGTTGCAAGTGATGCGATTAGCGGCAGAGCCAATCTCCGCAACGGACAAGAATATTATTTCGGTGTGACGGCATACAGCGTTTCCACTGATCCTGCGGCCACGCCGCTTACCCTCGAATCGACGCCGGTGATTTTGCCGGTCGTGCCACAATCTCCGAAGCCGGGCGTGCGGTATGATGCGCCTTTTGGCAAAGCAATTGATGTTGCCCACTCGACTGGTGTAAGTGGTGGCGCCGTAACGGCAACCGTGGTTGATCCTGGCAAAGCCACAGGCGCCAACTACAAAGTGACTTTCCGCAACAACGCGGAAGGCGTTTTGGAGTGGGTGCTGAATCGGAACAATCAAGCAGTTTTCTCCTCAACGAATCAAGGCCCGATTGTCAGCGGCGATGACAATGATACCTACAACTATCCGACCATTGACGGCATGTACGTTACCGTCACTGGCGCGCCGGAAGGCATGAAGAGCGGGTTTGATGGCGATGCAGATCAAGGGTGGCATATCACCAGTGGCGCTCGCCGGTGGACATGGTCAGGCGCTGCTTGGGGTCTCGAAGGCTTCGAAGGCGCTATGGGCTGGGATGAGCCGTCTCACTACTTCGGTGTTACCGCCGAGAGATCCGTGAAGGGCACTGAGTTAAATCGGGTTCTTCTTAAATTGGCGCCGACCGATGTAAATGGTAATTGGGATCCGAATCATCCCGATGTCTCTTACGCATACCGCTATCTGCGTGGCGCCACGGCCGCACCTGCTAAACCTGAATTCGCGCCGTTTATTATCAACAAGACGGGCGGTTACGCCTATCAGGATTTCACCAAGGGCGTTCCGTTTGCCGCGTATAATATGGACGTGGATCCGCCACAACGCTTGGCCGTAGCCTTCTTTGAGAATAATGTCGCGGCAGGATTGGTGGACGGCAAGTATTGGCCTGGTGATTTCAATACGACGAATAACAATACGACACGGGAATTTGGTTTTATTCTCAAAGCCCCGTATTCGGAAACACCGAATCCCGCCTTCCAGATCGACATTCTGAATAACGCGCTGCCGGTGATGTACTGGCTGGCGCCCAATCGCCGTGGCAACATCGCTTATGATGATGCCGATGAATTTGAGATCTATCCGCATCGGCCGAACACGACGAACGATGTTTTCGAGTTCAAGGCGCCAGGTGCCGCTGATTTTAATGCGACCGTCGCGAAAACAGATGTTAACAAGATCAATGTTTTCCCGAATCCCTACTATGCTCTCAATGCGGCGGAAACGAATCGGTTCGTCCGCTTCGTGACCTTCAATTTCTTGCCGGCAAAGGCGACGATCCGCATCTTCAACATTGGCGGCCAGTTGGTCCGGACCATTGAAAAGAACGATGATTCGCAGTTCATTCGCTGGGACTTAAATAACCAAAGCAACTTCCCGGTTGCGGGCGGCATGTACATCGTTCATATTGATATGCCAGAGCTCGGTGCAACGAAAGTGCTCAAGTTGGGCGTTATCCCCGAACAACAAGTTCTGGATGTTTTTTAGCCTGGTTTGAGTCTTTCCAATCCCGCCACTTCTGCCATGCCGCAGAGCGGTGGCGGGATTGAAAGTGGTTCTGAGCCAAAACAGTTTTCAAGTTGCACTACCGATTGAAGGAGAATAATAGATATGAAATTTCGTAGCTTGTCTCTTGTGCTTCTGATTGGTGCCCTGGCACTGGTTTGGGCAACCGAGAGCTCGGCGCAAGTCAATAAGCGCCTGGGCACGGCGGGAGCCTCTGAGTTGTTGATTCCCGTCGGCGCTCGGGACTTGGCGATGGGAAGCGCCGGTGTGGCTTCCGCGCGTGGCGTTGAAGCGTTGCACTGGAACCCGGCCGGCGTTTCGCGGCTTTCCGGCTCGGCGGAAGGTATGTTTTCTTATATGAAGTACATTGCTGATCTGAATTTGAATTATGCGGCAGTGGCGGCGACGTTTAGCGATATCGGCACGTTTGCTTTTAGCTTTCGGTCACTTGACTTTGGTGATATTGCTTTGACCACCGAAGACGATTCCGAAGGCCGCTCCGGCGCCACCTATTCGCCGAATTATACCACCATCGGCCTGGGTTATTCACGGGCCCTGACGGACGCGATCTCCGCCGGCGTTAATTTGAAGCTGGTGTCGGAACGCGTCGATTTGGTCAGTGCCAGTGGCGTGGCCATTGATATTGGCGTGCAGTACAATCAGGTTGCCGGTTTCAAGGGACTCGGCCTGGGCGTGGCGGTCAAAAACATCGGCCCGCAGATGCGTTTCGACGGGTCCGGTTTGTTGCGTGACGCCAGCCCCTCGAATTCGCAGCGTCCCGAGCAGAAAGTCAAGTTGGAAGCCGCCAGCTTTGAATTGCCCTCGTCGATCGAGATCGGTCTCTCCTATGACTATCTCATGGGCGAGAATTATGTGGTGCGCGGCAGCGGCGCGTTTGCCAACAATAACCTCGCTGAGAACCAGTATCACCTCGGCGGTGAAATCGGCTACGTGACCTCCGGCCTGCAGTTTTTCGGTCGCGGCGGCTACGCGATTACCGAGAACAACGATACCGACATCAACCCGTTTGGTGCGACTCTCGGCGCCGGCTTGGTTTACAAAGCCCCCGGTATCAACGTCACGATCGATTATGCTTGGCGTGATGTGAAGTATTTCGATGCCAACAATGTATTCTCGTTGAAGCTCGGCTTCTAAAACTCCGGCTTTAACGATCTGCGTTGTAAATGAAAAAGGCTGCTTTCGGGCAGCCTTTTTCATTGACATTTATTTTACAGATGCTTAATTTTTGAAGTGGCAAAAGGGAAGTGAAGAGAAATCGCCATTTTTCTGGCGGGGTTTAATTTTTAACAGAGAAGTATCATGACCAAACGTGCCTGTTTGCTGGCGCTGCTGCTGTGCGGTTCATCCTCTCTGCTCGCGCAAACCGCGCCGCAATCCCAGCCTTTCCTGATGAATGTTGATTATGCCCGTTTTCGGAGCACCGCTAATGCGGGATATGTGGAATTATATTATTCTTTTTTTTGCGGTTTGCTCGCCTACCAAGCGGAAGGCGCCACTTTGAAAGGCGGGGTGGCGCTGCGGACGGATTTAATTGACGCGGCCACCGGCAAAGCCGTGGTCAACGAGCGGGTCGTCCTGCCGGTCGTTATCGAAGATACGACGATGGCCTCGTGGCGCTCCATGCCGATTCTGCGCCAGGCCGGCCATTTGGTGCCCTTCGGAAACTATCGCCTGCACATCGTCGCGTACGATTCTCTCAATCCGGCTCGCCGCGACAGTTTGACGATGCCGCTCGAGGTCAAGGCCGCTTCGATTCGACCGGCAATCAGTGATCTGGAGTTGTGTTCTCTAATTCGGGCGGCGGCGAATCAAAATCAACAGTATTTTAAAAATGGGCATGAAGTGGTGCCGTATCCCAGCCTGGTTTTTGGCGCTTTTGCGCCGGTCATCTATGTGTACGCCGAGCTTTATGACGTCGACACCAGCAAGGTGTATGGGGTGGATTATGAAATCGTCGGTGCGGATGGGGCGATTGCCAAAAAGGTTTCGCGCCAGCGCCGCTACCGCACGGCCAATACCATCGAAATCGGCACGCTCAACGCCGTGGCGTTGGCGCCGGGAAAATACAGCTTGCGCATGAGCGTGCGGGATCTGCCGTCAGGTGCGCCGGCGCAAGTGCAAAAAGATTTTAGCGTCTATCAACCGCCCGCCGCCGGTGCCACGCCCGCTCCGGTGGCAACGTCATTGGCCATTGGCATTGAAACGTTGACGGATAAGGAAGTTGAAGAAGAATTTCAAAAGGCGAAATATCTCGCCGATAAAACCGAAATTTATTTCTTCGGTCAATTAAAAACCGCCGCCGCCAAGAAGGATTTTCTCAAAGAATTTTGGGGCCGGCAGGAATCCGGCGTCGCTGGAGAAAGACCGCGTCTCCGGACAGATTATCTGCGCCGTGTCGACGTGGCCACCGAACGCTACTCGAATTACACTCGCAGAGGCTGGCGCACCGACCGCGGCCGCGTTTTTATTTTGTATGGCAAGCCGGATGAAGTGGAACGCCACCCCAGCGAAGGCGTCATCAAGCCGTATGAAATTTGGTACTACTATCAAGTCGAAAACGGCGTCCAATTTGTTTTTGTCGATAAAAACGGTTTTGGCGACTACGAATTGGTGCATTCCACCAAACGCGGCGAGTTCAGTGACGAAGGCTGGGAGCGGTTTTTGCAATAAGTGGTGTTGTTTTTTTTGCTTAAGCTGAGTTTATCGATAAACGGTTCCCGTCGGTGTTATGTTTTGTTTGCGAAAATTTTTAGAAATAGTTGTCCGGCAGTTTTTTTGATTCGCGCCTCGGGTTTGTCTATAAAAAGGTTTTCAGAGAAAGTCTTATCTCCATGGTCAAAACTTGTTTTTGTTGGCGTTCTTCGCTTTTCTTCTCCGCCCTATTCCTCGTGCTGCTCTTCGCCGCTTGCGCCAAAAAGTCCTCTTCTCCCAATTATTTTCCCGAAGTCGGCAGCAACGCCATTTATCAGCGCGCGCTCGACGTGCGCAGCAATTTGAAGGTTCTTGCCGTGTCGCTGCGCCCCGGCGATGAAGATTTTGCCACGCTGGCTTATCTTCGTCTTGGGCGCGGCGCCGTGATTATGAGCCTTTACGCGACCAATGGCGAGGCCGGCGAGAGCGACGTGCAAGGCGAGTATCCATTTTCTCTCGCGGCGACGCGGCGTGCGGAAGCCGTCGCCGCCATGCATGGCCTCGACGGCGATGCGCGTTTTTTGAATTTGCCGGATATCGCCGCCGCGCGCGACACGGCGCAAGTGCGGCGGCTTTGGCCGAGCGATAGCTTGCGCTTGAAGCTGGAAGAATTTATTGCGCAATTTCGTCCCGATCTCATTTTGCTCAACCGCGATTGGGCGAGCGGCCCCGGCAGCCCGGTTTGGGAAATTCTGCGCGCGGATTTATTGGCGGCCGTCAATAATGCCGTCGCCGGCAAGATTATAGATTTGACCAAAGGCCAAGCTGCCAACGGCGGCCTGGCGAATTGGACGGTGAGCCGGGTGCTCTGTGACAATGGCGGGCCAGAGGGCTTACACGTGCCCTGGGAAGAAAAACACCCGCGCTGGAAAAAAAGCTATGAACAAATTGGCGAAGAAGCTGCGCAGGCCTATGCCTCGTTAGCCGTGCAAAGAAAATTTTGGCGGCAGGGCAAAACGCCGGCGTATGTCGTCAGCTATCCCACGCCGGCGCCGAGCCTGAAGACCATCGCTGAAGGCTTGCCCTGGCCGGTTTCGCAACGGCTGCGCGGCATTGAGATTCAGCTCGAGGCGTTGACCGACAAGACATTCAACGGCCAAACCCGTGAAGTGCTGCCGCGCCTCGTCGCCTTGATTGATTCGATTGAATTCGCCATTGCGCTTAATCAGTTGACCCTGACGGCCGGCGAGCGCAAAAGCCTGCTGCAATGGAAAGGCGCGCTGGAAAACTTGCGGTGCAGCCTGCTTGGCGTCGAAGTCTTTTCCACCATCACCGATACGGTCTTGACCGATTATCAATTGACGTATGTTTTTGTCAACGAGGTGAAGGGCCTGAGCGCGGAGGGCAAAACGGATATTCTGTTCGCCGGCCTCGATCAAAGTTGGGCGGTGAATGAAGATGTCGCGAGAAAGCTGCCGCTCAAATTGAAGGAAGAATATCGTTTGCTGACCCCGAAAGGGCTTGTTTACAATTTTCCCCCGTCGCAAACGCCGTTTCAGTTAATGCCGTTCGCCAAATCCGTGCTCATGTTCGTCATTCATCAGGCCAAGTCCAAAGCGCAAAGCTTCGTGTATCGCCGCACTTTTAATCTCAATTTCGCCCCCCGGTTCGTCGCTGAGGTGATGACGCCGATCGTGCGCGTGACGCCGGACGAACGCCTCGTCATCCGGCTGATGAATATTTCGCGCGATGGCGTGGCGGACACCGTGGAAGTTGCCGACTCCCTGGCCCATTCGTTTCGCCATCCTTTCCGGTTGAGCCAGAAAGGCGCAACCATGGTGGATACCCTCACGCTCGCTTGGACCGGAGATTTGCCGGAAGGAACCTACACGATTCCGGTGTCGATTGATGGTGTGCCGGTGGCGCAGTTTGCCGCGCGCAAATTTTCTGCCGAAGTTGATCGCACCAAACGAGTCGGCCTCGTGACCGGAATTAAAAGCAGCCCGACGGCTGAAGCTTTGCGCCGGTTGCATCTGGATTTTGCGCTGGTGGCGCCGGACCAAGACTTCGTACAACGAATTGCGGCGCTGGACGTCCTTATCATTGACCGGCGGGCGTTGAGCCTGCTGCCCAAGCTGGCGACGTTGCGCCAGGAATTGGATCGCTTCGTTGAACGCGGCGGCCATTTGATCGTTCTGGCGCAAGATGCAGCCGCGTGGAATGCGCAGCCCTTGTGGGAGGGCATGCGTTTGACCGCTTCGCATAAGTTGGAAGCTGATATGCCGGTTCAAACTGAAGCCGGACAACCGCTGTTCAA
>JAJVHT010000079.1 GCA_022072515.1 bacterium
ATGGAAACATAAAACCACAGCGGCAAAGTCCACCGGGCGAGGTTTCGGTGTTTATCGAAACGGGCTTTGAGCGCGCGAAACAAGGTAAGGAAAACCAGGGGCACGATGACGACGGCTAAAACCGTGTGCGTCAATAGGATTGTGAAATAAACGGTCCGAATTGTCCCCTGCCCCGCAAAAGGTTTCGAGCCGGCGTGATAGTGATAAATGAGATAGGAACTCAAAAACAGCGCCGAAGTGATCAGCGCCGCGATCATGCAAAACCGGTGAGCCGCCTTATGCTTTTGCCGGATAAAAACATAACCACAGGTTAGCCAAATGGCGCTGAGTGCGTTGAGCGTCGCATTCACTGCGGGTAAATCGGAGATTTGCATTAGGAGGCCACCTCGCGATAGAGTTTTTTGAAGTCGTGCAGCAGATGTTTCACGCTTTCGGCAAAGGATAGAAAGTTACGCGAGCCGCATCGGCAAGGGTTTCAATTCACGGCGGAAGGGATCGAGAATCAGGCCAAAACCTTCCAGGGTTGTCGCGCCCAGCAAGGGGTTATCACCAGCTTCGCCGAAAACGACCAAAGAATCGCCGCGCTGTCCCTGATATTCAAAAATGGCCGTGCCCAGCTCGCGTTCAATTTTCTCGCCATTGGCTAAAATGAACTGGCGTTTTGAATGCGGGATGATTCCGAGTTGAGTTAACACTTGCCGAGGGACAAAAGAATAAACTATACCGGAATCGACCATGAAAGTTTCATCGACTGCACGCGCGGGATCAGCAGGGTTGGCAACTTTTACGGAAACATAGGTTAGTCCCATAGATTATCTCTTGAGTTAATTGGCCTTCATAACCTATGCATTTTTGAAAAAAACCACTGAACTTAAAAATTGCTTTTATCCAACGCCATCAACGCGAGCAGAAACGGCAGATACAACAACGACGCGTGCAGCAAACGGCGCACGGTGACGTTGGTGCGATAACGCATGACGGCAATGCCGCAGCCAAGGAAAAACAAACTCAAAACCAGGGCGCCGATAAAATAAAGGCGTCCGGCCATGCCCACCAGCGTCGGCAGCAAGCTCACCGGCAACAGCGCCAGACAGTTGCTGATGATTTGGCGGCCGGCGCTGTCGCCGCCGGGATCCATGACGGTGAGCATCGGCAAGCCGCCGCGGCGATAGTCGTCGCGATAAATCCAGGCGATGGCAAGAAAATGCGGCAATTGCCAAATAAAAAGAATCGCAAAAAGAATCCAACCTTCGACGCTCAGCTCGTTGCGCGCTGCCGTCCAACCGCCGAGCGGCGGCAGGGCGCCGGGAATCGCGCCGACAATGGTCGAAAGCGAATTCTTTTGCTTCAAGGGAGTATAAAGGAAAACGTAACTCATCAGCGTTGCCGCCGCCAAAAACGCGGTTAACGCATTGACCATGAGCAGCAACTGCAAAATGCCGATCAGCGAAATGACCACGCTAAAAGTTAACGCCTCGATGGGACGCAATCTTCCCGTCGGCAAAGGGCGATTTTTGGTACGCAGCATTTTCGCGTCGATGTCGCGTTCCCAGTATTGATTCAGGGCGCTGGTGCCGCCGGCAACGAGAGCCGTGCCGATCAAGGCGTGCACAAGCTTCACCCAATCCATCGCGCCGGGTGAGCCGAGATAAAATCCGAACGCCATGGTGATGACCACCATCAAGGTGACGCGGGGCTTGGTCAATTCGAAATAATCGGAAAATTTCATTTGCATTTTGGACTCTTTGTTTTACTTCGCCTTCTCCGCCGAGGGGTTTTGGCTCATGCGCGAGTTGAGATTACGGTAAAAATATGTTGGCTCCTGCACGCGCACGAAGCGGGCGACAAAATCGCTTTTTCTGACGATGACATGGTCGCCATCTTGCACTTCGACTTCCATTTGGCCGTCGGCGCTGAGGATGGCTTGATGCTCGGTCCGCACCACAATTTTCAACGTGGCGCCGTGTGAGAGCACGATGCCACGGTCGATGCAAAGATGCGGCGCGATGGGTATGATCAAGAAATTCTTCAGCTCCGGCGGCAAAATCGGCCCTCCCGCGGCCAACGCGTAAGCCGTAGAGCCAGTGGCGGTCGCGACGATCAAACCGTCGGCGACATACGTCGTTAAATCATCGTCATCGACCCATGTTTTCAGCCGAATGGGCCGGGCCAGCGCGCCGCGGCCAACGACGGCTTCATTGAGCACTTCCGAGGCATTGAGTTTTTCCTCGCCGCGATAATGCTCGACGTGCAGCATCGTCCGCTCTTCCAGCCAGTAATCGCCGACGAGAATGCGTGCAAGCACGCCTTTCCATTCGTGCGGCTGCACTTCCGGCAAAAAACCCAAACGGCCATAATTGATGCCAATGACCGGAACGTTATGCAGGGCCGCCAGGCAGCCGCCGCGCAACATCGCCCCATCGCCGCCGATCACCGCGATCATGTCGTATTCCGGCAACCGCGCTCTCGCCGCTTCATCCAAAAGCGACACGGCGTCCGCCTGCAGATTGAGACGCTCGAGATGATGCGCCATTTCATCAGCCAACGATTCGGCGCCCTCGACTTTGGGATGATGAAAAATCTGCAGCTTTTTGGGCGGCCGCTGGCCGCGGCGTTCGTCGGTGGCGTTTATCACCTTTACCATTGATTATTGCGGCAAATACCAATTAAGAAAATCTTTGTCTGTCACTTCGGCGTCTTTTAAAATCTTATTGGTAATTCCATCCTACTTCCGTTTGGCGCGCCGCACCTTCGGCCGCGGGTCGGGAAGCGGAATCATTTGCTCGCGGGTCATGATCCATCCCGGCATCGTGGCCAGCAAACTTTCTAATTCCGTTTCCGAACCTTCAACCAAAAGCATGCGCGGTGACGAATCATCTAAAACCGTGGCGTGGCGCAACGCGCGAACACGTTCGATGTCGGCTGCCGATCGCGCGCCAGTGCCGCGAAATCGCAAGATAAAACGCTTCTTCGACATACTGACCACCTCACTGTGGAAGTCCCTGCCCTTCGTAGCGCGGGCCAAAACCAAGTGACTTGGCGGCTTGCAGCAACGCTTGCACGATCGCTTCCGAACGCGCCGGGCTGCGTGACATCCCCAAAATATCCGCCCGCGTCGCCAGCAGTTTGGCGGCAAAACCGGTGACCGCGGGGCAGGCCATCGAGGTGCCGCTCATGGGCGTGTAACCGCCGGGAACAGTGGAGAGAATCGCAACGCCTGGCCCCGTCAAGTCGATTTCCGGCCCGATGTTGGAAAACGCCGCGACAAAATTGTTTTTGTCTTTTCCGTAGGGACTGGCGACATCACCCGCATCCGCCGTGCCGCTCGGAAAAGTTTTCTTGCGTCCCATGGCGGAGATGGCGATCGCCAGCGAATCCGAAGCTGGAAAGCTGACGGGAGAGCGATCATCATTGCCGGCCGCCACAATCACCACACTGCCCTCAGCGCGGGCATACTCGATGGCGTCTTGTGTGGCAATATCCGGCAGCCCGCCGCCCAAGCTCATATTGATCAAATCGCAGCCGTCTGAAACCGCCTGATCCAATGCTTTGATAATCGAATAATTCGAGGCCTGCCCGCTGTCTTTTCCAAAAACCCGATAGCTCCGCAAAGTGACGGCCGGCGCCAATCCCCGCAGGCCCGCCGGCGGAAGACCTCGCGCGGCGATAATACCAGCCACATGCGTGCCGTGATGCTCGCCATTGTCGCCATAATCGTTGGGGTTTTCACCAACGACTGTGTTCGCGCCGCCGTTGACATGAAGATCAGGATGTTTGGTGTCAATGCCCGTGTCAATAACGCCAACCTTCACCCCGAGGCCGGCGTTGTCCGCCGCATGGCCATAAAAATAACGGAGCGCATCAGTGTAGTTGAGCGCGACGGGTTCGAGCCCAATCTGCGTGCCGGAGGTTACCGTGAGATTCTTTTTGAGCGCGCTCCAGAATCCGCTGCCGGGATAAACGTATAGCCGTTGCAACTTCTTGCTTGACCCGCCCAAGGCTAAACTGACTTCACCATTTTTGTTGGTCGTGCCTTGCGCCCCATACCGGTTAACAAAATCGGTGAAGGCGACCACGAAAGCGCCGGCCACTGGGCGGCCATCGCGCTTGGAAACAATTTTCAGTTTCAGTTTGGCGGCGACTTTCGCTGCTTTAAGCGTCGATTCAACTTCAAATCGTGGCGCCAGGGCCGGGCGATAATACACGACCGGCGCAATGCGGAGGCCCGGGTGATTAGCGCGCAGCGCTGACGACGAATCCGGCGCCATTTCCACCAATTTGGGTCCATCGGAATTGATGGAATCAAGAACGCGCATTTGCACCGGCGCCGTTTCCGCCATTTTAGTGGGGGCCGGTCCTCTGGTGGCGCTCTTCGCTCCCACGCCGCCTAAAAACTCGCGCAGGGCCAGGGTTGAGTTGGAGGTTGCCGCACGCAAACCCCGCGTCGGCAGCAGAATAAATTGCTGAGTTTTACTTGACATCGTTTTTCCTATTCAGCTTGTTCGTCCTAAATTTTGAGTTTGTCTGCACTCGCAACAAACCCGTGATTTTAACGCATTTCAGGCGCCGCTTCACCAAACGTTCCGGCATTCGGCGCCAGCGGTAAGAATAATTTACGCGTTCGCAACGTCAAAAACAAGCTCGTTCCTAAAATCAGCGCGCCGGTGGCGACGTGGGTGGTGGTGATCAAAACCTCTTTTTGCGTCCAAACCGTGAAGGCGCCCAAAGTCAATTGCGCGATAAGCGCGCCAAGCAAAAGCAACGCCGGCCGAAATAATTTTTTCTCCGTGCGATAGTCGCGCATAATCCGGGTCACGGTCCAAATAATCAGCGTCGCCACCACCAGCGCACCGAGGCGGTGCGAAAAGTGAATGGCAATTTTTGCCGAATCGAACGGCGGAATGATCCGGCCGAACGCAAGCGGGAAGTCCGGAATGGCCAGGCCGGATTTAGTGTGGCGCATCACGGCGCCCAGAATCAGTTGCACAAAAACCGCCGCGGTCGTCATCGTCGCCAACATCGACAAAGAGGGGCGCTGCGTGTCTTCGATTTGGGCCGGCGCCTGCTGCCATTCCCTGGAGGTAAAGAGCGCGAGGCAAATCGTCAAACAAAAAAATGTCTGCGCCAGCGCCCCGTGGCTCACTGAAATCGCGGTGGGCAATAAAAACAAAACAGTAAGGCCGCCCAGCAAACCTTGTGTGATGACGGCCAGCAGGGCCACCCCGCCAAGCCGTTTCACCCAGCGGCGCGGTTCTTTCAGCCAGAGCCATACCGCCAAAATCACCATTAACATGCCGACGACGCTGGCGACCATGCGATGGCCGTGCTCGTAAACAATGCCGCCGACCATTTGCGACAGCGGAAACGAGAACATGAAATGGCCGTAAGTCGTCGGCCAATCCGGCACGGCGAGGCCGGAGTCCGTGCTCGTCACCAGGCCGCCAATAAAGATCAAAATAAATGTGGCTCCAGCCACTAATTTTGCAAAGCGGTGGAGCCAGGGGTTATAGCTTGTACGGTTCATTTTTGACGACAGAAAAATACTGAAAAGTAAAACGCAATGAAGCGTGCTGCAAAATTCGTTTTCAATGGCCTTCCGCTGCTGGCGCGGCTTCGTGCTGCGCTTCCGCCACCGCGGCGGTGGTATCCGATTTACGTTTGGTACCGGTTAAATCCGGCAGCAGCGCGATAATCAACAACGTGCACAGAATCAATGGCGTCAAGGCAATGATGCCGAGCGTGCGCTTCTCGAATTTCAAGTGCATGAAGTACATACCGACGAGAAACGCTTTCACCAAAGCCAATACCACCAAAAGGAGTCCCATCACCAACAGTGGCAACGCTTTAAAATAAGCCACACCGACCTCGACGGCGGTTAATACGGCCAACGAATAAAATACCGCCATGTAATTCGGCTCTTGATGCGTTCCGGACATGTGTCGTTCTCCTATAGGATCGTCTAAATTCAAATTACGCTGGATTCGGAATCAAATAGATAAAAGTGAACACCAAAATCCAGACCAAATCAACAAAGTGCCAGTAAAGGCCGGCGATTTCGACGCCGTTGTAATTTTCCGCGGAATATTTGCCGCGCATGCCCCGCATCGCCACGACCAGCAGATAGATCACGCCGCCGGTGACGTGCGCGCCGTGGAAGCCGGTGATGGCATAAAATGTCGCACCGAACAAACTCTTCTGGCCCCCGAACGTCGTGAAGAGAACCTTGTGCTCTCCCGTCATCAAGTGCGTCCATTCATACGCTTGCAAACCCAAGAAGATGGCGCCGCCCAGCGCCGTCAACAACAGAAAGTTGCGCATGCCTTTTTGATCGCCGTGCCTGATTGCGGACAAGCCTTTAACCATGGTCACGCTGCTGCAAATGAGCAGAAAGGTCATTAAAGCCGTCAAGTTGATGCCGAGCACTTTAGTCGGATCGGGCCAATCCAAACTGCCGGCGCGCAGAGCGCCGTAACCGGCGAGCAGCGAGCCAAACGTCATCGCATCGCCGGCAAGAAAAATCCACATGCCGAGTTTTCCCCAGCTTTCGGGGGTTAAGGGCGATTCCGCCGGTTCGACCGCGTGCATTGTCGTGGCGTGACTCAATTTTCTCCTCCTTCAGATTTGACTGCGTTACGATTCACTGAATTTGCGTCGAAGTAATAGAAAAACAGTTTTGCAACGAAATCATTCACGATTTTTTACTGCATTTTCCGGGAACGCGAGATCGCTCGCCTGCTCGCCTTTGCGGTTTACTTTCTTTTGCGCGCGCCAATAGGTATAAGCTATTCCCCCGGCGATGGCCCCCACCACGGCAAATGGCATCGCCATCATAAACAGCACACTGGGATTAAAAGCGCGACTCACCGAGTCGTTCAATAACTCGTTTCAACCCGGGCAAGCGAACAACACCGCCGGATTGAACAGGATAATTGCGATGAAAAAAAGAAGCGGCGTTAATTTCAGTTGGCGCATCGCATCAAAAATTAATTTGCTTAATCTCTTACTCCTACTTTTACGCTGACTCACCTTGCAAAACGAGTCAGCGTAGGAGTATGAGAACGCGTACAAGTGTAAGTCACCTCAAATAAACCAGCCCGTACAACACCGGCCACAACGCCACCACGAGAAACCAGTACATGCCGGCGAGCTTGATGCTGTTATGCTTCTTGGCGTTGAATTGGTTGCGCTGCAATTGCATCAACACAACGAGCAGCCAAATCACGGCGCCGAAAACGTGCAGGGCATGGCAGCCGATGAGCGTGTAAAAAATGGCGCCGTAGACACTCGATTGCATCGTGAGACCGAAACGAATGAGCTTGGCCCATTCATAGCCTTGCACGAGCAAGAAAATCACGCCGAGCAAGGCGGTGAGATTCAAGCCATTTGCTATGCGCCGGCGCTTCCAATCATCGAGATGCCGCCACGTTTGCAGCATGGTGACACCGCTCACCAGCAGAATCAGCGTATTCAAGCCGGTCACTGCAATCGGCAAACGGGGTTGGCCGAACGGCGGCCAATCTATCGCGCCGAAACGAAAGACCACAAACGCGCCGATGAGGCCGGCAAAGAACATCACGTCGGCGCCGATAAAAAGCAACATTGCGAGAAAGACATTGCCGACGGGCGTGTTCGACCCTTCACCGCGGTCGCCGGGATCAAACGGCGGCTCGGCAAAGAACGGGGGCGGCCCTTGGCCAAAACTTTTTTTGCGCGCCAGGTCTTCACCTCGCGCGATATCCGCGTCGAAGATTTCTGCTGTCAAGCCTCAAAACCTTTCCCAATGGATAAAAAATCCGGTTGATTTCTTATCCGCGGGTCTTGGGGTTTCAGTTTTTCACCAACACCGTCACCACGGCGATGATCACCAGCATCACGACAACACTGAGCAGGATCATCAACGTGCGGCGATTTTCAAGCTGGAGTTTTGCTTCTTCCATGTGCAATTCGATTCAGCCTACACCTTCGCTCTTTTTCTCATACTCATACTCTTACTCATTCTCCCACGCTTACTCCTTTTTTAAATGGCAAAGCGCAAAAGTACGAATAAGATGATAAAGAGCAGGCGTTATCCATGATGGCCATTGCCGTGCGCCGAGGCCGCCAGCTTTTTCGTTTGCGGCAGCCAATCTTCTTCCACTTCCGGCGAGCTGTATTCATACGGGCCGCGATAAACGGTCGGCAGCGCCGCGAAGTTGCCGTGCGGAATCGGATAGATCGCCATCCATTCCAACGTGTTGGCCTGCCACGGATTATCTTCGGCTTTTTTGCCGCGCTTGATGCTGTAAAGCATATTGAACAGAAAAAGCAATTGCGTGAAACCAAGCACGAACGCGCAAATGGAGATGAAGATATTGATTGGCTGCAAATCTTTCAAAAACTCATATTGCAGCGGGTTGTAAATGCGCCGCATGTGGCCGCCGACGCCGAGAATGTGCATCGGAAAGAAGGTGCCATTGAAGGCGAGAAAAGTCAGCCAGAAGTGAATCTTGTTCAGCTTTTCGTTCATCATGCGGCCGAACATTTTGGGAAACCAAAAGACGATGCCGCCAAAGATCGCAAACACGCTGCCGCCAAACACCACGTAGTGAATGTGCGCCACAATGTAATAGGTGTCGTGAATGAAAATATCAACCGGCGTCGAAGCCATGTAAATACCGGAGAGGCCGCCGATTACGAACATCGACACGAACGCCAGCGCGTGCAGCATCGGTGTGGTGAAACGAATATTGCCGCCCCACAAAGTGCCAAGCCAGTTGAAAGTTTTGATGGCCGAGGGCACGGCGATCAGCATCGTCGAGACCATGAAGGTGGTGCCGAGCGCCGGGTTCATGCCGCTTTGAAACATGTGATGGCCCCACACGATCCAGCCGAGAAACGCAATCGCCACCATGGCCCACACCATCGCTTTATAGCCAAAAATCGGTTTGCGGGAGAACACCGCCAAAATCTCCGAAGCGATGCCCATGCCCGGCAGAATGAGAATGTACACTTCCGGATGGCCGAAGAACCAGAACAGATGTTGCCAGAGTAACGGCTCACCGCCGCCGGAGGGCGCAAAGAAATGCGTGCCAGCCATACGATCGAACAACAGCATCGCGAGCGCCGCGGTTAACACGGGCAGGGCGAGAAGCAACAAAATCGCGACGATGAACAGCGACCATATCGCCAGCGGCATGCGAAACAGCGTCATGCCTGGCGCGCGCATGTTGATGATGGTGGTGATGTAATTGATGGAGCCCATTAAGGAGGAAATGCCAAGAATGATCAAGCTGATGCACCACAAATTCTGGCCCCAATCGACGCCCGTCCATTGCGGATCTGATGAAAGCGGGGTGTACGATGTCCACCCGGCGGCGGCGTGTCCGCCTGGCACGAAAAAGCCCGCAATCATGATAATGCCCGCAATCACGGCGATCCAGAAGGAGAGCATGTTCAGCACTGGAAACGCCATATCACGGGTGCCAATCATCAGCGGAATGAGAAAATTGCCGAAGCAGCCGACGAGAATCGGCATAACGACGAAAAAGATCATGATCGTCGCGTGCATCGTGAACAACGAGTTGTAAAACGCCGGGGTAATCACGCCTTGCGGCACATTGCGCGTGAGCCAGTTTTGCTCTTTCTCCTCTTTCGACAGCCACTCGGTCCAGGTCCGGTCCCACGACGAGGTCGAATCCGGGTCGCCGGTGGTGACAAACTGTTCCGAGGCGCCAATCAACGGCAGCGGTTTTTCCGGATAGGCCAACTGCCAACGAATCAACAAGGCCAGGCCGCCGCCGAGCAACAACATCGTCAAACCGAGAATCAAAAACTGCTTGCCGATCATTTTATGATCGAGCGAGAAAATATAAGTTCGTAGAAAACCCTGATGCGCATGGGCATCAGGTGATTTGGTTGCAGTTCCGCTCATAGCTTTCCTTCCGCGTCAAGATTTATTGTTGGGGAGCTTCGATATTTGTGCTATCTGCCGCCGCCACTGGCGCGGGCGGCCATTTCTCATTTTTCCAAGCTTCGTATTCTTCCGGTGTATGCACATAAAGCTGGCCGAGCATACCGGAATGGCCGAAACCACAAAGCTCGGCACAGGGAATTTCATACTTGCCCGGCTGGGTGATCTCGAACCATGCGGAAATCGTGTGTCCCGGCACTGCGTCTTGCTTGAGCCGTGCCTGCGGAACGAAAAAGCTATGAATGACGTCTTTCGATTTAAGAATGACGCGCACAACGGTGTTCACGGGCACGTGCACGTCGTTATCGACTTGATAATCGTCGAGGGTACCGGCTGTCGAATCCGCCGCGGTGTCAAACTCACCGTCCGGACCCGGATAAAGCACTTCCCAATTAAATTGCTTCGCCGTCACTTGCACGGTGACCATGCTTTGCGTCATCGGGGTGTGCTGTTTGATGCGCCCCCACAACGGCTTGCTCACCAAGGCCAAAATCAACATGGCGACAAATGTTGCCGTTGTCCACACGATCTCCAGCGTCGTGTTGCCGTGTGTGTAAGTCGCCCGCCGGCCTTCTTTATACCGGTATTTAATGAGAAAAACAATCATCGCGCCGGCGACCAAAAAGAACACCACCGCCGTGATGTAATAAATCACATGAAAAAAGAAATCAATCTCACCGCCGTAAGTGGATACATTCGGTGGCAACCAATCAAGCATAACTGTTCTCCCTTCTCATCTCCGCGTGAAAATGAAATCAACGGTTTTAGTTTCGTTCTCGGCTAATTTAACCTCTTGCACCATGCTGCCGAACACTTCATGCCAGGCGGCGACAACATACTCGCCGGCGGGCATGGCTTCCAACTCAAAACCCCCGGTCGAATCGGTAACTTCAAAGAACGGATGCTCCAGCACTCCCACATACGCGCTCATCCACGGATGCACGTTACATTGCAGCGGAATCATCACCTCGGCTTGGTCGAATGTGCGCGTTTTCACTTTTTCGACTTTCGACATGCCGAGATTGAAAGGCTTGTTGATCTTCGCCGCGGCATGCACGTTATGAAAGGTCAGGTCGCTGTTAAGAATCTTTAGCGTTTGCCCGACTTGCATGCCGACGACATGCGGCACATAGCGGCAATTGTGCTGATCCAAAATGACCGCCGTTGCCGGCGCCGGGTAGCGCTGCTGGCCCAATCCCGCTTTCACATAGACGAACACATTCGCCAGGGTGCTGTCCGGATTCAGCACGATTTCTTCCGAATAAACTGGCTCCCCTCCCGCTGCGGCACACACCGCATCTTGATTCATGCGAATGCTTTTCGGCGCCGGCGCCTGGCCTTTAAAAAACACCCGGCCGCGCATGGTGCTGCCTCCGGCAGCCTGCCTTGCCATAGATAAAGCCGAATCGGATTTAGGCGCAGACAGTTGATTCGACGTGGCAGTCGAGGGCGCGGGCTGGTCGTTCGATGCACAACCCAGCAGGAGATACAAGATGGAGATCAGAATCAACCAAAACTCCGAATCTCCGTGATTGCGCTTGCGTGAGAGAATCTGGAGGTTTCGTTGCCACGCGGTGACAAAACGCGGATCAAAGCTGTCGTTCCGGCGCTGCGTAATTTTTTGTTTCACTAATGCTTTTTGACGTTACGAAGATGTAAATTTAATGCTCTGGAGTGGAAATGTCAAGA
>JAJVHT010000124.1 GCA_022072515.1 bacterium
CCGTGCTTTGTAAAAATTTTTCACCGACATTTTTTTCTGCGACCAAATCCATTTTGGTCAAGGCCACAATACGCGGCTTTTGCACAAGCGCCGGATTGTAGCTTTCCATTTCGTTGATTAAAGTTTGATAATCCACCGCCAGATTTTCCGAGGTCGCTTCGAGCAGCACCACCAAAACCGAAGTGCGCTCGATGTGGCGCAGAAATTCGATGCCGAGGCCGCGGCCTTCGTGCGCGCCCTCGATGAGACCGGGAATATCCGCGACGACAAAAGAATTATTCTCTTTATATTCTACGACGCCGAGATTGGGCGACAGCGTCGTGAACGGATAATCTGCAATCTTCGGGCGCGCCGCAGTGATGCGAGACAACAAGGTTGATTTACCCGCGTTCGGCAGGCCGACCAAGCCGACATCGGCGAGCAATTTCAATTCGAGAATAAGCCAGCGGCTTTCGCCCAATTCGCCGACTTCCCACTCGCGCGGGGCTTGATGCGTCGAGGTGACGAAGCGCGCATTGCCGCGGCCGCCGCGGCCGCCCTTGGCGATGACCATGCGCTCATTTTCGTGCACGAGATCGGCAAGCACCGCGCCGGTCTCCGCCTCTTTCACCACGGTTCCCGGCGGCACGTTGAACACCACCTCAGCGCCGCTGTGCCCGGTTTTATTCGCGCCTTTGCCGTGTTCGCCGCGTTCGGCGCGAAAATGTTTGCGCATTTGAAAATCCTGCAGCGTGCGCATGCCGCGATTGACTGCGATGATCACATCGCCGCCTTTGCCGCCATCGCCGCCGTCCGGGCCGCCTTTGGGCACAAATTTCTCGCGCCGGAAACTCATACAGCCGCTGCCGCCGCGGCCGGCTTCTACGTAAATTTTGGCGTAATCGATAAACATAAGCTGATTGCGGTTCCTCGTTGCTGGTTGCTGGCGATCAATAGCACCGCTGCCTCAGTGCCTGGAAAATTTAATTCCCAATTTACAGTGACTATTCAGCACCGTCCGGGCGTTCAAATCTGCGTGCAAAAATAAATTCGCGCGATATAACAAATCTCAAAAATAAGCGCGCGGGCGGTAAAATAGCTGAATTGTTACAATTTACAAATCTAATGGATCAATTCCAAGCGCGGTAGCGCTTTCCCCGCCGGGCACGTGTTCGCGATACAACTGCCCGATCTCCGCGCCGAGAATGAAGACGAGCGCAGAATAATAAACCCACAACACCATCGCCACGACAAAAATATAGGCACCGTAAACCCGGCCGAGGGAAATGGCGTGGGTGAAATAATAACCAAAAATTTGTTTGGCCAATTCCCAAAAGATCGTGGCGACGAGGGCGCTGACAGCGGTTGGCACCGTACCCAGTTTTTCATACGGAATGAAATGGTACAGCAGAAAAAAGAAAAAAAAGATCACGCCGAAAAAAAGGAACGGCAACAAGCTTTGCAAAGAGGCGTTCAACGCCAGCGTCGGGAACCAGGCGATTTTATGGGCGGCAATTTTCATGAATTCCACCAACGGAAAAACCGCCGTCGACACCAGAAAAAAAAGCAAAACCAGCAGGACCATGCCAAAATCGCGCAGCTTGCCGACGACGAGGTGCTTGCCCTTGCTGACCTGAAAAATTTTATTGAGAATGGTTCGCATGCTGCCGAACAAGCCGCTGGCGGCGAGCAACAGGCCAAAAGCGCCGCCATAGCCGGCGACGTTGCGGTAGGCGATCAGCTCATCAACGCGCGCCAGCAGAAACGCTTTCAGCGGTGCGGCATACGGCGTAAACGGAAAGAGCATTTCGATGAACACCTCGACCTGATAATCGAACGAAGACTCGAGCGCAGAAGCGATCAGCACCTTGCCAAGCAGGGAAAGAAACACCAGCACCAGCGGCACAATACACACCATGAACGAGAAGGCCAAACCGCCGGCGAGCAAGAATGCATGATGCTGGCCGAGACGATGATACAACCCGCCGAAGTAATGCCGGAAAAAATCGCGCATGTTTTCAAATCGCTACACGTTCAAGCCCGAGCGCTACGCTTTATCGGCGCAGAATAAAATTCTGCTGTCAAACGGCAAACTTAATTTTGCTTCATTATATTGCAACTATTCAGCTATTCAACCGCCCGGGCGGTACTGAATAGTTACCATTTATTTTGAATTAAAACGATGGCATCGATTTTCCCGGCACGATAACTTCCGGCAGTGACGGCAAGCTCATCATGTGTCTGCCCAAGCTGCTGCGAATATGCAAAAAAAGCCGGGTGGTATCCGTCGTCGTCAAAACAAAAATGGTGTCAGTAGCGGCCAGCGCGATGGGCGCGGGCAACTCCTGCACCGGTGTTGTTGCCAGGCTGCTGGAAGCCACGAATAATTTGTATCCGACAAATTGCAGCCGCCGGCGTTCGCGCCCGGGTTGCCACCGAATAATGATTTGCTCGCCACGCCGCTCGGCTTGCACCTGTTGCGGCGGCGGCAAGTCGATCACGTCGACAATTTGATAGGGGGCGGAGCAGCTCGCTGCCAAACAACACAGCACGATTTTAAATTTGAACCGCACTAATTTTTCCCGGCAATCACTAAAGAGAGGGACGGCGTTGCGTCACCAATCCCATTTCCAAATCAAATCAAAACCGCTTTTGCGGTTTTCTTCACCGCCGTGCGCGGCTTGCAGGAACAGGAATTTCAACAACTCCCATTCCAGCGAAACGACGCGGCCTTCCGGCTCCTGGCCAAAGCTGATGAAAAGATTGTCCGTCAAGTATTTTCCCACCAGCACCGAGCTTTTGGTGATATCCTCGCCGCTGCTCTGAAATTCGATGAGATCGAGATTCAAGCTGCGGCCGAGGGATTGGGCCAACTCTTGCGACACCAGGCCGGAAAGTAAACCCATCGCGGCCGTGGAATACACATTCGGTTCATTTTGCAGATCGACACGCTGATTGTAAAGCAGTTGCTCAAAATCGACGCCGAAAACCAAATTGGCCAGCGCGTCTTTCTCTTCCAGCACGTTGCCGTTCTGGAGAAATTCAATTTTGGGATTGGTCAGCTCGCCGCTGATTTTGACTTCGAGATTTTTTTTCTCGCGGTCGGCGGTGGCAGCGCGAAAAACATGGTTGGCCGCCAGCTCAAATTGCGGCTTTTGCCAATCCCCTTCAAAAGTGATTTGGCCCTTTTCAATGTCAAATTTTTTGCCGTAAAGCTCGTACGTTCCCCGGATGATGCTGAGCGTACCGAACAGTGAAAACTTGTCCAGGCTTTCTTGAATGAATTCCAGCCCGCCGCTGATTTCGGCATTCAGCTCCGGACCACGCAGCCAGGTATTGCGCGGAATGTCGATTTTAAGCTCGCCGCGCAACTTTTGCAGCCAACTTTGCACCGGGGTGCCGTCCAGGTTGGCAATGACAGGGTGAGCCGTATCGGCCGCTGTTTTCGTCGTGGATTCACTCAATTCGATGACGGCCCGTTGTTGAAACGCCGGCAGAAAAAAACGCGAGCGTTCGACCGTAATGTCCCCGCGATAACGCGGGCCGCGAGCATCACTGGAACCTTTGATATTCGCCGCGAGGCGCAACTCCATGTTCCGGTTGCGGACGAGAAGAAAATCTTTTGCCGTCAGCTCCGCGCTGGCCTCGGTAATCGTTTCCGGCGTCCGCTGCAAGTTGCCGGTCATGCCAATCTCGCCTTTGTCGCTACGAATGTGAAAATCGACTAATTTGACCACCGAGGTGTCGATGCTTAATTTGAGCTGAACATCGTCATAGCTAACCCCATACTCCGGCACGGAAAACGCGCCGTCGAGAATGCCCACCGCGCCCTTCGAATGCGGCGCGCTCCAAGTGTTTTCCAAATGCACATCGAAAAACAGCTTGCCTTGCACCTGCTTGACGCGATTGGTCAACGTTTGCAAAAATGCCAGATCGATGTCCGTGGTCGCGGCCTGAATGCGCATTGGGCGATCGCGATACAAAACCGCGCCGGTGTTATTAAGCGACAAATTCATTGGCAGATAGCCGTCGCCGGTTAAAAAACGCTCCGGGGTCTGATACAATTTGAATTGCCACGTAAAGCGTTCATCGGCATAGTCAAAATCAGCCGTCCATTTTTCAAAAGCAAAATCCGTGACCCGGCCATCATTCCAAGTGAGGTTGCCGTGCACGATGGGCGAGTCGGCCGTGCCGGTCACGGCGCCTTCACCGGCAATAACGCCGGCAATAGTGGCTTTGGAGGAGCCATTGCCATTGCGAAGCACCGCCAGCAGGGCGGCGATATCGATGCCTTCCAATTTGAATTGCAAATTTTCCGCGCCGACATAACTCAAACGGCCGTCGAGATAAAAGCGCTGGTTGTCGAAGGCCAAAACACAATGATGAAAATCGTAATCGTCATCACCGACGTCGATCCACATGGCCTGGCCCGGCGGGGTTTGCCAACGCTGGCCGAGAACATTGATTTCACAGCGCGCAAGATCGAAACGGCCAATCTCACCGAAGGTGTAGTCGCCCTCCAATTTGCCGGTATTTTTTTCGCCCTGCCAAAAATCAGCCGCAAGCTGGGCGCGCGTCAAATCATAATAGACCACGGCTTTCATCGAATCAACCGGCACGACGGCCAGCAGCATTTTATCGGCGCGGCCTTGAATGAAGCCGCCGCCGGTATCGCCGGCGCGCCGAAACGAAAAGGTGCCGGCGAGGCGATCCATGAACGTGCGGTTGTATTGAACTTTGCGCAAATCGAAACGGCTGAAAACCGCCAACGAATCGAGCGGACCGGTGGCGTTGCCGGAAAGCACGCCGCCGGCGCGCAAGGTATCGGCCTCGACGGCGCGCTTCACCCACGTGAGATCGCCCAGTTCGGCGCGAAAATGAAAATTATTGGTGTAGCGCCAACTCAAAACGCCGCCGGCTTGAATGCTCCCAAAAGAAGTGGCTACCTCCAAAGTATCGAGCTGCACATCCGCATGGCGGGCGTGAAATTGGCAATACGCTTTTTCAATCAAGACCCCCGGAACCCGCGATGGCGAAACTTGCAGCGTGCCGTCAAAGACGCGGCGCGTGCTGTCGAAATGCTGCCCGGCGCCTTGCAGGCGAAACGATAAATCGGAATCCAACGTGTCGTTCTGAAAAAGCTGGGCCAGATTCAAATGGCGCGCCTCCGCGTTCAGTTCGAATAATTGCTGGCGTTGGGGATCAACGATTTTCCCGGACAACTCCAATTCGCCGGCGGGCGAACTGGCGGAAAGCCGGGTTTGAATTTGTTGGTCGCGCGCCTCGGCAATGAGATGAAGCCGCGAAATCGTCCGCCCTAACACCCGCGAGGAATCCACGTCCAGCACGAGATGCGATTTGAGTTCATTCAAGCGCAAGCCGGCGCCTTCGAGACTGATCTTGAAATTCAATTGCGTCGGCCCGGGCAGCCGGGGAAAATAGGGATTAAGATTTAGCGCGCTGACGGCGGCCTCCACGCCATATGCAGTTTGGGTGGAATCGAACAACACATAAAAATTTCCTTCCGCGCGGCCATCGGCATGCTGCAAATGAAACGTGGTTTGCGTGTGTTGCGCATCGCCTTGCGCATGCAGGACACCTTGCACCGGCCCGTGGAGCGGAAGCTGCGGGAAAAAAGCGCGCAAATCATCGCCATACAAGGGCGCGGCGTTCAAATCCACATTAAAAATGGGGCGCGCCAGATGCCACAGCGTTATTTGGCCGGTGAGGCGTGAGCGCTGACTGCACATTTTGAGATTTTTAATTTGCAGAGAATCGCCGCTCCAAAACAGTTGCGCCGCCAGGGTATCCAGTTGCAGCGGCGGGTACAGTGACGTCAATTGTAAATTGCGCAGCCTCACATTCAATAACGGCTCGGCATAGTCCAGCCGCAGATTCGTCGAAATGTTTTGAATGCGGCGCGGCAGCAGTTTTTGCAGGGTGTCCAGCGGCGTCAGCGCCAGCGTGCCGCTGTCGATCTGCACATTCTGCAATGCAAAACGCCACAGACTGGCAGTTTTTTGATCGGCGGACGGCTTCAAAAGACTGGCGACATTCCAGGTGCTGTCGGGACGCTGTTGCAGCGCCAAAAACGGCGCGTGAAAAATCAGCTTGGTGACCGAGACTTCCTGATTCAGCAATTCCAACGGGCGAAGTCCCGCTTCGATTTTGGCGATATAAAGCAGGGTATCGCTATCCAATTCGATGCAAAGATCGAGAAAGCGAAAATTCGAAACCAAATTACCCTCGATGCGACCGAGATGAAGCTTGCCGTTGAGCAAGGCGCCGGCCTGCTGCTCAAGCTCGTCGCGCAACCAATCTTTAAAATGCGCCGTCTGCGTCAACCCGCCAATGAGAATCAGCAAAAATATAAAACCGGTGGCAGCAAAAATAAAAATTTTAAAAAGACGTTTCAGCATGATCAGAAAAGACAAGTGACATTCTTTAAAAAGCCTGGCCGACGCTGAGATAAAATTCCCAATGGCGTTTGTCAATCGGCATTTCGAGGCTGCTTTTGCGCGCGGCGTCGAGGCGAATGGGGCCGATGGGTGTATCATAACGCAAGCCCAGGCCGGTCGCGTAGCGGATTTCTTCTATTTTATAAGTCAAAGAAGTTGACCACACGTTGCCAAAATCCACAAACAACGCGGCGCCGAGAGCATGAAGCAAGCGTCCACTGGCGGCCGGGAAAATTTTAAACCGCGCTTCAATGCTCCCTTCCAAGAGGCTTTGGCCGCCGGTCGGCGTTTCATTAAGATGCGGTCCCAGTTGAGAGCGTTGCCAGCCGCGCACCGAAGCGCTGCCGCCGGCATAAAAGCGCTCTTCGATCGGCGCAAAATTTAATGCATCGTCCAAGACTTCGAGCGTGCCAAGCTTCAGGCGGTAGGCCATCACCAGGCCCGGCGCGATTTCACTGTAGGTTCTGCCGTCGCCGCTCACTTTGACATAGTGAAACTTCGTCGTCAAATATTTAAACTCACTCAAAGGCCCGCTGTAGTCAATCTGCAGCGCAAAATAGCGCCCTTGCACCGGCGCAAAAATGGGAAGCGCGTTGTTGTAAAGCGCGCTGAACCCCCAACTGGCTTTGCGATAGCTTCCGGGAATCACCGCTTTCAAGCTGTCAAACGGCGTGACGGTGGCATCTTCCAAACGATAGCGCAAAAAAACGTTGGTATAGAGATCGTATTGGCGCTGCGCCGTCAATTCGCCGCCGAAGCTTTTCTGGCTGTAAATTTTTCGGCGCGGGTTAAAAACTTTTTCATTATGGCGAAAATAAAAAGGGCTGATAATCAAACCGGTTTTGGCGTCGAAAAAATGCGGCTGAAAAATCCGGGCTTGCACCCGCCCCGGCTCGAGGTCGGAGTATTTGATTTCGACTTCGAGACGGCGCCCGCCGCCGAGAAAATTGCGGCGGCGAAAATTGATCGCGGCGCGAAAAAGGTCTTCCGTGCCATAGCCGGCGCCGAGTTTCAGCGTGTGCGCCGGCGCTTCGCGCACACGCACCTCGATCGGAATTTCGTTGCTCTGTTGTTCCGTGGTTTGCGCCCGGAGACTGACGGTTTGAAACATCTCGAGCCGGTAGACGCGCTGCTGCCCTTCAATGAGCTTGCTCTGATCGAAAACTTGTCCGGGATGAAACGGCAGCGCGGCGCGCACAACCCGCGGCGATATGTGCGACGTTCCCGTCACTTGCACCTGGCCGAAAACACTGGCGACGCCGGGGTTGATCCGAAAAATCACAATCGCAGTTTTGTTATCGTCATCGCGTTTGACCTGCGTTTCGACGCTCGCAAAGGGAAAACCGTGATTAGTGAGATCGGTAGCCAACGCCACTTGGCAGTTGCGCAATGCGACGACGCGCAAACGCTCGCCGCGTTTAAGGAGAGCTTGGGCGATCCGAAAAAGCTGGTCGACGCGCGGCAAATCGACGCCCGCCAGTTGCAAATCAATGATCTGCGTCGGCTGATTTTCGACGATATTGACATAAAGCCGCACCTGCCGTTTTTTGTCATCCGCCGCGATTTTATGGGAAGCAATTTGCGCATGGAAAAAACCTTCGCGCTGATAAAACTCAATGATGCGGCGCAAATCACGTTCAAATTCTTCGGTGCTGAATAGCGGCTCGGCACGCCAAAATAAAAACCGATTCGACCACGGACTGGTTCGTGTTGCCAGCCCTTCGCGCAAGGCATCTTTGGAAACGCTGCGCACGCCGTCGATTTTAAAGGCCTGGATGGCGTAATTATCCTGCGCGCGAGCGAGAGGCGGAAAAAACAAAAAGAAAAAAAGCAAAACTCCGAATCGCGTCACTGGCTGGCCAGCTCTTCTCGAACTAAACATTAAAGGCTATTTTAAGGAAACCGTCTTGAAATCTCGTCACTAAAATTTGTGGAATATTAAAAACCACCGCCAGGGCGCGGGCCGGCGCACTAATACTTTACACCAAAATAATACCGCAACTTCCGCCCGGGTTCCAGCGCTTTGTAAACGTAGCAAAAAAGCTCGAACGCGCCGCGCTGGCGATAGGCCACCAGGCTGTTGAAACCCACCCCCAACGAGGCGTGATAATTGGAAAAATCGCGCACTTGATTATCCAGGCCAATTTGTCCGGCTTCGACATGCGTGATCAAGTTCGTCTCATACAAGCTAAAGCCGCCGGTCAATTCCACCGGCTGCTGTTTGTTGAGATGAAACCGATTGGACATCGACAAATAAACCAAATTGATGCCGGAAAATTCATTGGCATCGTAAGCCGAGAGCCGGTTGCGCCCGCCGAGAAAAGAGAGCGGCACGCCTTCGCCGGTATCCAGCATGGAAACCAGCCGCATTTCGCCGGTTATGGCCAGCCAATTCGTCTCCGCCGTTCCTCGCGTGGAAAGTTGCAACTGCCAAAAATTGGCGTGGTTACTGCCGTATGGAAAAGCGCGAATGAGGGCGGCTTCGAATATCCCGGAATGATAGAAGCCGAGCGCCCGCGCGGAATCGGCTTGCACCCCCAGCGCCTGGCTCACCGAATGCACCTGTTGCGAGCTGAGATCTTGTTTGTTGACCGTCGACGGAAAAGAATAGCGCTGATAATTGAAATTGGTCAACGCATTGATCGTATGAAAAAAGAAAATGCGCGCGCCCATTTGCACGCCCTGTTCGCGCCGCCAAACGCGGTCGGTGCGGTTCGGCTCAAAAACCGGAACGAAATGCAGGCGGTCATAAACCTGGGTTTGCGGCACGACGCGAAACCGCGTATAAAAGTTTTGCAGCGCAAAGCCCATTTCGCCGCGCACGAAGTTGTAGCGTGCCCGCGTCTGCGTGGAAAAATGGCCGATCTTCTTGTCCAAGGTCGCGTCGAATTCGCCTTCCGGCAACAGAAAAGAAACTTCCGATTCGTACTTGGAAAGCAGGCGCCGAACCTTGACGTCGACCGGCGTCTTGGGCTCGTCTTGGGATTTCGCTTCGAGGGTGGGCGTTGGCGTTTCTGGCGCGGCTTGCGCAAAAATGCTCGACGCGGCGCAGCAACTGACGATAAAAAGGCCGATAAAAATTTTTTGGGGCGAGACTACGAATCTTGCAGACATTCAATCCCGGACAACATTGATGGGTTTAGCGCCGGCAATCGCCAGAACCTGGTCAACCGTCGTATCGCGGCAGCGCGGCAACCTTTCGCGACTGTTGCAGGCACTGGGTGCCGTGATGACCGCATTTATGCGAGGCGCAAACAAATAGCCAAACGCCAGTTGCCAATTTTTCGCCACATTAAAATTCACCCGCCAAAATCGCCGGTAAATTCTCTACGAATTTTGATCGCGGCAAAACCGTGCAACCGGCCTCGCGAGCAGCATTGGCCGTCGTGAGATCGACGTGTGAAACAAAGCCGAGCAGCCGGTGACCGGCCTGTGCCAGCCCCGGCAGCAACTCCAAGGCGCCCAGCGAGCGGTCATTCAGGTCGACAATAATCTGCGCGGGTACGCTGTTCAATGACAGCGCGGCGCGCAAATCATCAAAGCTGCGCACGAATTGCACCGTCACGCCGGCTGCTTCAGCCACGGCGCGAATCTTACTGCGAAAGAAAAGCTCCGCCACCACAATATAAGTCGGCGGGTGGATTTTCGCACTCATTCGGTTTTCAGGCCCACTTCGTGAATCGCCGCAATAACTTGTTCGTGTAAACGCCCGTGGCTGGCCAGCAAACCCTGGCGGTGGCCGCTGTCAACTGCGGTATAATTCAATGCGTCGCCGTTTAAATCCGTCATTATGCCGCCAGCAGCGATAAGAATCGCCGCGGGCGCACAACTATCCCACAGGCTTACTTTGCTGCTCGGATGAATGTATAACTCGCAAGCGCCCGTCGCGATCACGCCGCATTTGAGGCCAACCGACCCGGAGCGCAAAATTTCGTGAATGCCCAAACGTTTCCGAACTTGATCGACGCGCTCATCGAAGTGGGAGCGGCTGGCGATCATGCGCATTTGCGCCGGCTGCGCCAGGTCCGACACGTGAATCGGCCGCTCGCTGCCGCCCAGCGACAACCAGGCGCCAAGCCCCGCCGCACCGGTATAAAGCGCGCCCGGCTTAATGCCACTCGGCGGCGCCGGTTGCATAACCACGCCCAGCACCGGTTTGTTGCTTTCCACCAAACCGATCATGATGGAGAACTCGCCGTTGCGTTTGATGAATTCTTTGGTGCCGTCGAGCGGGTCGACGAACCAAACGACCTCGCGCCCGAGCCGGCTCATGTCATCATGCGTTTCTTCAGCGAGCACGGCTTCACCGGGAAAATGCCGGTGCAGTTGTTCAAGAATCAGCGCATTCGCCGCGTGATCGGCCGCCGTGACCGGATTGCCCGGCGCTTTCCATTCCACTTCCACCTGCGCGCTATAAAATTGTAAAACGGTGTCGCCGGCGGCGCGCGCAATATCGCGCACGATTTGCAACCGCCGGTCAAGTTCGGAAGACTGCATGAAAAACTCCCTGAAGTTAGTTCATGTTGTAAGGGCATCGGGAAATTAACGAGAAATCAAAGCACGCCAAAACGAAACGATACCGCGCATCACGCCGCTCACCAAAGCCGTGAGATCGAGCAATGGCCGCTCCAAACGCTCGCGCAGCATGCGTTCAAAATCCTGCACATCGCGCGCGGTTACGCGCAAAGCTTCCATTGCATCACCAAGCTTGGGCGCTTGCCGCTCGAAGGTATGCACGATGCTGCGCACGTCGCCGGTGATTTTCGTAATATCATGAATGAGCGGCGGCATGTTCATCCGCACCGTTTCCACGAGCTTTTCGGCTTCCATGGCCAATTTGCGGACGCGCAGCAGCACGGCTACCGCCGCCAGCATAATCATGACCATGCAAAAGGCAATGACGACCAGGCTCCACGCCATCATCATTTCCATGATTTATTTTCCTCGCGTGGTAAAAATGCTCCCGCCGGCAAAGGACGCCGAGGAACATCATTTTTAAAAGTAACTGTTAAGAACATCACGCCTGGCTCTTGTTGCCATCGACTTCGTCGCGATAGGCTTTCACGCCGGCATCCAGCGCCGATTTGACCCGGCCTTTCTCGCGTTCGACCACTTTAGCGCCTTGATCAACCAAATCACGCGCTTTCG
>JAJVHT010000210.1:0-2610 GCA_022072515.1 bacterium
ACCAACAGCATTTCTTGAATGTAGTAACGGCTGTAATATACCATCGCCGGAGAGATGGCGGTTAGAATGGCAGCGATAACAGCGGCTTTACCCAAACCCTGCGACAACAGCGCCGTCATTAAAACCAGCAAAGCGCCGAAGCAAACCGGCACCAAACGCAAGGTCCATTCATCGACAGCAACCAGGGTTCTCTCCGAACGGAGCCAGGCGGGAATCAGCGTCAAATAATTCAGCGTCGGTCCGTGATACTCAAAGCGGTCATAACGATAATCGCCATTTTCCAAAAGCGCGCCGAATTTGATCGCGTGCACCGCCTCGTCGCCGTGCATCGGACGCTGCGATAATTCCGGCAAACGCAACGCCAAGGCGACGATGGTCGCTGCAATGATCAAAAAAAACGTCCGGCTTGAGTTATGGTGGTTTCGTTCTGACATGGCGCGCCGGAGTAATGGAATCTTGAAGTAAAAGCACACCAACTCCAACAATCCATTACTCCTATACTCCAAGCGTTAGATCGCGCCAACCGGCTTGCCGTAAACCGCGACTTCGATGTAGTGATTCAAATCATCATTATTATTGCCATTGCTATACAAGCGCACGTAGCGCCCCTGCACGCCTTTGGCATCGATGAGTTTGCCTTCGGAAGTTTCGACGTAATTCAAGTCGGTGCCGGCGCCCATTTTCTGCGTGTTGTCGTGATCGTTATTGAAAACGGTGACCACGTTTGAGGTAAAATTGGGATCGTCCGCGGCTTGCACGATCACGTCAAAATACACGCGCGGCTGCTTGTGATAATGCCAAACCAGAATGGCGTAGATGTTGTGTTTTTTGCCAAGATCGATGGTGACGTTTTGCAGAAAAGGGCCAAGCTCGACATAGCTGCCGTCGCCGGCTTCATTGTCGCCGTCTGTGACCATTGTTATCTCACCGATCACTGGGGCGTCGTCGGAGCTTTTCACCGATTTGCGCAACGCCACATTCGTTGTACCTTCCGGCGCCAAAAAGGCCGGACGCGCCTTGCCCAACGGTTTTTCCAAATTCGGCACTTGCAAGTTCGACGGCGTGCCGATGAACATAGGCTTCGGCAATTTAATGTCCAACGGCACCATTTTCACTTCCGCGGTCGTTGGCGCGGGTTGGCTGGTTGTTTCTTGTGTCGCCGGAGCCGGTTGCGTCGTTTTCGCATCGGCTGGCGTCGGCGTTGCGGCAGGTTGCGTTTGCTCCGAGGCTGCTGCGGGTTGCGCCGCCGGAGTGGTCGCCGGCGCCGAGGTTTCCGCGGCAGGTGGTTGCGTCTGCGTCGCGGGGCTCTGCTGAGCGGCTTCTTCCTTTTTGCTACACGCGGTCATGACTAAACACAACGACATGAGCACCATCATGAGAAGAAGCCATGGGTTTTTGCTCGACATTTTGATTTTCTCCTTGGTAAATTTTCTGTGGCCTTTAAGCCGTTTTCCACCGTTCCAATTTGGGAATGCTTTTCGTGAAAACCCCGGCGATGAAACCCGGGAATCCCATTTCCTTCAATTTTTCCTTCACGAGTGCTTGCATCTGCTCAACAGTGAAATCCGGCAAGGTGAATTTTCCGTTTTCGTAGCAGCGGCTGCAATACATCATGCTCTTTGAACCGTCGGCATTGGTGCCGCCCAATTTTTCGTCGCGTTTCAGCGGCATGCCGCAGCTCTGGCAATTTTTGTAAATGTTTTGCATAGTTTCCTCCTTACGGGCTGAGTGATTTGCGCTGATTGGCCAAAACCCAATATGTATGCAACACCACAACCACCAGCATCAATAATCCCATATAGCCATGCAAGTGCAGAAGCCATTCCTGTCCCGGTGTGCCATACAGCGGGTACATCATCAAAACGGTCGAAGCGATAATCGGCACACTTAACGTCACGCCCAGCCAAAAACAGATTTTTTGCCAAACATTCGGGTTAGCCGGCGGCGCGGCAAATCTTTCTTGGCGCAGCCATTGCCAAAGATATTTCCCATCATTTTGATTGAAGCGATGCCGTTGCGAGCCTAACAGGGCCAGGGCGGTGATGCCAATCGCAAACAGGGGAGCCAGCACGAGATGCAGCATCAGCGCGATATTTGAAACCGCGGCGCCGAAGATAATCACGGGAAGAAAGCCGGTGAGGGCTAAAACGAGAACACTGCCAAGTGTTACGAAATAGAAAAAACGCAGAACGGTGTTCAATAGCGCGGGCGTCGAAAGCGCGCGCCAGCGTTTCAGATTATTGGCCACTTCAAGACTCTGGTGCCGCAGCGTTTGTGTCGTTTCTGCCGCTGGCACAAGCCGGGCATGAATGGCCCACACAATGGCGGCAACAAGGCCGGCACAACCGATCAGGGAGACGACGCGAAATAAAAGTTGTGATGACATGGTAAAACTATCCTGAATTGAGAATGTTGTTTAAAACACGGAGTCACGGAGCACACCGAGAGAACACAGAGAAAATCTTGTTCAAATATTCCAAGCTTTTCAATGATAAAAAGTTTTGATCAATCTGTTTACACCATCGACCAACTTTTCAACATTAAAGTTAATGAGAAGGCCGACTTCAATTTTTGCGTGCTGCATATAAGTTAATGTTTGAGTCTGAAAAA
>JAJVHT010000210.1:2710-8263 GCA_022072515.1 bacterium
TAAGTTAAATTCATGCGCCAGTGCGGCTCGATACGTTGATTCCAGCAAGCCGGCTCCGAGATGCCGATGAACTTCAATCGCTGCGCCAATGATTTGTTCAGTCAACTTTTCATGTAACATAGAGAAACCCTCCTTTTGGATTCTACCTTTCTCTTTGAAACTCAGCGAACTCCGTGGCTCCGTGTTTTAAAAAGCTCTATCTACTGCTATTCACTTTCTTTCAACTCGCCGGCGGCTTTCATCAGGCTTCCCAATCCCTGTAAAGCATGCCGCAAGAGAATGCCGGCCAAAATCACACTGACCAAAATCAACAGCCATTTTAGCAAGGGCCGCAGGAAAAACGTTGCTGCGAAGAATCGCGCGTAGATGCCGCTGAGATCAGCAAAGTCGGTCATGGTTTGATAAGTCAAATGGCGGTCCGCCTCCAGCGGTGAGTCCACTTTGAGCTGGCTAAAATAAATCGGCGCGTTGAGGCTGTGACAATCGCCGCAGCCGCGAATGCCCAGCGCTTGCGAAGCCGGCCGCACATCGTGTCCGATCGCCCAAAAATACGGCTGCGCGACCGCATGATCTTCTTTCGACAATTTCCCCGAACTATTCAACCGATAGAGCTTGCCGCCGGCAACATAAGCCGCAGCGCTTTTGCTCGAATCCGCCGCGGTGAGACGTTGCAACACCTGCGCAATTTGATCTTCTTTAAAAGTTAACCAATCGCCAGCACGCGTGGAATCGACGCCGCGAAAAAGCGTATCGCCGATCGCGGCGACCTCTGCCGGTGAAATCGGGATGACTGCTTTGCCGGCCAAGCGCGCCCAAAACGCCGGCCATATCATTTTGTGCGGGGCGATCTTGCCATTGTCTTCACGCACGAACACGGGCGCCGCAATATGCGGCAACAGGACATCCGAACGGTTCACCGCGTGCGTGCCCAACGCATGCGCTTGCGAGGTTTTCACGAGTTGGGCTTGCGCAGTCGGCCACGGTCCGGCGTGACACGCAGTGCAAGTCATCCTCTCGAAGTGCAGCGGCGGAATGCCGGCATGTTTGGGAATCGGCGCGCCCAAACGTCCGGCCCGCGGCACTTCATTCGATTCATCCGGCAAATGGCAACCCTGGCAGGACAAACTCGCAGCAGCCGGGTTGGCTTTCTGCTGCGGCTCGCCTGCATAGCCGCGCACCATATTGTGATCCAGGCCGTTGCGATGGCAATCGACGCAGATCATGCCGGAGGTCAAATGAATATCTTCTTCAACTTCCCAGCGCTCGGCCTGCGTGGCGGCGGTCGACTTCGTCGAGTGGCAGAAATAACAGCGCTCATTGGGAATGCGGCGTTTGATATCAAACAAAACTTTGCCGTGCGCATTAAAGCGGGTGAGATTGTATGAAATCGAGGGCGCGATCAATTTCGGATCATCCATCGATAGGCCGGAATAAATGTCGTAGTTGTCGGGCACATCTTTCGCAGCGCCGCGCACATTGGCAAAGCCGCTGGTGGCCGCCGCAGCCCAGCGAAAATTTTGCCGCCGGATTTGATTCGCATACTCGGCCTGGTCATGCCCGGCTTCGGCGTCATGACAGCTCAAACAATTGATTTCGAGGTTGCCGGATATTTGCCGCCGCAAAAAAAGCGCGGGCGGATCGGATTCACCATTTTCACCGGGACCGCCGCCGGGCAGGTGACGTCCGAATGTTTCGGTGAATTGCCACGCCGTCATGCCGATTTGCCCCGGCCTGTAAGTTCCCGCCCAGCCGCGCGACGAAAGCGGCAACTGTGTTCCGGTCTTCTGATCCACGAGAATCCACGGCTGGCCGCGACGACCTGCCGCCACGTGCGAATCCGCCGCGTTGAAATGCCAACCGGTGCGCACTTTTTCATAACTATGGCACTTGCCGCACGTCACTTTCGTCGAAAACGGCAACAGCGGTTGGTCGCCCGGCCGGACGAGCATCGTGTCCGCATCATACAAATCGATGAGGTGCACGGGCACGGAACGATTACCGTCGCTGACATCGCCAAGCTTGGGCTCATCAACATGATTTTGGGCGACAGCAAGACAAGAAACGAAAATTGAAAGAAAACAAATTCTGGCTAAATTCAACATAGGCAATTAAAATTTTTTAACCACGGAGCTTTTTCCCGTGGCTCTCTGCTTTCTCTGCAAATCCGTATTGTGGCGACGTTCGTTCGAATCATACGCGAAACTCATTCGGCTTGAATTCGATGCGCCGGCCGGCAACAACCGCTTCGTTGACTTTCAACACCGTGACTGCCGTTTCGTAGCCGACGTCTTGATCACAATTGAGTTTGGCTTTGCCGCGAATGGCGTCAAAAAAATTTTCCAAATGGGGCTTGTGATAAAGATCGTTGAACGTCACCGGCAGTTCATGGCTCGGCGGCGCGACGGTTTCGCGCACATCGAGCACCGCCCCGGTGTCAGCTTTTTTCTCTTCTTTCGGCGCTTTCAAATATCCGGAAGAAATCCACTTTTCCCAATCCGGCGCGGAAGGCTCGCGATAAATGGCGCCGCGACTGCCGGACTCCGAAATCTGCAGCGTGCCCTGGTCGCCCAGAAAATTTTCAAAATAACCTTCGCTGCTGTTGGTCGTCAACGTTTGATAATAAGCGCGCACTTTCCCCTGCGGCAATTCATATTCATAAATCACCATCACCGTGTCATACCACTCGTGCGTATTCTTGTCGTAATAATCCGTGCCGCCGCTGGCAATAACGGCGCTCGGCGAGGCGCCCAGAAACCAATTGAAAATGTCGATTTGATGCGAGCCGAGATCGACAATCGGGCCGCCACCGAGGCGGCGATACCACCGCCAGTTGCGGAATTGATGCATCGATTCAAAACCGTAGCGCGTCAGCATCGCCGGCGGAATGGCGTCTTTCTTCGGCCAGCCGAGATCGGGTTGCACAGCGCGATTCCATTGGCCTTTGACCGTCGTGATACGTCCGAGTATATTGGCTTCCTGCAACAATTTTTGGTAGCAATGCAAATAACGCGGATTGCTGCGCCGTTGATGGCCGATCTGCATCAACTTGCCGGAGCGCCGCGCCGCCAACACCATGTTGCGCGCATCCGGCAAATTGTTGGACATTTCTTTTTCACAGTAAACATGCAGGCCGGCGTTGAGGCACGCAATCGCATGGCGCGCATGCCAAAAATCCGGCGTCGCAATCAGCACCGCATCAAGATCTTTTTCCTTCGCCAACATGTCTTGATAATCGACATAGGCAGTGGGCGTGTGTCCGTACTTTTGCAACAAATTCACGACGCGCTTTTGGTTGTACGCCGTCCAGATATCGCAAACGGCTTTAAAACGAATCGTGGGATTTTTAAGGCACGCATTCACCAGCACCTGGCCTTGTGCGCCCGCGCCCAACAACGCAATGTGCAGCTCATTGGAATTACGCGGCGTTTGCCCGCGCAAAATATTGGGCGCGAGAATCAAACCCGCTCCGGCCGCGGCCGTTGCGCGCAAGAACGTGCGGCGGTCAATGCTCGCTTTGGGGCTCTGCTCACTCATGATCGACGCTGCCTCCTTAAATATATAAATTCGTTCGGTATTCCAGAAAGTTTAGCAATTCGTGCCTCAACTTGTTGGCTCGCCTCGAACTCCTGTCCGGAATGACAACTCCTGAGGGCACGGGTGGTCGCGTTCTTCTCATCGGTGATACAGTCATGAGAAGAACCTCGACCCGGATCTGGTGCATAATATGGAAGGATAACTGTCGCCGCAGCCTCGGCTTTCAGCTTGATTTTATCTCACGCGATTCTGAAACGATGGCAAGATAATAAATAATTACACGAATTTCAACTTCTTTTTAAAATTGTAACTATTCAGTTGCATTTTTTAAATGGATATGGTATCTTATGCCCCGAAAAAATTAAGTCGGTTTAAAATTTTCCGGATCGTTTGACAAATCATTCAGGTATTGAGATTCTCATAAAAAAGGAGCCCCATGAAACGTCTCGTCATTTTGCTCGGCTTGGGCGCGCTGCTGTTCGGCTGCGGCGCGGCAACAGTGCCGACGCTGTCGCTGGAAGAACAGCAGGCCGGCTGGAAAATGTTGTTTGACGGCAAAACCACCGAGGGTTGGCGCGGTTTCAAAATGGATCATGCCCCGGCGGCGTGGGTGGTCACCAAAAAAGGCGAGCTGTATTTCAGCAAAAAAAAGAATAGCGGCGGCGATATAATGACAATCGCCGAATACGGCAACTTTGAGCTGCAACTGGAATGGAAAATTGCCAAGGGCGGTAACAGCGGCATTATGTTTTGGGTGACGGAGGATGATGAATATGCCTGGAAAACCGGCCCGGAGATGCAAGTGCTGGACAACGCACACCACAAAGACGGGGGCAACACCAAAACTTCCGCCGGCTCCAACTATGCGCTGCACGAAGCCAGCCGCGTGGTGACGCGCCCCATCGGTGAATACAATGCCGTGCGTCTCGTCGTTAACGGCACGCACATCGAGCATTGGCTCAATGGCGTCAAAATCGTCGAATATGAAATCGGCAGCCCGGATTGGGAAGCGCGGGTGGCGGCGAGCAAATTTGCGACGATGCCGAAGTATGGCCGCAATCGGCGGGGCCATATCGTGCTGCAGGATCACGGCGACAAAGTGTGGTATCGCAATATTCGTATCCGTCCGTTGTAAAACCTCGCTCAACAAATCCGTTGGGCTTTCCCTTTTAGCAAGAAACAAAGGAATTTCCCCATGATGAATCGCAGAACGTTTTTAAAAACTTCCGCCGGCGCGACCCTGGGCAGCCTGCTCGCCAATGCAAGTTTCGCCAATGTGCTGGCCGGAAAATCGCTCGCCAAAATCGGCGTGCAGCTTTATACCGTTCGCAGCTTGATGGAAAAAGATTTTACCGGCACGCTCGAAAAAGTCGCGCAAGCCGGCTATAAAGAAGTGGAATTTGCCGGCTATTATGACCGCAAACCGAAGGACATCAAGAAGTTATTGAATCGTCTCGGCCTGCAAGCGCCTGCAACGCATCAAGGCCTCGCGGTGTTTGAGCAAAAAATGGACTGGCTTGTGGAAACCGCGAAGATTCTTGGACACGAATATGTGGTGTGCCCCTGGTTGTCGGCGGAGCAACGCGGCACCATCGATGATTATAAAAAATTGGCGGCCGCATTCAACAAATTTGGCGAGGCCTGCCAAAAGGCCGGGTTGCAATTTGCTTATCACAATCATGATTTTGAATTCGTAGCGACCGAGGGACAAATTCCGTTTGACGTTTTGCTCGCGGAAACCGATCCCCAGCTCGTGCAGATAGAGATCGATCTTTATTGGATCATCAAAGCCGGCGCCGACCCACTCGCCTATTTTGCCAAACATCCTGGCCGCTTTGCGCTGTGCCATGTCAAAGACATGGCGGCAGAACAAAAAATGGTTGAGGTCGGCAAGGGCAATATCGATTTCGGGAAAATTTTTGCGCAGTCGCAACAAGCCGGATTGAAACATTATTTTGTCGAGCATGATCAACCGGAAAATCCGCTGGAGAGCATTACCGTGAGCTGCCAGTATTTGAA
>JAJVHT010000210.1:8363-11540 GCA_022072515.1 bacterium
TTTGTCGAAACGATTCCCGGCACTTCCGTCCAATTTGAAATGGTGCCGCTGCCGGCTGGAACGATTTCGCTCAATAAAACTGCGGTCGAAATCAAACCGCTCTGGATCGGCAAAACCGAAGTGACCTGGGATGAATATGACATTTATGCGTTCCGGCTCGATACCAATGAAAATCAAAAAATCGGCGAGCTGGATGCGGTCGCGCGGCCGACGAAACCTTACGGCGCACCGGATCGCGGTTTTGGCCATCGCGGTTATCCGGCGTTGAGCATGACATTTCACGCCGCGCAAGAATATTGTCAGTGGCTCTCGAAAAAGACGGGCAAAAAATATCGTTTGCCGACTGAGGCCGAATGGGAATATGCCTGTCGCGCGGGCACGGCAGAAAAACTTGCGCGCGCCGACTTGGAGAAGTCGGCCTGGTTTTGGGACAATGCCGAAGATAAAACACATCCGGTGGCCACGAAGCAACCGAACGCCTGGAATTTGTATGACATGCTGGGCAATGCGGCGGAATGGGTGGTGGGAAACGATGGCAACCCGCTAGTCGCCGGCGGTTCTTTCAAAAGCAAAAGCGAGCAACTAAGTTGCGAGATACGCGCCCTGCAAGTTCCAGCGTGGAACATGACGGACCCGCAAATGCCGAAGAGCAAATGGTGGTTGTCGGATGCCACGTTCGTGGGATTTCGCATCGTCTGTGAGCCATGAGCGCAAATAATGCCCTTGCCATAAACTATATTAATGCTCTTTTTAAAATTCAGACGAGGAGGATGCGATGGAAAACAAACTCAATGCAAAAAATTCCGGCGTGCCGTTAACGCGCCGGGACTTTATCAAAACCACTGCCGCGGCCGCGGCTTACTTGGCGTCAGGTAATTTTGCCTACGGCTTCGCCGCTGCCGAAACCATTCGTGTCGGCCTCATCGGCTGCGGTGGCCGCGGCACCGGCGCGGCGAAAGATTGTGTTGAGTCCTCTGCCAGCATCGAGATTGTCGCCTTGGGTGATGTCTTTGCAGATCGCGTCACCCAATGCAAAGAAAATTTGCGCAAAAGCATCGGCGATCACTTTAAAGCAACCGACGATCGCTGTTTCGTTGGATTCGACGCTTATAAAAATGTGCTCGCCAGTGACATCGATCTCGTTATTCTCGCGACGCCGCCGGGTTTTCGTCCTATTCATTTGCAAGCCGCGATAGAAGCGGGCAAACACGTGTTTATGGAAAAGCCCGTGGCCGTTGATCCTGCCGGCGTGCGCGCGGTGATCGCCTCCGCAGATTTAGCCAAACAAAAAAGCTTGGCGATTGTGGCCGGCACCCAACGCCGCCATCAGCTCGGTTATCTCGAAGCAATGAAACGCATTCACGCCGGCGCGATTGGCGACATTGTTTCGGCGCAGGTGTATTGGAATCAAGGCGGGTTGTGGATGCATGCGCGGCAGCCGGGCTGGACGGACATGGAATGGCAATTGCGCAATTGGTTGTATTTCACCTGGCTCTCCGGCGATCACATCGTCGAGCAACACATTCACAACATCGACGTCGCGAATTGGGCGCTGCAAGCGCATCCGGTGAAAGCCGTCGGTGTTGGCGGCCGTCAGGTTCGCGTTGATCCGGCTTACGGCCACATCTTCGATCATTTCGCGTTGGAATTCGAATATCCCAATGGCGCGCGCGTGCTCAGCATGTGCCGCCAGATCGACGGCACCGCCACGCGCGTCAACGAATATTTGATCGGCACCAAAGGCACCGCTGATCCCTCATCGTGGATCAAAGCGGCGAAACCGTGGCGATTGGAGGTTGAAACGCCGCCCAACCCTTATGTGCAAGAGCACACGGACTTAATCGCCAGCATTCGCAAAGGTCAACCGCTTAATGAAGGCCGCCAAGTTGCCGAGAGCACGTTGTCGGCGATCATGGGTCGCGAAGCCGCGTACACCGGCCAAGCCATCACGTGGGAAGAAATTCTGAACGCCGATCTCGATATCACGCCGAAAAATTTTAGCTTCGGGCCCATGCCGGTGCCGCCGGTGGCCGTGCCGGGTGTCACGAAGCTGAGCCGGACGGCGTGAATTCGTATTCGAACCTGCGAAAAAGGGCGGTTCTGTCGAAGCGGAATCGCCTTTTTGTTTTTGAAAATCTCCTTGCGTTGGTGGCAGCCGGACGCCCTTGTGGATGCAGCACACCGGCCTCACCTCTCCGGCGCATGATTGCGGCGAAGGTTCGCGTGACGCGAGGAAGCGCAGTCGGCGCTGGCTTCCGTCGCGCCACGCCCATGCTTGCAGGAGCGCCTTTTCAAAGAGAACTTTACATCCGGCTGAGCAACGCCGAGGCCTTACTCACATATTCACTGTTGGGATATTCCTGGATCAATCGCGTGAACGCCTTGCGTGCCTCTTCCGGGCGCTTGATTTGTGCATAAGATTTTCCCAGCATCAGCAGGGCATCATCCTTTTTGGGGGATTGCGAAAATTCAAGCACCCGATTCAACGTTTCAATCGCCACCTGGTAGTTGCCGAGCTGGAATTGTGATTCGCCGATCCAATAGTGACAATTGCTGACGAGCGGATGATTGGGAAACTGCTCGGTTAAATCCGTGAACATTTGCACGGCTTCCTGGTACCGTTTGGCGTAAAATTTATTGAGCGCCTGCTCGTACATGCCGCGAGCATCGCTGTTGTTGGGAGCCGGAGGCGATACCGATTCCCTCGTATTTTGTATCTGTTCGACGCGTTCTTTGCTCTCGGTCAAAGTCGCGGTCAGCGTGGAGATTTCGTTGTCTTTGCTGTCGAGGCTTTGTTTGAGCGCCTCAACCCTGGATTTGAGACGGGCGTATTCATCTTTCTGCGCCGCGGTGCTATCCGGCGCATTCATTTCCATCATGGCATTTTTCATCATCCCACTTTCCACCGCATCATCTTCCATTTCCTTTTCCGAAAAAAGTTCTTCTTGCGGCGGCGCCGCTTTGGGTGAGCCCAGGAAGAAACTGAATCCGACGCGTCCGCTGGCGTAATGGTCATTGCCGCCGCCCAGAATCGCATCCAGCCGGTCGCTGCTGGCGTAATGATAAGTGCTGTTGATATCCAGGGCGAAACTGTGCCCAAGCATCCAACGCACGCCCAAACCGCCGATACCACTGGGCTCGATCTTTCGTGCGCCGTTCGGTTGGCGGTAATTATAA
>JAJVHT010000137.1 GCA_022072515.1 bacterium
CAATTTTATTTTTTCTTACGGCAATCCGGCAAGCGACAATCGACTGGCCTGTTTGGACGGCGGCGATGATTTTTTACCGGATATGTTCGTCGGGCGTCTCCCGGTTGAAACTTTGGAACAAGCGCAAACGCTCATCGATAAAATTATTTTTTACGAACGCGCTGAAATCGCCGCATGGAACAAAACTTTTATTTTTCTCAACGGCGGAGTTACCACTTTTGAGCAGGACACCTTTCGCCGGCAGTCTGAGTCTTTGATTGCACGCAATGTTCTGGCCAAGCCGGTCAGCGGCAGCGCCGTGCGAATTTACAAAACCACACCGGATCGCGTCATCGGTGAGCTGCGGCCGGAGATTATCAACGCCATCGATGCCGGCGCGGTGATGCTGACGTTTTCCGGCCACGCCGCCAGCCAAAATTGGGAGCTGATGTTCGTCAGTGCTGACGTGGCGAGTTTGCGCAATCGTGACGTTTATCCTTTCATTGCCAGCATGACTTGTCATACGGCGCGCTTCGCCAATGCCGATCAAAATTGTTTTGGCGAAGCCTTCTTGCGGCCGCCGGATAAAGGCGCGATCGCATTTTGGGGTACGGCTGGTTTCGGCTTCAGTTTTCAAGACGGCATTATGCTCGATAGTTTGTATCACAGCTTTTCGCGCGATACGGTACGCTATATCGGCGTGGCAACGACTTTGGCGAAAATTGGTTTGTGGAAAACGCTCGGCACCTCGCCGACCAACATCAATACTATTGACCAGTATACCTTGCTTGGCGACCCGGCTTTACAGCTCGCGGCGCCGGTCGCGCCGGATCTGGCGATAACGCCGGCCGGAATAACCGCTTCACCGAATGCGCCAACCGAGGATGATTTGCAAGTGCAGATTGATACGAAAGTGCGTAATTTCGGTTTGGCGACGACGGATTCCGTCGATATCGATCTGACCATTACTTCGGCCGAAAATGGCACAGAGAAATTACAACGGCAAGCGCGCCTCGCACCGGTTGGGTGGGGGGACAGTCTCGAGGTGACTTGGGTGAGCCGCGGTAATCGCGGCGATTTTCGAATTCGCAGTGAAGTGGATCGTGCGCAGAAAATTTTTGAGAGCAATGAAGTGAACAATGCCGCCGAACGCACGATCTTTCTGGCGCCCAGTTCGGTTACGCTTGCCGCCCCCGCAGATTTTGCATTGTTGAAAGAGAACCGGCCGATTCTGCGAGTTTATAATCCCTCGATTCGGCCCGAAAAAACGCGCACCTATTTTTTCGAAATCGATACGGCGGCGGATTTTAGTAGTTCGCTGAAAATCGTTTCACCGCCGATTGCCGAGGAATTGTTGCGCACAAGCTGGCAACTCCCTGCACCTTTGCAGGATCGACTTTACTTTTGGCGGAACCGCGCCATGGACGGCGACCGCGCCGGTGCCTGGCAAGTGGCTTCCTTTGGGATTGACGTTTCGTTCGCGGCTGCCGGGTTTCGACAATCCGGTGTGCAATTGCGGAACGGCATTTTTGATAACGCGACTTTTTGGGATGATCAAAGCGGCGGCGTTACTCTTCTGACGGGGCAGAAAGTAGGAACATATCAGTCGGTCGAGATTGGACCGGCCCGTGCCTGGCAAGTGGCATCCGGCACTGGGCTGCAGTTGAGTGGCGATTTGCAGTTTTCTGTTCTCGGGCGCGGTGCTCTGGACAACGAATGGAAAGTCCTGAAAAAGGATTTGACCACGCTCGAAATTGCTCTCACGGATATTGATGCGCGCCAATTTCCCTTTCTACGCTTACAAGCGACATTTCGCGTCGGCGCCGGCATGGATGCGCCCGTGTTGACGAGTTGGGCGGTAGGCTTTGTGCCCAGCGCGGATTTCGCCACTGGCACGCCAGTCGTCAGCGTTTCGGCGGACACGATTTTGGAAGGAGAAAAAGTGCGTTTGACTGCCGATGTTTTTCATTTCAACAGCGTGGGCGCGGCTGCGGCGGAAAATGTGCAAGTGACGTTTTCGCAATTTGATCCCCGCGCCGCACGCGGCCGCCGGCCGCTCGCCACTTACACGGCGAATCTGCCGCCGGAAAGCTCACAGCGCTTTACCTTGGATTGGAACTCGCCAGGGAATCGCGGCGACAATCTTTTTTTTGTCGAAGTCGATCCCGACAATCAGTTGGTCGAGCCGGTTGAATTCAACAATTCGGCCACGCTCGGCGTTTTTGTGCGAACTGATCAAGCCAAGCCGCAACTCGAAGTCACGTTCGACGATCAGCTCATACTTGCTGGTGATTTTGTCGCGGCCCGCCCCACCATTCGGTGCAAAATTTTCGATACCAGCTTGTTGCCGATCAGCGACACGAGCCGCGTGCAAGTTTTTCTAAATGAGCAGAGCGTCGCTTATGGCAATGGGGAACAATTGCAACTCACGAGCATTCCAAGCGGCCCCGTTCGCGCCGAGGTGATTTATCGCCCGCAATTAACCGGCGGCAAGCACGTGATTGAATTTTTTGCGCGCGACGCCAGCGACAACCCGGCTTATTATCGCGCCGAAGTGCAAGTCGATACGGAGTTTCATCTGCGCGAGGTGATGAATTATCCCAACCCCTTTCGTGAGGAGACCGAATTTACTTATTACCTGACGCAACCGGCCGATAACGTGGCGATTAAAATTTTTACACTTTCCGGCCGTTTGATCGCGACGCTTGAAAACGCGCCGGCCAGCGCCGGCTTCAACCGCATGTATTGGAACGGCCGCGACGCCGACGGCGATGTTTTGGCGAATGGGGTTTATCTTTACAAGCTGATTGCAAGAGCGGGGGAGAGGCGATTGGAAGAAATACAAAAATGCGCGGTGATACGATGAATAAAGTTAACCTTGATTCTGCGGGGATACGCGGGCGGTGTTCTGTGCAGATTTGAAAAGCACTCAATCGTCTTCCTGCACCACCAACCGATTCATCAGTTTGTGCAGATGATCGACAATCAAAGAATGATTGTCGGTTGCAGCAAGGCGATAAGTAAACGTCGTCGCGTCGAGAAAGGTGAGCATGGTCTGGCGGCTGACATTGGCATGATAAAGGTATTCACGATTTTTGCGATTCTTGGCACTCATTTCAATGGGAATTACGCCCAAGACGGTGAATTCGTTTCGCGGAGAAATTTGCTGGCGATCGAGCAGACCCCGATCCGTCATCACCTCGAGCGTCTGCTGCAAATCCGCTGCGGATAGCTTGGTGCTGTCCAGGTTGGCGTAAATTTCAACTGAGGTGGCGACATTTTTTTTCCACAAAACCGTCATCACTTCGACTTCCGTTTCCGACGGAATGATCGCGAGAGGATTATTCGGCGATCCCCCGAATTTCCCGGCGAGATACTTTAGGCCTTTGCCGATAAGGGTGCCGAGGGGCGACATCGGTGGCTGGTTGAGCTGTTCACGACGGAATTTTTCGTCAATAGGATCGAGGCGAGGTGCCAGCGCTTTAAGTTGTGATTGATTCAAGCTTAATGGTGATTGTGGCTGCATACGAAAGAGCAGGGTGGTGTCGCTGAGAATGAGCGTGCTCTGGGTGAGAACGTTATCCACGAAAATTTGCCGGCGCAGCCATTGCGCGCGCGCCTCTTGACTTTCTCCGCTTAAAACGATTCTGGCATGAAGAGAGTCATGATTGACTGCTGTCATACCTTGGGCATGCCCAGATAGCGAAAGCCCCAAGTTAAGACCAATGATTATTCGCGAAATATTTTTTAGCATAGACCAAGTTGTTTTACGGATTGTGCGAATCACATGGATTTAAACGTTCGGCGGACGGCGTCTGTTCCCGGCAGCCACGGGAATTCCCGGGTCGTCGAGTCGATCATGTTATAACCAGCCATTTTCTCGATACCACTGCCACGTCATTCTTAGCCCATCTTGAATTGAAATGGCCGGCACAAAACCGAGTTGCTGCTTCGCTTTCTCACCCGAGCATACCCAATAATATTGCCGGAGCTCGCGTATTTTATCAAAATTGAGCAGCGCCGGCTTGCCGGTGATTTTTGCGCCCAATTCGCTGAACGCCGCCAATACCGGCGCGACAAATTCCGGCACGGTGAGCGAAACAGTTTTTTTCTGCATTGCTGCGGCCAATGCTTGCCCCAGCTCATGCCAATCATACGGTTGGGGATTGGTTATGAAATAAGTCTCACCCACGGCGGCCGGATGTTCGCTCGCGAGCAAAATCCCATTCACAAGATCCTGTGCATGAATCATGCTTGCCTGGCGCTCCCGCCGACCGAGCCGCAAGCGCACCCCCATTTTCACCTGCTTGAAATATTGATAAATGTCTTTTTCGCGCGGGCCATAAACGGCCGGCGGGCGGATGATCGTAATTGGCAGCTCGCGGCAAAATTTCTGGCATGCGGCTTCGCCGGCCAATTTTGAGCGGCCATAAATGGAAATCGGCCGCGGTGTTTCCTCTTCGGTGATGAGATGACCATCCGCGCTCGGCCCCGCCGCCGCTTGGCTTGAAACATAAACAAAGCGCTGCAGTTTTGAGGCATGGCGCGCACATAATTGCAAGAGATGGTGCGTCGCCTCGCCGTTGGCACGAAAATACTCCGCTTCGGTTCGCGCTTTGGTGACGCCGGCAAGATGAATAACCTGCGAAACCTCCGGCAACACCGGAAGCAAGGCTGCATCAGAGAACAGATCGCCATGGACGAATTCGACCGGTAATTTTTCCAGCCACGCGAGCGAACTGGTGCGCCGAACCAAACAATAAATTGAGTTTGCACGATTTTGCTTTTGTTGATCGCGCGCCAACAGAGAATCAACCAAAATACTGCCGATAAATCCAGTTGCTCCGGTTATGAGTGTACGCATGTCACCTCTGAGGCTTGACGGCTGAATAAGGCTTGCTTTCTTAAAAGTCAATCCGTATATTTATCTAATTTAAACTTTTTTTTGTATGTTGCAAAAATTTTATATTTCACCCAAGTAAGAGTTTATTCATCAATCAACGGAGTGCGGCAATCCCGACAGGCCTGAAATACGCTTTCACAGAAAGCGCGGGACACTCCGGAAATAAATCCGAGGAGGATAAGTTTGGACCTTTTTGAAAAGTGTCGTAACTTCACGCGTGCACAACAGGCGAGAACCGAGGGATGGTATCCATATTTTAAAGCCATCGCCTCCGGAGCCGACTCTGAAGTCGTCATTGACGGCAAAAAGCTCGTGATGGTCGGCTCGAACAATTATCTCGGTTTGACACAAGATCCACGGGTCAAACAAGCCGCGATCAAAGCGGTGGAGGAATTTGGCTCCGGTTGCACCGGCTCGCGTTTTCTGAACGGCACGCTGGCGCTGCACGAAGAATTAGAACGGCGGCTGGCCAAATTCATGCAACGCGAAGCGGCGTTGTGTTTTTCCACCGGCTTCCAAACCAATCTTGGCGCCATTGCCACCATTGCCGGCAAAGATGATTTGATTTTCACTGATCGCGCCAATCATGCCAGCATTGTTGACGGCTGCCGCTTGTCGTTCGGCAAAACGATCAAATTCAAACACAATGATTGGGCCGACCTCGAACGCCTGCTGAAAAAGTATCCAAAATCCGATGGCAAGCTCATCGTGGCTGACGGCGTGTTCAGCATGGAAGGCGACATTATCACTTTGCCGGAAGTCGTTCAATTGGCTGAGAAATACGGCGCGCGTATTATGCTGGACGATGCCCACTCGATCGGCGTGTTGGGCAAGCACGGCCGCGGCACAGCGGAACATTTTGGTCTCGAGAATAAAGTCGATATTGTCATGGGCACGTTCAGCAAGTCGTTCGCGTCGATCGGCGGATTTATTGTGGCGGATGCCTATGTGATCGATTACATCAAACATCACTCGCGCACGCTGATTTTTTCGGCAAGCATGCCGCCGGCGGCGACCGCGACGGTGCTTGCGGCGCTCGACATCATCGAGCAAGAACCGCAACGCATCGAGTCGTTGTGGCAAAATGCGCGCAAAATGAAATCCGGTTTTGACGCGCTCGGCTTCGATACGGGCAAATCCGAAACGCCGATTATTCCGATTTTGGTGGGCGACGATATGAAGACATTCGCGTTTTGGAAATTGTTGTTTGAGAACGGCATTTTTGCGAACCCCGTGATTACGCCGGCAGTGCCACCGGGGCAAGGCCGCATTCGCACCAGTTACATGGCGACGCATTCCGAAACCGAGTTAGAGCATGTGTTGCAAGTTTTTGCGCGGCTCGGCCGGGAGTTTGGCTTAATTCCGTAACTGAATCTTTTGCAAAAGCGTCAAGCTGGATCATTCAGAAAATCGTGCCCCGAGTTTTCTTTTGCAAAGAAGGGTCGGGGTATTTTTTTATAAAAAAGGAGAGGAAGGAGAAACTCGTCGTGTCCAAGGTTGAAATTGTTCCCGTCAACACTTCGCGTGACTGGCGCGAATTCATGTTATTGCCCTGGAAAATCTATCCGGCCTTAAGGGATCAACAGTGGGTGCCGCCGTTGATTATGGATTTAAAGAAATTATTCGATAAAAAACACCATCCTTTTTTTCAACACTCGGCAGCGGATTTTTTTCTTGCCCGCCGCAACGGCGAAACGGTCGGGCGTATTGCGGCGATTCTCAATAATAATCATAACAAGTTTCATAACGAACGCTGCGCCTTCTTCGGTTTTTTTGAAACAAGCAATGATCAGGCGGTCGCCACAGCGCTGCTGGAAGCGGTGGCGGATTGGGCGCGGGCCAAAGGGATGATGGCCTTGCGCGGTCCGGCCAACTATTCGAGCAACGACACGTGGGGTTTGCTCGTGGAAGGTTTTGATTCGCCGCCGGCGATTTTGATGACTTACAACCCGCCCTACTACGTCGATTTGATCGAGAAAGCCGGCTTCGGCAAAGCCATGGATCTTTACGCCTGGTGGATGACGGATCAGCACGGCATCAATGAAAAAATTTTGCGTGTCGGCGAAGGTGTTTTGCGGGAAGAACATATTCGCTTGCGCACAATGAATATGAAAGATTTCTGGGGTGAAGTGGAGCGCGTCAGAAAAATATATAACGACGCCTGGAGCAACAATTGGGGTTTTGTACCCATGACCGATGCCGAGTTTGAATTTCTCGCCAAAGATTTGAAACCGGTAGTCGATCCCCGCCTGGTTTTGCTGGTAGAAAAAGAAGACGAGCCGGTAGGGTTTTCGCTGTCGATACCGGATTATAATGTCGCACTCAAAAAAATCAACGGCCGGCTTTTGCCGTTTGGGCTGCTTAAAGTTCTATATTACAAGCGTTCGATTCAGCATGTGCGGGTGATCACACTCGGCGTCGTGCGCAAGCTGCAATCCAACAGCGGCCTCGGCGCGACGCTGTATATGGAAACGTTTCGCCACGGCGTCGCGGCAGGGTTTCATGCCGGCGAATTTTCCTGGACTTTGGAAAGCAACGTTGCCATTAATCGCGGCATGAAACTTCTCGGCGCGGAAATATACAAACGCTACCGGATTTATGAGCGGGGGTTGTAAATACCCACGCCCCAATCTCCAAAAACAAAATATCCGCCTTCACCAAATCATTCCGCCGTGTAGCCGGCATTTGATTCGGTAAATTCGGATACTCGCAATTGAGCAGAAATGCCTACGACAGCCAATAAAGAATTCGACCGCAATTTTCACAGACGAGCACTTCCTTGTCGGTGCGGCCGTGTGCGGTAATCGAGGTGGGCAGCTTCATAAAACAGCCGAGACAGTTGTCGTCTTTCACCGGCACAATGGCGCGTTTGTAGCGGTTGCGCAAGCGCTCGTAAGCCGCCAGCATGGGCTTTTTGATCTTCTGCACCAGTTCTTCGCGCGCGCTGATCAAGGCCGCTGAGCCTTCGCCATTGACTTCAAAGCCCAATTCCTTCACTTCCTCGATTTCCTTGATCATGATATCGAGGTCTTGCAGCGCCACCAGGAATTCAATCTGAGTTTTAATTTTGCCTGACATTAGCTTTTGAGAAGGTTGATAAAATCGGAATATGTGGTTACGGAGTGAAATTTTTCACGATGATGTGGTTCGCTGAGCACTTCGACGAGACGGCCAAGAACGGGGAGATAGCGGTTGTTCAACTCTTGCGGGGGGGCAAGCACCATAAAGACGAGGTGCACCGGTTTATTGTCCATCGCCTGCCAGTCAATGCCGTTTTTGGAAAGGCCGAACGCGATCATCACCTCCGGCGCCGCGGTCGTTCGTCCGTGCGGAATCGCAATGCCGTGGCCGATACCGGTGCTGCCGAGCTGCTCGCGCCGGTGCACCATCTCGAGCGCAATGGCGGGATTGCGCAAAAATTTGGCTTCGACAAAACAGTCGACAAGTTCTTCTAAAACGCCATCCTTGGTTTTGGCCCGCAGGGCGGGAATAAACAGCGACTCATTGAAATAAGACACCAGTTCAACTTTTTCCATGTCGCCTCCTACGATGTTAGTTTGCTATGGTGGTAAGGGATTCGGCCCCAACGGGATTGGCTAAAGGCGCCGCAGCAAGGTCGGGGTTGTCGGGGGATTCACCCCGAGGTTCATTTTTCGCTAGGAAATTGGGGGCGGCTTCCATGATCACTTCGCGCAGCGCCGGCATGATGAAAATATCATCGAGCGGCATTGCGGCCAATTCGTGCGCCAACACTTTGATGCGCATCGCCGGGGTGAGCGCGCTGTTAACAATCATCATGCGCTGATCTTTGAGCACACAATAGCCGCCGGCAAAGTCCCCCTTTTCATATCGCAACTGAATGCTTAAGCTTTCAACTAATTTCTCTAATCCCGAAAGGATTTCGTCTTCTTTCATAGTAGATGTTGCAGCTTACGTCTTTTGATGAGTTCCACCAAATCCTTCACTTCCTGAGCGCGGCTGCGCGGACACAACAACAACGCATCTTCCGTTTCGACAATCATCAAATCTTTGAGACCCACCGCCGCAACCGTTTTGCCGGGCACATCGATGAGGCAGCCGTTGCTATCCAACAACACGTGGTGGTTGCCGCCGAGCGCGTTATAATCCTGGTCTTTCGGCAACAATTTATAAACTTCATCCCAACTGCCTAAATCGTTCCAGTGAAATTGCCCGCGCAACACGACGACATTTTTTGCCTTTTCCATCACGCCGTAATCAATCGAGATGCTTTTGATCTGCTGATAGACGCGATCGATGATGGCGTTTTGCTCGGGGGTGCCGAGATAGCGCGAAATTTCCCGCAAGCCGTCGTAATGATGCGGCAGATGTTCTTCCAGCTGCGCCATGATAACCGGCAGCCGCCACACGAAGATGCCGCTGTTCCACAAAAAGTCGCCGCTGTCCAAAAAACTTCTGGCGGTGTCGAGGTTGGGTTTTTCCGCAAACGTTTTAACGCGGTATGCTGTCGCGGGCCCAACCGAAATCTTGCTGTCACTAAACTGAATGTAACCGTAGCCTGTTGCGGGATAAGTCGGCTGAATGCCGATTGTAATGAGCACGTCTTCTTCCGCCGCAATCTTGCTCGCGTTCAGCAACGTTTCCCGAAAGACCGCGTCGTCATCAATCAGATGATCCGCCGGCAGCACCACCATCACTTCGTTCGGATCGCGCTGCTGCAATAAAATCGCCCCGAGTCCGATGCACGCCGCCGTATTTTTGGGGCGCGGCTCCACGATGATATTTTCCACCGGCAACACCGGCAATTGCTCGACGATACCGGCATATTGCACCTGATTGCTGATGACGAAAATATTCTCTGCCGGCACCAATGGCAACAGACGTTGCACGGTGTTTTGCAACATTGTCCCCTCGCCGACAATGGGGAGCAATTGTTTGGGGCGACGCTCCCGACTCTTCGGCCAAAAACGCGTTCCTGCGCCCCCGGCCATAATCAAAACCAACATGATGCCATTCCTAAGATGAAATTCATAGTGTGTCGCAAAACGTTAAAAGATATATAAATACCGTTTCAAAATCAAGCCTTTTTCCAGATATTTTTATACAAATACTGTAACATTTTGGTGCTGAACTGTTGGCGAAAACGCCACAGTAGCGCCAGCAATATCGGGGCCGAAAGCTCGCCCTTGAGCAGCGCCGGAATCGCCTCGGGCGGAAATTGAGCGAGCAAATTAATCTTGTCATTCCAGGCGGCATCATCATAACGCGCCAGCCGTTGATTGATTTCGTATCCCCACGTAAACAATTTGCCGTATTGCGCGCGCCAACGTTGATCAAAATCCTGAAGAAAAACCGCGTCGAAGCGCCCGGCGCGATGCGCGGCTACGGCAACTTCTCCGGCCAGGCGGCCAATATCCATCGCGAAACGGATGCCTTCACCCAACAAAGTCGACAGCAAACCGCCGGCATCGCCAACCACTAACAAGCCGGCAGCAGAAGTTTTTGCCAATGGCGGCGTTGCGGGAATCATGCCCAGATGAAATTCGAGTGCTGAAGAATGCCGAATAGGATAACCAGCGATTTCCTTTCGAGCCAATAGTTGATCGAGCAGAGGTCGAGGTTCGGTCTTTGTATCGGGATGAATGACACCTATTCCAATACGCACTCTCGATTCACCGTGCGGAAAAATCCAGCCATAACCTTGCGGCGCCAGGTTGCCAAAGAGCAAAGCGATGGTGTCAGCAGGCCACGCGGGCCAGTACAGATCATACTCGGCGCCCAAGCCGTACCGCGTGATCGGCCCCCGCAAATTCATTTGCTGCGCCAGTACGCCGGCCACGCCGGTCGCGTCGATGAGCAACGGTGCGAAGAATTCGCCGTGTTGCCGCACGGCAAGGCCGATGGGTTTATCATTTTGAATGATCGCCTGGGTTATACCGGCGCCGGGAAAAATCACCGCGCCTGCTGCTGCCGCTTGTGCCGCCAGAAATTGATACAAGCCGCGAATATCCAAAATGCAGCTTACCGGCGGATCATAAGAAAAGCTCGCACTGGCCGCGGACGCTAGAAATTTGCCGGTGCGAATCGGATGCATGAAATGCTCCGGCACGCCGAGTTGGCGCAGCTCGGCCAGCCAACTGCCGCCGCTGGTATGAATCGGATAACCGATCTCTTTGCTGCGTTCGAACACAGCCACGCGCAAGCCCGCGCGCGCGGCAGCCCGGGCGGCGCAGAGTCCGGCTGGTCCGGCGCCGGCGATGAGAACATCGTAGAGATTCGAACTCGCCATGTTTTAAAAAACAGTTGGCCGAAACCCGCATCCGTCCGGCGAGGCTTCGGCCAAAATTATTTGAGCATCGTGCGATTGCCGTTTAGACGGCTCGCCCATGATTGCGGGTTTAAAGATTGGCTTCCAATCTTTCTTTGAGTTTCTGCTTCGGCACGGCGCCGACGATTTGATCGACCACTTTGCCGTTCTTAAAGATGAGTAACGCCGGAATGCTGCGAATATTGTACGTGAAGGCCGTTTGATTATTGCTATCCACATCCAGCTTCACGATCTTCGCGCGGCCCTCATATTCCTTCGCCAGCTCCGCCACGGCCGGCGCAATCATTTTGCACGGGCCGCACCATTCCGCCCAAAAATCCACCA
>JAJVHT010000028.1 GCA_022072515.1 bacterium
GTGAAGCTGAGCGGATTGTCCTGATCATCGCCTTCGCGCAGCAAAGTCGTTTGCCATTTGAGCTTTTCATTGAAGCCGGTGAACACGCCTTGCGCGCTGTACAGATTGCGCCGAAAGCGCTCGTCGGAAAATTGAAAATCGACGGTGATGCGCGAGTCACTGGTGATCAGCCGTTTGCGCGTGAACGTGAGCTGGCCGTTGGAATATTCGATCACGTAATCATTGTTCTCGCCGCGCGTCAACGGCTGGCCGTCGAGCCACACGCGCTCGGTGCCGGCCAAAATGAGAATGTCGATTTGGCCGCGATCACCTTGCAATTGATACGGTCCCTGCTTGCCTTCGATGCCGTTGAATTGATTGGTCGTAAATTTTCCGCGCGACACCGCGGCGGAAAGCTGCAGTTGAAAATTTTCCGGTTGCTCCGCGTTGCCGACGGCAATTTTGGCGCCTTGCAGCTTGCGGCTGTAACGGGAAAATTCGCTGCCGCCATACTCAATTTGAAAATCGCCCAACGTCGCCGTGAAGCGTTCGCTTTTGAGCTGCACGAAAACCTTGTCGATCTCATTCAGCGTTTGCGTGTTGCCCTCCGGCTGAATCGGCGTGTTTTGATCGGTGAGCGCGGCGACAACTTCGGTTTTATCGGAAAGCTTGCCGGCCAGTTGCAAACGCAAGCCGGAATCCACTTTCAAACCTTGCTCCGAGCCGAGACTCACGCCGCGCGTCAAGCTGCCGCTTTTGGAAAGATTCGTGCCGAAATTTTCGCGCCAATTGTCCGGCGGAGTTGCCGCGACGATATTCGCCACCGGCAAAGCCGAATCTTTCGCTGCCGGTTTGGTCAAATGAAAAAGCGCGAGTTGGCGCGGCCATGTAATGGGCAGAACGCGATATGTCAAAGTCAAGGAGTCGCCGGTTGCCGGCCGCCAGTTATCAGTTGTCAGTTGCAAAATCGCATGGCGATAGTTGAGGCGATAATCACGGCCAGGTTGCAAAATGCGGCTTCCCAACTTTAACGTATCGGAATTGGCGATGATAAAACTGTTCGGCAAGACGATAGAAGTGCTATCGGCTGGGAAGGCGAGAACGAGTCGGCGCTGCGTAAGAGAATAAGGATAATACGGCAGCGTTTGTGAAACCAGATCAGAAACAAAGACGGCATGCAATAGCCCAACGGCTAAGAGTGGCCAACAGCGGATAGTTTGTAGTAGCGCCTTTAAGCGCAAACGGGGCGAAATAAACAAAACTTTTTTGTCAATCATGAAATTGGAGCCCATGGGGCTACTACAAAACTACTCTTTCTCCAGCTTCAAATCAAAAATCTGCACGCGATTATTGCCGGTGTCCAAAACAAAAAGGCGCTGGCCGGCCACTGCGACATCTGCCGGAAACAGGAATTGCTCGGGCGCGCGGCCACGTTTACCAAACTCAAAAATCTTTTCGCCCTCACGGTTGAAACAAACGACCCGATGATTTCCCCGATCGGCCACGAACAAAAAACCATCCGTCCTCTGCCCTCCGCCCTCTGCTCGCAGCCCGGCCATTCCCGCCGGATCGCGCAAAATCCCTTCACCGAGCCGCCGCACAAAATTGCCATAATCATCAAATTCCACCATGGCGTCCGCGGTGGAGTCACTCACAAAAATTTCCCGATGCGCCGTGATGAAAATTTTTGCCGGACGTGACAAGCGACCCTCGCCCCAGTTGAAATCACCGAAGCTCGATTTGGGTTGGCCAAAGGAGTCGATGCGCAGGACGCGATTGAATTCATGGTCGGCCAAAAAAATTTCGCCGTTCGCCGACAATCCCACGGCCGCCGGATAACCGAATTGCTGCGACTCTTCCTGCAACTCGTCGGAATAATACGACGAAATATAATTAAGATCTTTGTCATAACGCTCGAGGCGCTGATTATTGTAGTCAACCACGAAAACATCCAAACCGTTCCCCGCCCACACATCGACGGGGCGGTCGAATTGCTGCTTGTCGAAACCAAACCCGCCGGCTTCGCGCCGCAAATGGCCGCGTTGATCACACTTCACAATGCGATTGCGGCCGGTGTCGGCAATATAAAGATTGCCGTCGGGATCGATATCCATGCCCAGCGGCTGCGACAACGGCGCGGTGCCCACGGAATCATCTAAAATGATGCCGCGAAAGACGACTTGCATTTGACTCTGCGCGGCGGCTTCCAGCGCCGCCAGCAAAAGAATGAGAAGAACCTTTTTCATATTCTTCAAAATACGGCGGTGACTGGTTTTAATCAACAAGAAATTTTGGCGTTGGGGTAAATGTTGCTTGTGGCCGGCAGAAAGATTACACTTGTACTCATGTACCGTGGTTTTTCTGCAAACCCCATTCACCACTAAGGCGCATTCATCACCACATGAGTTACATTCGTTTCGCGCTTCTTGTGGATGTTTCTCGGTGCGCCGCATATCGCACAACTGCGCGGTAATAAGAATCTCACTTCCGCATTGTCAGCAATCACCGCTGCGGTGGTGGGGTTAATTTACAAAACGATCATATAAATACAAAGACATTAACTTTAATTAATTCACAAGCTTGAAAATGACTTGATTCTTAAGATACTCCCAAGTATCTTACTACAAAGTATCTTGCTTGAAAATAAATTGATTGACCGGGCGCTCGGAGTGACCGGTCAATTTCAACTATAAAACTATTGAGGAGAGCCACCATGTCCCACCGCCTCGAAACCGACAGCATGGGCGAGATGCAAGTGCCCGATGAAAAATATTACGGCGCGCAGACGGCGCGGTCGTTGATTCATTTCAAGATCGGCGGCGAGCGCATGCCGCGCGAGATGATTTGGGCCTTCGGCATTCTTAAAAAAGCCGCGGCGCTGGTGAATAAAGAGCTGGGGCTGCTGCCAGCGGAGAAAGCCGATCTCATCGTCAAAGCCGCCGACGAAGTGATCGCGGGAAAACTCGACGAGCATTTTCCGCTCGTTGTGTGGCAAACCGGCAGCGGCACGCAAACCAATATGAATGCGAACGAGGTCATTTCGAATCGTGCCATCAAAATGGCCGGCGGCAAAATGGGCAGCAAGAAACCGATTCACCCCAATGACGACGTCAACAAAGCGCAGTCCTCGAATGACACGTTCCCGGCGGCGATGCACATTGCGGCGGTGCATGAGATGCATCGCCGGCTGATTCCGATGGTCGCGCAACTCCGCGACACGCTGGCGGAAAAGTCGGAAAAATTTAAAAATATCATCAAAATCGGTCGCACGCATTTGATGGATGCGGTGCCGCTCACCCTGGGGCAGGAATTTTCCGGCTACGTCACGCAGCTCAATCACGGCTTGCAGCGTCTGGAGATGGTGTTGCCGCATTTATATGAATTGGCGCTCGGCGGCACGGCGGTTGGCACCGGCCTGAACACGCATCCGCATTTTGCCGTGAAATCGGCGGCGAAAATTGCCGAACTCACCGGCTGCCCGTTCGTCACGGCAGAAAACAAGTTTGAAGCGCTGGCCGCACACGATGCCTTGGTGATGGCCAGCGGCGCGCTGAAAACGCTGGCCTGCTCGTTGATGAAAATCGCCAACGACATCCGCTGGATGGCCTCCGGCCCGCGCTCCGGCATCGGCGAAATCGCCATTCCGGAAAATGAGCCTGGCAGCTCGATCATGCCCGGCAAAGTGAATCCGACGCAATCCGAAGCGATGACGATGGTGGCGGCGCAGGTGATCGGCAATGACACGACGATCAACATTGGCGGCGCTTCCGGCAATTTCGAGCTGAACGTGTTCAAGCCGGTGATCATTTACAACCTGCTGCAATCGATTCGGCTCATCGCCGACGCCTGCGAGATGTTCAACGCGCATTGCGCCGAGGGCATCGAGCCGTTGGTGAATAATATCAAAAAGCATGTGGATAATTCGTTGATGCTGGTGACGGCGTTGAATCCGCATGTGGGCTATGACAATGCCGCCAAGATTGCCAAAAAGGCGCATAAAGAACACACGACGCTGCGCGAGGCTGCCATCGCGCTCGGCATCCTGACCGGCGAAAAATTTGACGAAATCGTCAAGCCGGAGAAAATGATTGGGCCGGAGGGAGCGTAGAGCAGAGGGCGAAGTGCACAGCGCGAGCAAGCTGGTGATTTGATTTTACGTTTTTCACTTGCAAATATTCAGTATCGTCCGGGCGCTTAATTCTGTGAGCTATAGCGAATTTGCCGGATTGAACAAATCTGATAAAATGAGCGCCCGGGCGGTGAAATAGCGGAATTGTTGCTTGCGCTTTAAGTTTTACAATGCATTTTCCATTTGCAAAGCCGGGATAAATTTGCTATTTTGGCAATAAATGAATTGACTAAAATCTCAAGGAGTTTTTATGGCCACCTCAAACTCCCAGCCTATTTGCAGCAATCTTCGCACACGCGCGAATTACGTGCCGGGGTTGCAACATACCAACGCCGAATACAATCCGAACGATTACACGCCGTGCTTTTGCCTCAAAACCCTGCACGTCGTCGGCCCGGATGATCGGCCGGTCTCGCCACAGGATTGCACCAACCGTCGCGCTTGTTTTGAACCGCTCGGCGCTACGGTGGCATAAATGATCACCTACAAAACCGGCAACGATTTAGATCTCGACGCGGTGATCGAGCTTTACCGCGCGTCGACGTTGGGCGAGCGGCGGCCCGTCGATGAGCGCGAGCGCATGCGGCTGATGCTGAAAAATGCCAATCTTGTCATCACCGCATGGGACGGAGATTTGCTGGTTGGCATGGCGCGCTCGCTCACCGATTTCACCTACGCCACGTATTTGTCCGACCTGGCAGTGCGGCTCTCGCACCAACGCCAGGGTCTGGGCAAAGAACTGATGCGCTTGACGCAAGCTGCCGCGCCGCAAGCGACGGTGATTCTTCTGGCGGCGCCGGCGGCGGAAAAATATTATCCGCATGTCGGCTTCACTCATCATCCGCAGGCGTGGGTGTTGCGATCCGGACAACAAGTTTCACTGTGAAAAATTAGAAAGTGACAACCGGGGGAACGCAACGAACCGATTTATCCTATGCCAAATCTTGCTTCTCGTTTATTCAGCGCGGCCGATCGCGATCGCATCACGGCGGCGGTGCATGCGGCGGAAGGAAAAACTTCCGGCGAAATCGTGCCGTATGTGGTCGAACGCAGTGACAACTACGAAGATGCGGCGTGGCGCGCGGCGTTGCTCTTTGCCTTCGCGGCGCTCGGCGCGCTGGTGCTCCTGCGCCGTTTCACCTCGTTTTGGTTCCCGGATTTTTTGACCATCGCCTTTGTCATCGTCCTGGCCGCCGGCGTTGGCTTCCTGCTGGTCGATTTCGTTCCGGCGCTGACGCGGTTATTTGCCGGAAAGGAGCTGCTCGATTTGCGCGTCTCCCAGCGCGCCGCAGAGGCTTTCATTGCGGAGGAAGTTTTCAACACCCGCGACCGCACCGGCATTTTGCTTTTCATCAGCCTGCTGGAACATCGCGTGCTGGTTGTCGGCGATTCCGGCATCAATGCCAAAGTGCAACCAGCCGAATGGGAGGAGATCGTGCAACGGGTCGTCAACGCGATTCGCGCGGGACAGCCGGCGGAAGGCTTGCTTGCGGCGATTCAACAATGCGGCCTCTTGCTGCAGAACCGCGAGGTCGCGCGCCGGCCCGACGATCGTGATGAACTACCGGATTCTTTGCGGATCGGGGGATAATCTGTGCTGCGTGCTCGCCGTTTCATCTGTCGATTCCCCACTGACGCAATGACTGCTTGCCATTTCATCAGAAATTTTTTTTGGCCTTTTGCCTTGGCTTGCGGTTTAACCCTTCACGCCCAGTCCCTCGAGGTTCCTTTTCTCGCCGGCCATGTGAATGACAACGCGCATTTGCTTTCAGCATCGACACTCAATGCGCTGGAAGTGTTATTGCAAACGCATGAGGACTCCACTTCCAATCAAGTCGTGGTGCTGACGATTCCAAGTTTGCAAGGCGAGATTTTGGAAGAGTACTCCATCAAAGTGGTGGAAACCTGGAAGCTCGGCCAAAAAGAAAACGACAACGGCGTATTGCTGCTAATCGCCCGCGACGATCGCCAGGTTCGTATCGAAGTCGGCGACGGCCTCGAAGGCGACTTGCCGGATATCACGTGCGGCCAGATCATCCGCAATGAAATCGTGCCGCGCTTTCGCGACGGCGATTATGAGGCCGGCATTCGCGATGGCGTCGCCGCGATTCTCGCCGCCATTAACGGCTCCTACACGGCCGCTGCAACCAAAGGGAACGAGCCGGACTTCATGTTTCGGTTGCTTTTCTTTGGCATTTTTATTTTTGTTGTCGGCATCTTCACGGTCATCGCCCTCTCCCTGCAAGGCGCCATCAGTTGGATCATGTACGCTTTTCTGACGCCATTTTGGGCGACTTTTCCGATGATCAGCCTCGGTGTAAAAATCGGCGGGATCTTGCTCGCCATCTACTTGCTCGGTTTTCCCACGCTCAAGCTTTGGTTTGCCAAAAGCAATAAAGGAAAAGCACTCACGGAAAAATGGGCGAAAAAATGGCAAGTGGCATCCGCCGGCGCCAAATCGAAAAGCGGCCGGTCGTCTCGCCGCGGCGGTGGCTTCGCGAGCAGCGGCTGGTCATGGTCATCCGGCGGCAGCTCATCAGGCGGCGGCTTCTCCGGCGGGGGCGGCAGTTTTTCCGGCGGCGGCGCTTCGGGAAGTTGGTGAATGGAATATCTTTGCACGACTTGCAGCAAACGCAAGCGCCGTACAACGGAATTGCTTCCGGCGCGCGAACGCTACTTGAGTCGCCGCCTGCGTTGGGTGTGGCAAGAAAGTCAACGCCGGCAGCAGCCGCTTTTGATTTTGTCGGGGAAATATGGTTTGTTGAAACCGCACGAGAGAATCCCGTGGTATGATCACGTGTTGCGCGCCAGTGAGGTCGACAAAATAGTGCCTACCATGGTAAAACAACTGGCGGCCGGTCAAGCCTCACAAGTGATTTTTTACGCGCTGCCCCGGCGCACGCGTGGTTGGCAACCTTATTATGCAGCCATTACAAAAGCTTGTACAAGCTTGGGAATACCGCTCACGGTCAAAACTTTGAAACACGTCTTATAAATGAACGTCAAGCGAAGCACCGCAATTTTATTAGGCTTGTGCCCGCGCTGCCGGCAGGGAAAAATTTATCGCACCCTGTTCAAAATGAACGAGCAGTGTGAGATTTGCCATTTGCCCTTTCGCCGCGAGCAGGGCTATTTTCTCGGCGCGCTGTATGTTTATTACGGCCTCAGCCTCCCGATCTTCTTGAGCCTGGTTCTTTGGGTGTCAACCTGGAAATCGTGGTCGGAATATTTGATCGTGTTTCCGGCTTTGCTGCTGTATGTCCCGTTCATCCCGTTTACCTATCGCACCGCGCGTATTATTTGGATTCACTTCGATCGTTTTTTTGATCCGGAATAAGCCGCAAATTGCATCTTGCAAATGTGACGGCAATCGTTTAAATTTATCTAATCGGGTCCAAAATTTAACCGTTACACGTTACACGATGTCATCATGCAAAATTTAGAATCCTTCGGCTGGAACGAATTTTTTGCCAACAATTTCGCGCCCTTTGCTGAACAAGGTTATAGCGTCGGGCGCGTGGCGGTGCAGCACAAAACGCAATACGAACTTTACACCGAGCACGGGGAGAAGCGCGCGGAAACCACCGGCAAAATGCAATACGCCGCGCGCGGCAAGGATGATTTGCCAGTCGTCGGTGATTGGGTCGTCATCCGTCCGCGCGAGGAAAATCTAGCGACGATTTACGATTTTTTGCCGCGTAAAAGCAAGTTCTCCCGCAAGGCCGCCGGCAAAAAAACCGAAGAACAAATCGTCGCCGCCAATATCGATACGGTGTTTTTAGTGTCGGGATTGGATGGCGATTACAATTTGCGCCGCATGGAACGCTATCTCGTCGTGGCGTGGGAAAGCGGCGCCAAGCCGGTGATCGTGCTGAACAAAGTTGATCTTTGTGATGATATCGCGCAGGTTATTCAAGAAGTGGATTCGATCGCGCTCGGGGTGCCGATTATCGTCATGAGCGCGCTTAATAATCAGGGCTTGGACGAGTTAATGTCGTATATTAAAAAAGGGACAACCGGCGCGCTGCTCGGCTCTTCCGGCGTCGGCAAATCGACAATCATCAATCATCTGCTCGGCGAAGAAATTCTGCAGACCCGCGAAGTGCGCGAAGACGACAGTCGCGGCCGGCACACCACCACGCGTCGCGAGCTGATTCTGCTGCCGGCCGGCGGCTTGTTGATGGACACGCCCGGCATGCGCGAGCTGCAAATTTGGGGTGGCGATGAAGGCCTCAAAGATGCGTTTGACGACATCACCGAATTGGCGCAGCAATGCCGCTTCCGCGATTGCCAGCACGGCCCGGAGCCCGGCTGCGCGGTGCAACAAGCCATCACTGACGGCACGCTGGCTGCGGATCGCTACCAAAGTTATCAGAAATTGCAGAAGGAAGTCGCGTATTTGCATCGCAAAGAGGACAAAGTTGCTGAATTGCAGGAAAAAGAACGATGGAAAAAAATTCATGCGGCGCATAAGAAGCTGTATAAAGAAGGGAAAAGAAAATAAAAGCTTGCCTTCAAAATCGAATTGCCCAACGAAGTGGCCCCAGAGAGCCGCGCCGAACGGATGAACGCCTTGCAAGCCGGCGTGCAAACGGCGACCATTCTCTGGAATTGGTTTCAAAAAACCCGTGCCAAAAATCAGCGCTGGGACGTGGTGATCACGAGAGACGAGCAGAACATTCATTTGGCCGAGGTGAAACTGGATGCCATGAAATTGAAACTGCCCAGGCACCCCGAGTGCCCGGGCAGTAAATTCATCTCGAACAAAAAATTTTTCAAATACTAAGAAGCCGCGTGCCCAGTCGCAAGTTTCGCCACGCTATTCGTCCCGTCAAGGAGGCCGCGACCATAGCCCACCAATTTATTGGTGGGAAAACATGACCCCAAAGCACCTCACCCCTCCCACAGGGACGAATGAACAAAACGTTTATCATGCCACGCGCGCTTTTTTCAATAGTCCCTTTCGGGATGACGTCTAGTTGAGGCCATCCCATTCCCCGCGATCAATCGCGGGCTATTTTCACATTGTCCTTTCAGGACAATCATCCGCCTCCTCGCCAGCAAGCGCGGCCCGCAACTTCGCCGCGCTATTTATATTTTCCTTTACCTAAACAATCCTCACGCCCCGCCGCAGAATTTCCCAGACTAACGGAATGTCATCCGTAAACTCTTTTGGATGAAATCCCACCGGCTCGATGCCGGCTTGGACATCTTGTTTGCGTAATTGCCGCCACAAGTAGGTGATGCCATCCTTACGCGGGCCAAAGTTTTTTGAGATCACACATAGATCGATGTCGCTCCATTGATTGGCCCCGCCGCCGCCTACTTGCGAACCAAAAATGTAGGCCGATTGAATCGATAAGCCCTGAGCTTGCAGATGTTCCAAGTAATCCTCGACCTTTTTGCGAATCGCAAGCCTTACCCGGTTTTTTTTAGCCGCGCGAGAATTTGTTCGGTTCTTTTCAGCCATTTTTGTGCGTAAGATTTTGTGGCGCGTTTGTGATTGGAAAAATAAGATAATCCGCCATAAAAGTCAAGAAGACGTTCAGTGTGAAGTTCGACTTGGGCACGACGATGCTTCAAATTTTGTAAAATCTCGCTGCCCAAGTCGAACTTCACCGCGCTATCCCTCCCTCGCCCCCTCCAATTTCTTCTTCATACTGGCGCGTTTATCCGCATCCAACTCCATCTTGCGCAGGCGAATGCTTTTCGGCGTCACTTCCACCAACTCGTCTTCTGCAATAAACTCGATGGCTTGATCCAAACTTAAAATTTTGGCCGGACGCAAAACGATCGTCGCGTCGGACGTCGAGCTGCGCATGTTGGTGAGTTTTTTCTCTTTGGTAATGTTCACATCGAGATCGCCGCCGCGGTTGCGGTCGCCGATGATCATGCCGCCGTACACCTCCGTGCCGACTTCGGCAAACATCTCGCCGCGTTCTTCCAAACCGTAACACGCATACGCCGTCACGCGGCCGGCGCGATCCGCGACCAGCGCGCCGCTGAGCCGCTGCGGAATCGCGCCATGCCACGGCGCGTAGCCGTCAAACAGCGTGTTCATCACGCCGGTGCCTTTGGTGTCGGTAAGAAATTCGTTGCGATAGCCGATCAATCCGCGCGAGGGAATGCGAAATTCCAGATTCACCCGTCCGGTGCCGTGATTCACCAAATTCGTCATGCGGCCCTTGCGCGAGCCGAGCTTTTCATTGACGATACCGATAAATTCCTCCGGCACATCGAGAAATACATGTTCCATCGGCTCGTGCAGCTTGCCGTTTTCTTCGCGGGTAATCACGCGCGGCTTGGAAACCATGAACTCGTAACCTTCGCGGCGCATCGTTTCGATGAGGATCGCAAGCTGCAATTCGCCGCGGCCGCAGACTTCGAATGAATCGGCGCGCTCCAACGGTTTCACGCGCAGCGCGACGTTGTGCAAAATTTCTTTATCGAGCCGTTCGCGCAAGTGGCGCGAGGTGAGATACTTGCCTTCCCGTCCGGCAAACGGGCTGTTGTTGACTGAGAAAATCATCGCCACCGTCGGCTCGTCCACATGAATGCGCGGCAGCGGCTTGGGATTTTCCAGGTCCGAAATCGTGTCGCCAATATGTATGCCCTCGACGCCGGCCGCCACGACAATGTCGCCGGATTCAACAACGTCGACGGGAAAGCGCTGCAATCCTTTAAAATTGTACAATGCCGAGAACTTGACGGGGCGCACTTGATCGCCGTCTTCACACAGCGCGTACGTTTTTCCCATTTCCAATTTGCCGTGGCGCAAGCGCCCGATCGCGAGCTGGCCGACGTAATCGTCATAAGCCAGATTCGTCACGAGAAATTGCGGAATGTCATCGTCATTCGCATGCGGACCGGAAATGGCGCTGAGAATCGTTTCAAACAACGGCATAAGATTTTGCGAGCCATCATCCAGCTTCCGATGCGCCACGCCGAGCTTGGCGTTGGTGTAGATGATCGGAAATTCGATTTGATGCTCGTTCGCGTCGAGGTCGATGAACAAATCATACACTTCGTTGATGACGTCCTGAATGCGCGCATCATGGCGGTCGATTTTGTTGATCACCAGAATGATCGGCAAATTGATGGCGAGCGCTTTCTTCAACACAAAGCGCGTTTGCGGCAGCGGGCCTTCGCTGGCGTCGACGAGCAGCAGCGCGCCGTCGACCATGCTGAGCGCGCGCTCCACTTCACCGCCGAAATCGGCGTGACCGGGCGTGTCGACGATGTTAATTTTGACGCCGGCATGCCAGATCACCGTGTTCTTGGCCATAATGGTGATGCCGCGCTCGCGCTCCAAATCCATGCTGTCCATAATGCGCTCACCGGTGGCCTGATTCTCGCGGAACGTGCCGCTTTGTTTAAGCATCCCGTCCAC
>JAJVHT010000193.1 GCA_022072515.1 bacterium
AACAATGTCAATTCGCGAAAGGGATTGGGATAATCCTGCAGCCGCAACGTCGTGGGCGGCGAAGTGACGGGCGGCTCGGAATCCGGTTCCGGTTCCGGCGTAACGGTGCGCACGAATTGCACATGCAGCCGATCGACAATAAGCTGGCGTGCATCACCAGCGTTGATGAACACCATTTTGATTTCGTGGGCGCCGGCCGCGATTTGCCGCTCGATGACGAAATCCTGATAGACCGCCGAATTGATGCTGCGTTCGGCTAAAACATTCCCCTCAAGCTGCAATGCCAATCGTGGCCAACTGCCGCGATACTCGCCGCGGGCACGAATCGTAAAACGGTACGGACCGGTTTGCGGAAAATTCAGCGGCGCGGCAAGATAACCCTCCTCGTTCAAATTCCATCCCGGCCGTTCACGCCGACCGGCGGTGCGGGTTGGTAAATTCTCGGCTTCGAGCCACTCATCCATCACCGCGATTTGCGTGCGCAAAGTGCTGGCCACGGTTTTCCATTCCCGGCGATCTTCCGTTTGTGAAGAAACGGTAATGCCGTAATCCGTTTCCGGCGCGAGGCCATCGAGCAATAAAACATGCTCCTTGGTCAACTCGGCATCGAAGAATTGAATACGCGTGCCATCCGGTTTTTGCAACGTCACGCGGCTATCGGCCAAATCAGCCGTTTGCCAGCGATAGCGCACTTGCCGGATATTCAGCGCCTCGCGTGTCAAGCCGCGCACATGGCCCACGGCAATCACGCTTGGCGCCGCCGCCGGGCGAATGACGGCCGCGGCGTCGAGTGTATCTGACGGCATAAGCAAAACCGTTTCACCGGTGGAGGCAAAAACGCGCGCCGGTTGCAGCTTTCCAGCAATTGGATCGAACCACGCGAGAGCAAAACTTTGGCCGGCCGGCAATTGCAATCGCATGCGGCCGCCACGCGCGTTGTAAGCCACATATTCCGCGCCCGGCTTGGCGAGCAGTTCGGTTTGTCCATCCAACACCCACTCGCGATGCGGCTGCAACTCCGTCCAGGAAGTTTGTTCCGTAAAAAATTTGTAAAAGACTTGATACTGCCGCGCGGCTTCGAGATCCTTGGCGTTTTGCAAATCAAAATAAACCGGCGGCAAATCAAAACCCGGGTCGTAGCCATAATGGCCGTCCGGATCGAAGAAGGTGTGTTTGAAACCGGCGACGAAATAGCCGCCGGCGCTGAAGATCGACCATCCACCGGTGCGGGTATAATCGGCGCCCTGACGAATGCCGTGATACGGATGCACGCTCTCTGGAACGTGATAGCCATATTCGCCGTTGACCACCGGCTTGTTATAAACACGATCAATCCGAATGCTATCCGCGAGAAACTCGCCGGCGTCGCGCAGTTGATGCATGATGTAACTCAGCCACGGCTCTTCGGCGAATTCACGATTCACATAGCCGTCCGCCGGATGAATCGAAATCGGATGATCGAACGGATCCGCCGTTGCCACCGCGGCGCCGATTTGCCGATAAATCGGCGGCTCGTAGAAGTACGCTTGATAATCACCGGCCAAAACCCAAAACACGTTGTAAGCGGCGCAGCGCGAGACGATGTAAAGCGCCAGCCGCTCGTATTGCGCGGTCGACATGTTGCGCACTTCCGCGGACCAGGTGAAAAAAAGAATCGAGACCATGCCGACACTGTCGGCGTAGGCCACGCGCCGATCCACCCACTGAAAAAAAACCGGATTCACTCGATTGTGATCGCGTGTTTCGCTGTCGAACATCACAAAAGATTCCCCGCCTTCGTTGCGGCCATAATCGTAGCGATTGTTGACGACCATCGCATGATAGGCGTTGAAGCCTTGTGCAGCGCGCACGTTGATATAATTCTTGAAATGCGGGTCGAAACCGACGCCGTCGCTCATGCCATCCCAATTTGTGTCACCCATCAGCAGAAAAGGTGTACCGTCGCTGTATTCGAATCCGTACGGCCGCGTTTTGCTGACGTGCACGAAACCGTGGCGCGTCGAGGCCGTGGCCTCGAACGAGCCGGAGGTTTCCAACGCGGCGTCGTTGCTTTCGGTGCGATAATTCCACACGCCGCGTTCGCTCGGGGCAAAACGCACGCGCCAAATTTGGCCGCCGTCCCAGAAGCCGGCGAGGCGCATTTCTTTGCCGCTCGGCGCCGTAAAAATGCCGGTCACCGTGACGTCGAGGTACGGGTTAGCGTATTGCTGCGACGTGGTGAGGCGCAGTTCAAAGCGCGAATACAACGGCACTCGGCTCTGCGCCCGCAAACTCGAACCCATGAGCCACACAATAAAAAAAGCCCAGCTCGCAAAACGCAAAAACGGCAACAGCATGAAAGGATTTTTATGCTTTTGTAAAAAATGCAGTGAACTTACCGGCGGCCTTTTACTGAAGACATCATTGTGGAAATAAGACATCGTCCTCTAATGTTGGAAATTCACAGCCATCCCTGGTGACAACGTGCAAGATGTAAAAACGCAGGCGACTTTTAAAAAAATATACAAACAATTGGCGGGATCTGCGGAAAGAAAATGTAATTAAATTTCAGCAATAGGTGAACATAAAATCAGGCGCGGGCGTGAGCTTGCTTGATTTGCGTTTTGGCGAGGTTCAAAAGTTCTTGAGGATGATTGGTGGAAATAAAATACCGCCAGCGATTGCGGGTTTGAATCTGGACGCCCATGCCGCTGCGCGCAATAAAGCCAAACGTGCCGCGCATATCATAACGAATTCCCCAACCGATAAACCGCGAGAAAAGATACGGCACTTCTTCGACGCTTTCAACGTCTTGCCAGCGCAAACGCTTGCGAATGAGCGCAAAACCGAAGGAAATGTCCGTTTCCGTCAATTCGATGGACAAGCGGCGAAACGTCCACATCATGACGCTGAGCGCCGCCATGACGGCTGCCAAGAGCAATTTCGGCCACACCGGCATTTGCGGCACGGAGCTCAGCAGCAACAATACCGCGAAATTGGAAGCAAAAACGAACAGCAGCAACAGAATGACCCACGAAACCATCGGCTGGTTTTCGCGATAGAGAATGTTTGATTGATGAGGCATATTTACGCAAAAAATTCATCAACCACGAAGGCACCAATTTATACTTGTAGTTCTCTCCGATAAAACTGTGCCGTTCCCACCTTAGCGCTGAACGCTCTTCATTATCTTCTTTTTAAATTCTTCGTGTCTGCCCTGATGGTCGGCGGCAAGCACATTCCCAGCTAAGTTCGGCCAAAAAATCTAAATTTCGCGCTTTTCGGTTTTTGCAAATCACGCGGGGGCCGTTCGGTGCGGGCGGGCATCACGGCGCCGTTCTGCTGCTCGAATTGCGTTGCCACTTCATGCACGAATTGCACGACATCGTCTTGGGCATTCAACGTCATCGCTTGTTCGCTGCAAATCATGGCAGCGCCCGGATTATTGCGCATTAAATAAGAAAAGGCGAGATTAGCCCAAAAACGTTCGTTCTGCGGTTCAAGACGGAGGGATTTTTTCATCAGTTCCAACCCGCGATCGTGATGGCCGCGCTCGTCCATCAATTTTCCCATGTAGTGAATCGCGGCGGGATGCTCGGGGTTTTCGCGATAGAGGCGGCGAACCAAATGCCAGGCATCTTCCTGCCGTTCCTGCAAACATAGGCAGTTGGCAAGCTGCACCTGATGCTCGACTTCCTCATCATTCAGCTCGACGGCTTGGCGCAGATAGCGCTCGGCCGCTTCCAACTCCCAAATACCAATTTGTAATCGTCCGACATATTCACAAACAATCGCGCGCGCCGACGGCGATAGCGCTTCGTCGGCAATAATGTCATCAAAAAGCGCAATGGCCTTGTTGAGTTTGCCCTCATCCCAGTATTCTGCCGCCATCGCAAAACGCTGATCTTCGTTTCGCATTTTTCCTGCCCTTCCTGTTTGGGTGACGATTGCAAATCAACTGCACACGTTGATAGTTTTCATCCAACCAGTATTCAAGATAAAAGATCGCGCCAAAATGTGCAAGTGAAACTTTGCCCATTTTTGCGGCTGTAAAAATTCTGCAACATTTAACGACAAAGGGCATTCAGTGTTAACTGAATGCCCTTTGTCTTCTACCGTTGAGGATCGTGTGCAGTCTATCAAAATTTACAAATCGCACGAGCCGGCCATGCACGCCAGCTCCTGCGCCGCGGTGGTCAAATCTTCTTCTTCGTAATAATACAACTTCGAAAAATCGATCTGCGGAAAATGCGCGGCCAGTTGCTGATACTCTTCGGCGGAAATTTCGACGTACGGCATCTGCGCATATTGCGCGTCAAACGCCGGCAGAAACGTCATGCCGCCGATCACCTCGCGATGATCCCACGTCCATTTGATGATATCGAGCACTTCATCGGGATGATACGTAATGGTGACGCTCGGATTGTGCTCGGTCCAATTCAGCTTGTTTTGCAGCCAGTATTCGCATTGCTGCAACGCCGAACGTTCTTTGCGCGTGATGGCGCCCGCCGGCGCTTGCACCGGAAAATGAATCACCCAGGTGTTGGCGGTTTCCGGTATTTGGCCGTTTTCGGGATCCATCGGCACGCCGGCGGCGCGCAACACTTTGAAAATCGGCGTGTGGGCGCCGACGCGCACATTGCGAATGTAATACGGCGCCCAGCGCGTGTGAATGCCCGGCGAACAATCGAACAACTGCGAGGAGTTGCCGGAAGGCTTCACACAAGTCGTCGCCACGGACGGATTAATGCCCAACTGCTGCGCCGCTTGCCGATTGACTTCAATGGCGAATTGCTGCAATTTTTTCTGCACCGCGGCGTCTTGCGCCATCGGGCTGTCCAACTGGCCGTTGATATCGACGCCCAGCAGGCGCTCTTCTTCGCAGTTTTGTTTCCACTGCGGGCGCAAACCCGGAAAGTGCGTCGCCATCGATTGAATGGTGCCAATAATGGTCGCGAGTTCGACTTTCTCTTTTAAACTTTCGAAATCATCCTCCGGCCGCGCGATCGCAATCGATAAGTTGCAAAATTCGAATGGACGCAACACGATTTCACCGCAGGGGTTGGTGCCGAATTCTGCCAACCGGCGGCGCTCCGGGCGCGAATTGACCGCAGCTTGCCGGTTAAAAATTCCCGGCTCGCCGCGGCGCGATTCGACCATTTCCAAAATTTGGCGCGCCAATTCGACTTGCGTCAAGCCACCCTCCGGCCACACCGCCGAATTGTTGGCGTTCCAGCGTTGGCTGTTTTCATGCTCGAAGTCGCCGCTTTTGCACTGTCGCATTTCAGCGTCATCATAATCGAACAACGAAATCATGGCGGTGCGGCGCACGCCTCCCGACACCGCGGCGTTGCCGACGGCGCACATGATGTCGTGCGCGTCAATCGAGTGCAAAAAACTGCCCTGCCGCGCCAGGATGCGGCCGCGCGTGAAATCGATCATTTTGCGCAGCGGCTCCGGCCCGGAAGCCCGCCCGCCCTTCGTTTTGAGCGGCGCGCCGGCGGGGCGTAATTGCGAGTAATCAAAATGTATATCGCCGCCGTCAAACCAGGTTTGCAAACCGACGCGCAGCGCTTCGGCCCAACCCTCCGAGGAATCCGCGATCACAAAATTTTTCGGTGCCGCGCTCGATTGCCGGCGAATGCGCGGAAAATTTTCCACATAACGGCTCTCCACGGAAAAGCCGACGCCGCAGCCGCTCATCGAAATGATCAACGCTTCGACAAAAGCGTCGAGGCTTTCCACCGGCATGTACGAACAATTGTAGATCGTGATATTGTTGCGGCGCGCCGCCGGTCCTGCCATCGCCAACAGCCGCATCGAAGGCATGGCGCGCATTTCCAACATGCCGCGGCGAATGCGCTCATACGTTTCCGGCAGCAACCGCGCCTGCGACAACTCCCGCAAATAATTCACGGCGCGGTCGACTGTTTCGATCCAGGTCTCACGGCGGCCGAGATCGTAATTGAAGCGCGAGTATTTATCGTAAAATTGAAATTTCTGCAACTGCGTGGGAAAATAGTAATCAGACTCGGCAAACGCCTCACGCACCTGTTCGGGAATCGGGCGTTCCTGACGCTTCTTTGCCCGCTCGGCGCGATAAAGAATGTAACGCTTCGCGGCTTCGTATTCGCCCGCCGCCTGCAAAACCATCTCGACGATGTCTTGCACACCCTCGACCGTCGGGTGCGCATATTTGGCGGCGATGATATTCGCCACCTGTTTCGCCAATTCGGAAACCGGCGTGTTCGGGATACGGCCAAAACTCGTAAAGCAACGTGCCATCGCCCTCTCGATCCGCCCGATGTCGAACGGAACGAGTCGGCCATCTCTTTTGGTAATTGTGGTGGGCAGGGCGACTTCGGCGCCGTTGCGAGGCAGCGCGGTTAGTTTGCCATTGCCATTTTTGTGATGGTCATCCCCATATTGCGGTTTGAAGTTGAGCGGCTTGACAACGCCATTTGATGATTCAGCAACCCCTGTTTCCACTCGGACCGGCTCATCGACTTGTTGCAACTTCTCTGCTGCCATGATGCTTTCCTCCATGATCTGACGTTGGTACATTTCGTTGGAAGTTCCATTCTCTTCTGGTCGCGCCGCAGCGATGGAACCTCGTCCGAAAGCCCAAAACGCGCGGTCATTGTCTTCAAAAGACCAAGCTATAATAAACTTGACCTTTGCAGGTCTTCCAAAGAACAAGCCGCATTAAACTTGATCCTTTGAAGATTGGCAAAAAAAAGCCGATCTCCTCGCAACCAGCCCGTTGCGGAAAATCGGATTTTATTTCCGGTTTGAAATATAGCGCAACAATTCGTAATATGCAAGAAGAATTTATAAAATTTTCAAGATATTGTATATTTAACGTGACGATACCCTACAGATTGTGATTTTATGGGTGTAGAAATAATCACCTTTAAATATCTCAAATCGTTATATTTGCAGTGGGCAAGGTCTTTCAATTCGCCGGCGCAGAAGCAAAAATTTAAATAAAAAGCCGAGCACATTTTGTGCTCGGCTTTTTATTAAGAGCATGCAAGAAGACAAACCCTCGGCGTTACGCCATCGCGGGCCGTTGCGCCGGCGGTGGAGAGGCTGGTGGAGGCGGCTCAATGATCGCTTCGGCCACCGGCTTCTTCGGTTTGCGGCTCAGCGCCAATTTGATCACGTCGTCCATTTCTTTCACGAAGAAAAACTCCATGGAGTCGCGCACATGCTGCGGAATTTCTTCGAGGTCTTTTTGATTTTTTTCCGGCAAAATCACTTTGCTGATGCCGGCGCGTTTCGCGGCCAGCGTTTTCTCTTTAACGCCACCAATCGGCAGCACGAGGCCGCGTAACGTAATTTCGCCCGTCATGGCAATATCGTTGGCGACGGTGCGATCGGTGAACAGCGACATCAACGCCGTGAACATCGTCACGCCCGCGCTCGGCCCATCTTTTGGAATGGCGCCGGCGGGAACGTGAACATGCAAATCAAATTTATCGAAAACGTCTTCATCGATTTCATATTGTTTCGCTTTGCTGCGAATATACGAAAGCGCCGCATGCGCCGATTCCTTCATCACATCGCCGAGCGAGCCGGTGAGCGTCAGATTGCCTTTGCCGCGCATCTTCGTGGCTTCGATAAACAGAATATCGCCGCCGACCGCGGTCCACGCCAAACCCGTGGCCACGCCGGTGCGGCGGGTGCGCTCTTTGACATCGGAAAAATATTTGACCACGCCGAGATATTTATGCAGATCGTCTTTCGTCACTTGCCGCAACGCGATCTCGGTCGCGCCGCTGCTTTTTGCTTCGACGACTTCCCGCGCGACGCCGCGGCAGATATTGGCAATTTCGCGTTCGAGATTGCGGACGCCGGCTTCGCGGGTATACGAGGAAATCAAGTGCTCGAGCGCTTCCTTTTCAATCGCCAACTGCTCCGGTTTCAAGCCATGGCCTTCCAACTGCTTCGGCACCAAAAATTTTTCGGCGATGCGAATCTTGTCTTCGGCCGTGTAGCCGGGCAATTCGATCACCTCCATGCGGTCTTTCAGCGCCGGATGAATCGGGTCTTCCAAATTCGCCGTGGCAATGAACATCACCTTGGAAAGATCGAACGGCACTTCGAGGTAGTGATCGCTGAACGAAAAATTCTGCTCGGGATCGAGCACTTCCAACAGCGCCGAGGAAGGATCGCCGCGATAATCCGCGCCGACTTTGTCGATTTCATCGAGCATGAAAATCGGATTGTTCGAGCCGGCTTTCTTCAGGCCTTGAATAATGCGGCCCGGCAAGGCGCCGATGTACGTCCGGCGATGCCCGCGCACTTCGGCTTCATCGTGCACGCCACCGAGTGAAATGCGGACAAATTTGCGGCCGAGCGCACGCGCAATCGAGCGGCCGAGCGAGGTTTTACCCACTCCCGGCGGGCCGACGAAACACAGGATCGGGCCTTTCATATCCGCCTTCAATTGCCGCACTGCCAGATACTCAAGAATGCGCTTCTTGACTTTTTCCAAATCATAATGATCTTCGTCCAAAACCTGGCGCGCAATATTCACATCGAGATTGTCATCTGTGCTCTTGCTCCACGGCAATTCGAGCAGCCAATCAATATAGGTGCGGGAAACCGTATATTCCGCCGCGGCGGGCGGAATTTTGGCCAGGCGATCCAGCTCTTTCTCTGCTACCTTGCGCGCTTCTTCGGGCATTTGCGCTTCTTCCAAGCGCTTGCGCAATTCATTGATCTCACCGCGTTCGTCTTCATCCTCGCCAAGCTCTTTCTTGATGGCTTTCATCTGCTCGCGCAAATAATACTCGCGCTGATTCTTGGAAATTTCGCCCTGCACCTCGCTTTGAATCTTGCTGCCGAGTTCGAGAATCTGCAATTCCTTGCTCAAAAACAGGGTGATTTTTTCCAAGCGTTGATGCACGTCGATCAACTCGAGAATCTCCTGCTTGTCGTTCATCTGCAGGTTGATGTTCCACGCAATCACATCCGCGAGCCGACCGGGGCTGTCGGTGTTCATCACCAACATGGCGTGCTCCGGCGTGAGATACGGCGCCAGTTCGACGGCGCGCTGAAATTGTCCGCGCAAATTCATCACCATCGCGTCGACATCCATGCCCTCAGCTTTCTCTTCAAGATACGGCTGCACGGCGACTTTGAGATAAGGATCCGTCTGCACAAAATCGAGAATGCGCCCGCGCGCGATGCCTTGGACCATGGCGCTGTGCGTGCCGTCCGGCATTTTGAAAATCTTCATGATCAAGGAGACGGTGCCCCATTGAAATAAATCTTCGATCTGCGGATCATCGATCCGGCCATCGCGCTGCGCCGTCACGAGAATCAACCGGTTAACGCGCATCGCATCTTCGATGAGCCGCACGGATTTCTCGCGTCCAATGGACAGCGGCAAAATTTGTTGCGGAAAAATGACTGTATTTCTTAAAGGCAGCAACGGCAGAATTTGCGGAATACTCAATTCCATGGTTTCGCCTTCGAACTTTTCGCTACTCATATTCGATCCGTAATAATGTTCGCATCCAACGAGTATTTGACTCGGATTGTTCATCGCCTTAGCAAGCAAAATACGAGGCGAGAACGTTTTTGGTTCACAGACAGTTTGTACGACTTTACAATTCTTCCTTATAACTACTACAAAGTCCGTACCAAACTCCCCAGGTTCATTTTGTGTTAAAACAAATCAAAAACAGGTGAGCAAACGTTCTCAAAACAAAAATTTACCCCACTAACGGCAACAGATATGTTAAAATGACAAAGGCCTGACAATAATTTCAGAATTCCGCTAAAATGGCAAACGATGAAAAATGAAATTGAATGTGGTGAGAGAATTCTTCTGACCTCCAAAAATCGGCGAGACCAAGTTCGACTTCATTGATTCATCTCCAAAAATTCTGCCAAATCTTTGGCCATGCCTTCGAGCCAGTGGCGATCATACTCATGAAATGCTCCGGGCGTGTGGCTGTCGATATCGATCTCACCGTAAATGCGCCGGCCTTGAATCGGCACCACGATCTCGGATTTGGTTTCGATACTGCAGGCCAGATAGCGCGGATCAGCATTGACATCCGGAACGATGATCGTCTCTTCTGCTGCGACCGCCGCGCCACAAATGCCCTGGCCGATGGGAATGCGCGTATGCGGCGTCGGCGCGCCGATATAATTGTGCACCACCAGCTCGTTGCCTTCGACCAAATAAATGCCGGTCCAATTATACTTTGGAAAATCGCGTTTGAGAATTTTCACGCAGGCACGATAAGCGTCATCAGCCGAAGCGGCGGTTTTTAGAAATTTTTGCAGCTCTTCTCGTCCAAGAAAACCGAGCACGACTTCCAAACCGCGAAGATAACTTTCCACACCGAGTCCGGAAATTTGCGCCAGGCACACTTCGCGAATCACCGAAACATGGCGAAACGCTTCGCGGCGGTGGATGTCGGAAAGATGAACTTCAACCGCCGGCAAATTTATCGCGGAAATCGCATCGCGTAATGCGTAACTGTAATGCGTGAGCGCGCCGGCGTTGATCACCATGCCAAGCGCCTCGCGACGATGCGATTGCATGAAATCGATGATTTGCCCTTCATGATTGGATTGAAAAAACGCCGGTTCGACCTGACATTTTTGGGCAAACGCCGCAATTTGCTCGTTGAGCTGGGCCAGCGTCAAGTGGCCGTAAATCTCCGGCTCGCGCTCGCCGAGAAGATTAAGGTTCGGACCGTGGATGAAAAGAATTTTTCGCATGAACGATGTTGATTTTAAATTGAAAATTTACAATTTAAAATTTTCAATTGCATTAATTTTCATTAAACTCTCGCGAATAAGTTGTGCCACGAACGCCGCAGTTTCAGCAGGCGGGTGCTCAGCAAAGCTGTCAACGGTAAAATCAGCGCGATTATAGAATGGCTCGCGAACCAGCAACAAGTTCTTAATCACCAGCAAACGTTCGGTGGGTGACATGTGGCCCAGCATCGGGCGATGCGGATCATCTTTCAAACGGCGAAACAATTCATCGGGATGACAGCGCAAATAAATTGACAGGCCGTGCTGCAAAACCGCCCACGCCGGTTCCTGCGCTGCCGTACCGCCACCGAGCGCAATCACAACGTTTTCGGCGGCGCGCATTTGTTCGAGCAACGTCAATTCTAAATGGCGAAAATACGGCTCCCCGTGTGTCGAAAAGATTTGCTCGATCGGCATTTGCGTTTGCGCCACGATTTGCTCATCGAGATCGATGAAATTCCATTTTAATTGGGCGGCCAGCAGCCGGCCAACCGTGCTTTTGCCGCAGCCCATGAAGCCGAGAAGAAAAATCTTGTT
>JAJVHT010000183.1 GCA_022072515.1 bacterium
CCGGCCCGGCTTGGTGTCATGTTGATCGAACGAGTTGCGCATTTGATAACTCGTGATGTTCGGCGCTTCGCAGGCTTCCTGCACGTTCATGCCGAACTCAATCATGTTCAAAAAGAACTGCAGGAGATTTTGATCCTGCGTATCGCCGCCCTGCACGGAAAAAGCCAGCAGCGGTTTGCCATCTTTGAGCGCAAGGCTCGGCGTCAGCGTCGCGCGCGGCCGTTTGCCCGGCGTGACGACGTTGAACGGATTCTCGCTTTCATTTAAGACAAAACTCTGCATGCGTTGGCTCATCCCGATGCCGGTATTGCCCGCGACGCACGCCGGCACCCAGCCACCACTCGGCGTCACTGAAACCAGCCACCCCTCTTTGTCGACCGCTTGAATCGAGGTTGTTCCTGCAAAAAAACTGTCGTCATTCAACGACGCGGTTTTCGTGGTGTCGAGATTCGTCCATTTTTTCAAATATTCTTGATACGGATTTTGCTTCCCCTCGAATGGATACGGATCGCCGGGTTTGACGTCCGGGTCGTTCTTCTCCCAATCGATCAGCTTCGCACGTGCCTTTGCATATTCTTTCGAGAGCAGGCCTTTGATCGGCTCTTCCGGCGGAAAATACGGATCGCCGTAATAAAAATCGCGGTCGGCAAACGCGAGGTTCATGGTTTGATACAGCGTGTGAATGTATTTGGCGCTGTTGAAGCCCATGCTTTTCAAATCAAAATTTTCCAAAATGTTCAGCGCTTGCAGCATGACCGGGCCTTGCACCCAGCAATTGAGCTTGTACACTTCGATGTTTTTGTACATCGCCATCACCGGCGCTTCGAGATAGACTTTCCACTGGGCGAGATCTTCCAGCGTGTGCAGCCCACCCTGTTCTTTGGAACCGCGGACAAATTCTTGCGCGATGTCGCCTTTGTAAAAACGATCGTACGCCGCGTAAATTGCCTCTTTGCGATTTTTGCCCGCGGCCAGCGCCTGCTGTTCGGCTTCGACTAATTTTTTAAGCGTGTTGAGCAAATCCGGCTGGCGGAAAATCTCGCCCGCCACCGGGGCTTCGCGTTTTTCACCGAGATGCGGCAGGAAAACTTTTTTCGCATACGGCCATTTTTTGAGGCGCGCTTTTTCGCGCTCGATGCTGTTGGCGGTGCCGGCTTCGATGGGATAGCCTTCGGCCAATTCCAGCGCCGGTGCCAGCACGTCTTTGAGGCTCAGAGTGCCAAATTCCGCCAGCATCGTCAGCAAGCCGCCCGGCGTTCCCGGCGTGACCGCGGCGAGCGGGCCGTACTCCGGCGGGTAGTTCATTTTTTGCTTTTTGAAAAATTCCGGCGTCGCGCCTGTTGGCGCCACGCCGAGCGCATTGACGCCGATGACGTTTTTCGTTTTCGGATTATAAATGAGCGCCTGCGTCTCGCCGCCCCAACTGAGAACATCCCACATCGTGCAAACGGCGGCAAGCATGGCGCAGGAAGCATCCACCGCATTGCCGCCAGCCTCGAAAATCTTCGCGCCGGCAGTGGCCGCGAGGGGCTTGCCGGTGATCGCCATCCAGTTTTTGCCGTGCAGGACGGGTTTTTGGGTTTGGGCGCGGCACAAATCAGTGGCAGTAAAGGCAGCCCACAGCAATAAAATCATGAGCCAACTTCGGGAATCAGATTGTTGCGAATACATCTTCGCCTCCGCGTTTTTTGCGTCAATGAACTCAACTGACTAAACGAAGAACATTTTGAAAGGAGTCCTGTCATTTTTAAGTGCTTTTTAAAAACACTTCATCAAGCTTAATTAAAAGCACAGCAAAATCATAGCGAGAAGCCAAATGGGTATGTGAAAAACAAATGGGGGTCGATCTCTCAAGAAAGCTTCAAGATGATGAGCTCATTGACGCTCGAAACAATCGGACTTGGAGTTGACAAATCAGAATGTTACCGGAAGTTTGTTGCATCCAAGTCCGATCAATTCTTCAATTCGTTTGCTGAACAATCTATAAAGTCAGAACGCGCGGCTCATGCTTGACAATATGCAACAACTTGAGTGCGGCGCGGCTGGGCAGGCGGAGGCCTTGCTCCCAACTTTTGACGGTTGACGGCGTCACATTCAAACAGCGCGCAAAGACGGGTTGTGACATGGCAAAACGTTTTCTCAAAGCAATAATTTCCTTTGCGGTCATGGGCTTTGGGGGAGCAGGCAATTTGGCGGCACGCAAGTCAATTCTTTCACCACGCTCATACGTTGCCGCATCTTTTAAGGCACCGGTTAGTTCATTAAAAAGCTTCTTGTCCATTTTATTTGCCTCACGTTCTTTCAATCTCTTCGACCAACGCATTCAAGATTTTCTTCTCTGTAGAAGATAGATCATCCTTTTTGCCTTTGGCGTAAATTAAAAGCAAGTGTAAATGCGACTTCCGTTCAAAATAAAAATAAATCAGTCGCGCCCCACCGCGTTTTCCCTTTCCTCGTTTCGACACCTTGATTCTCAATTTTCTTAGACTTCGGGTGCCGGGAATTACAACACCCAGTTTGGGGTTTTGCTGCAATTCTTTCTGAAGCCTCCTCATCTCTTCTTCTGAGAGTAGCTCCTGAACCGCTTTTGTAAAAGCTTTTGACTCGATGAAAATCATGCAGAATGAATATACTACACTGTGGTATAGAATGCAACTATTTCTTGTTTTCTGTCACAAGTTTCTTTTGCAATTTGCCCGCGCGATTGAACAACAGTTTCGAGCTGGAAAGCTTCGTTGAGTATCGGAGGCAGGCTTTTTTGATCAGTTTGCGAACTTCATCAACGTGCCCCAATAACTGTGCTCTCGGCGAATTTTTCATCTTGCTGGTTGTCCCGCGACTGTCCATTTTTGCCAGAATCATTTTAGGAGAATGCCCGCTGATTGTCAAGCAATTTTTTCGCCGGCTATCGCCGCAGTGACGGGATAACTGCCCGGGCGCTATATAATGTAAGGAACGCAACAAAAGTGCCCGGGCAGTGCGTATGACTTGAGGTATTACTCCGCCGGGTACCGCCTCCGTAATGGTTGGGTGACACCGACCTCCTGCCTGCAGACAGGAGGTCGACGCTACGTCTCTCTGTCAATAATTGAGGGACAAAATTTGCCAACGAAACAAAATTCTGCTTTTTTTCGGTTAAAAAAGTATGTAAATTTTAAATATTTATTCTGTACGAATGACGCTAACCGAAAACCGCAAGGAAATGGCCCATGGCCGAGCCGAAAACCAAACGCAACGACAGCAGCGTCGAAGCCTTCCTCAACAGCGTTGCCAATACGCAAAAACGCCGGGATGCTTTTACGGTTTTAGAACTCATGCGAAAAATCACCAAAGCCGAGCCGGCCATGTGGGGCAGCAGCATCGTCGGTTTCGGGGCTTATCGCTACAAGTACGCGAGTGGCCGCGAGCTCGAGTGGCCGCTCACCGGCTTCTCGCCGCGCCAGCAAAGCCTCACGCTCTACATCATGCCGGGTTTTACGCGCTATGGCGAGCTGATGAAAAAACTCGGCAAATACAAAACCGGAAAATCTTGTTTGTATATCAAAACGTTGGATGAGATTCACCTGCCGACGCTGGAAACACTCGTCAAAGAGTCGGTGCAACACATGCGCAAGATCACCAAGCCAAAACCACAATAAGACGGCAAACCACAGAAAGATTGTTTCACCATGTCTGAAAAACGTTACGACTTCAAAGCGCTCGAAGCAAAATGGCGCCCGACTTGGCAAGAGCAGGGATTGTATAAAACCGGTACGGATTCGAATAAACCGAAATATTACGTTTTGGATTTCTTCCCCTACCCTTCCGGCGATGGGCTGTCGGTGGGGCATTGCCGCAATTACGTGCCGACCTGCGTGATCGCGCGCTACATGCGCATGAAGGGCTATAATGTTTTGCATCCGATGGGCTGGGACGCGTTCGGCTTGCCGGCGGAAAATTATGCCATTAAAATGAAAGTGCAACCGGCTGTCACGACTCGACGCAACACGGACAATTATCGCCGGCAGATGCAGCTCATTGAAGCTTCGTATGATTGGGAGCGTGAAGTCAATTCGTCTGCGCCGGGTTTTTATCATTGGACGCAGTGGTTTTTCCAACTGCTCTTTAACCGTGGCTTGGCTTATCAGGCCATCGGCAGCCAATGGTGGTGTCCGCAATGCAAAACGATCTTGGCCAACGAGCAAGTCGAGGCCGGCCGCTGCTGGCGCTGCGATTCCGAAGTCACCAAAAAAGATTTGAAGCAATGGTATTTTAAAATTACGGAATACGCTGATCGTTTGCTTGCCGATCTCGACACCATCAACTGGCCGGAACCGATCAAGTTGATGCAGAAAAATTGGATTGGCCGCAGCGAAGGCGCGGAAGTGGTTTTCACCGCGGATCACGCCAATCATGCGCATCCGATTCCGGTTTTCACAACACGTGTGGACACGCTCTTCGGCGTGACGTTTCTCGTGTTATCGCCGGAGCATCCGTTGACGATGCACATAACTGCCGCGGACCGCAAAGCCGAAGTGAACGCTTATGTCGAAAAATCCAAGCGCATGAGCGAGATCGAACGCATGTCGACCGAAAAAGAAAAAACGGGCGTGTTCACCGGCTGTTACGCCATTCATCCGGTCAGCGGCGAAAAAATTCCGATCTGGGTGGCGGACTATGTGCTCATGGGCTACGGCACCGGCGCGGTGATGGGGGTGCCCGGCCACGACACGCGCGACTTTGCGTTTGCGAAAAAATATAATCTGCCGATCATCGAGGTCATCAGTCCGGACGGCAAAGAATCGCGCTCCGATAAAATTGTAGAGCGGGATGTCGAGGCGTGTTTTGCCGATTACGGCATCATGATCAACTCCGGCCCGTATTCCGGCCTGACTTCGGTTGAGGGTATTGAGAAATTGTGCGCCGATCTCGAAGCCAAAAATTTGGGCAAAAAACAAGTCACGTACAAAATTCGCGACTGGCTCATTTCGCGGCAACGTTATTGGGGCGCGCCGATCCCGATCGTGCATTGCGAAAAGGACGGCGCCGTAGCCGTGCCTGAAACGCAATTGCCGGTTTTGCTGCCTGAAATCGAAAACTTCGAGCCGACCGGCGATGGCCGGTCGCCGTTGGCAAAGGTTGAGTCGTGGGTCAACACGACCTGTCCGCAATGCGGCGGCCCGGCCAAACGCGAGACCGACACGATGGACGGCTTTGCGTGCTCGTCATGGTATTTTCTGCGCTTCACCGATCCGCACAACGACCAAGCGCCATTCGAGCCGGTTAAAATGAATTACTGGATGCCGGTGGATTTGTACGTCGGCGGCGCGGAACATGCGGTGTTGCATTTGCTCTATGCGCGCTTTTGGACGAAGGTGATGCACGACGCCGGGCTGGTGCCGTTCGTCGAGCCGTTTCCAAAGCTGCGCAATCAAGGCATGTTGCTCGCGCAGGACGGACAGAAAATGTCGAAATCCAAAGGCAATGTCATCACGCCGGACGCCGTCGCCGATATGCACGGTGTCGATGCGTTGCGCGTTTACATTCTCTTCCTCGGCCCGTTTGAAGGTGAATCGAAATGGGAAGAAACCGGCATGCGAGGCGCCTCACGCTTCATCACGCGCTTGTGGAATCTCGCCACGGAAACGATTTCATCCGAAATCAAAACGCAGGAGAAAAGCGGTATTGATGAAAAAGTTTTCCGCCGCTGGATGCACAAAACGATCAAACGGGTGTCCAACGATATTGAAAATTTCCAATTCAACACCGCCGTCGCGGCGTTGATGGAGTACATCAATTTTCTCTACGACTGCCGCAGCGAAAATGGCACGATTGCCGTGCCCATGGATTTGTGGCGGAAAGGTGTTGAGACGTTCACGCGCCTCATCTCCCCTATTGCGCCGTTCATTGCCGAGGAAATCTGGCAGGAGGTTTTGGGAAACAAAGGCCAATCCGTGCATCAACAGCCGTGGCTCACGTACGATGAAAATGAGATTGCCGAAGATCAAATCACCATCGTCGTGCAAGTGAATGGCAAATTGCGTGATCAAGTCGTCGTGCCGGTTGATATTGCCGAAGAACCCCTGAAACAACTGGCGCTTTCCAGCGAGCGCGTGAAGAAATTCATGGACGGTAAGGCGGTGCAGCGCGTTATCGTCGTGCCGCAAAAGCTGGTGAATGTGGTGGTGAAGTAGCATAGCGCGGACGGCCCATCTGCAACATGCTGTGATGATAAATTGGAGATATTTCTATAAAAGAATTTGACCGTATTACTTTTGATCCGAAGGTCATGGCCGGGCGTGCTTGCATTCGAGGCATGCGTGTGACGGTATCTTTAGTTGTGAATCTGGTCGCCAATGGGATGAGCACAGAAGAAATCATCGATGCCTACCCATATTTAGAGCCGGAAGACATTAATCAAGCACTGAAGTATGTCGCATGGCTGGCTGAGGAAACTATTCATCCGATGGCATTAGCAGCATGAAATTTTTGGGAGATATGGGCATTTCTCCAAAGAGTACGGCATTCTTGCAAACTCTTGGATATAATGCCGTGCATTTACTGAACAGGGTCTTAAGCGCTTGCCGGATGCGGAAATCATGGAGAAGGCTTTAGCTGATGGGCGTATTGTTCTTACCGATGATCTCGGCTTTGGGGATTTATTGGCGGCAAGCGGAGATAATCTCCGGAGTGTGATAATTTTTCGTCTGTACAACATGAAGCCGCAAAATATAAATCAGTATTTGCGAACCATTCTTACACAGTATCAAAATGAATTCGAACAAGGCACTATCATTAGTGTAACTGAAGGGAAAATTCGAGTGCGCCCACTTCCTTTATAAAAGGACATGAATATATATTCGACTACACCACTTCACGCCTACCTTTTCTCGCGGTTTTTTGCCTTCCTATTTTCTATTTGAGATTTCCCACGTTTATAAAATTATTCCGATTCAGATGTCAATGTAAACCAGTTTTGCGGGAAATGCAAATACTGGTTTACATAAAGATGGTTCATCACCTCCCCAGCTCCTCCGTAAACGACCCCGCCCGTTCACTCACCGTCCAATTCGTGAAATCCAGCGCACGCCATTTGTTTTTGACGCGGACTTGCAGAAGGCGTTTGGTCTCGTCGTACTTGATGTAAGGATTATCGAAGATCGGCCAGTTGTCATATTTAAAGGGAAGATCATTCAGCAAACGTGCGATCGTGCTGGAATTGCCGTCATAAACGAATTCCATGCGGTCGCCATACGCGGTGGTGTATTTCACTTTCACTGAATTATCGCCGGCTTTGAAATCGACTTTGCTCACTTCCAGAATGCGGCGCTTGAACTCTTCAAAATTTTTGCTCTCTTCCGGCGTGCTCACTTCGAGAATGACGCCGTTTTGACGGCTTTCGGAAATATAACGCCAGCCTCCCTCCATCGGATTAACCCGAAACTCTTGCAAGGGACGAAAGGCAATGAACGTGTTGCCGGCGCGGCAAAAAAGCCACTCGGGATCATGCGACAGGCCATCGGCGTCAAGCTCGTTCCAATCTTGCAAGCCCTTTGAAAAGAAGCCGCTGATATGCCCGAATTGCACTTTTTCGGGAATGTTGTAGAGCGCGATCAACGTATTGCGATGTTGAAAGATTTGTTCGTATGGCGAGCCGCCGACGAGCTTGTCGCCTTGATTGTAGCGGCCCTTGAATTTGTTTAATTCGTCAAAAAGCAGCGCCGGCTCATCGACAAAAAAAGCGCCCAGTTCACGCGGATCAAAAAACGGATGCATGACGAAAAGGGCCGGGCGCGGATCTTGCGGCGACAAATATGTGAGATCCCACGTGTGTTGCTGCAGCGGCGACAACAGCCCGCCCTGCACCGAACCAAGAATATAATCGCGCGTGATGTACGCGTATTTGTAAACGGCAGTAGTGCGCTCGTAGCTGTTGCGCAATTGATTGCGCACGCGTTTGCGCTCGCGATGCGCATAGCCGCCAAGCGGATCGCGATTGGTGGCCAGCGCGTAAACGGCGTCCGACACGTTATAGCCACTCATCGCACTCACGAGCGCCTCCATCGTCGGCTTCATCTCACCCATGCCGAAATACAGCCAGAACAAAGCGGCGTTCGCGCTTTGCCGCGGCGAATACACTGCCGGCTCGGTATCATAGCTGTGCGCGCCGGCGTAGATGCCGTCAATTTGTTCGAGCGCAAAATCAATGAGCAGCAGATCCAGCATCATACTGATGCGCGTGCGCAAATTCGGCGCAGCGACTTTAGACTTGGTCGTCGTGACGATTTTTTTCTCCAACTCACCAAACGGCGCTTCGTCCGCGACGTATTCGTGCAGCAATTCCAAACATGCCACAAACGCCGGCAGTAATTCCGGCGAATCAAATTGCGCCTGTCCGTAAGTGACATTATTATTCATCCACGCAACGACAAAGGCCGCTGCTTCGCGCCAATTTTCGGCGGCGGATTTGCCGTTGAACCATTGTTCGGCGGGCATTTCCGGCCAGGTTTGCGCGGCGAGCAACAACGTCGCATAGTAGCGCAGTTGATTGTCTTCGCTGTCGCCGCGCAGGAAAGCATTGGCGCTAAAAACTTTTCGCACCTTTTCTCGCAGTGAATCGGGCATATTGTGTTGGCCGAACAAATACGTGGCGATGAGATTGAAGCCATAAACTGGGTCGCCGGAAGGTTGTTGCAGTAGTTGCGACAACATGCGATTGGCCTCGGCAAGCCGCTCGTTGGCAGCATAACGCGCCGTGACGGCGGTAAAAGACGGTGTCGACTCTTTTTCGACCAGATGCGCGATCAAGATTTGCCGGCGTTCGGCGAGCGCTTTTTCAAAATCTTTTTGCGGAAATGCGCCGGAAACGAAAATGAACGAAGAAAAAAAAAGAAAAATATTGAGACTTTGTAAGCGAGCTTCCTTGCGCCATATTGATTGCATGTTCTATCCTTCAACGTAAAAAGTATATCAAAAAAATGGGTAACTATTCAGCTATTGCATCGCCCGGGCGGTACTGAATAGTTGCAAAAATTGACCATTGGGGCATCGGTGTGACGGCTGCAGCCCTACGGGCGTAGCCAGTTCGGCTCACCGACCACGAGTTGGCGCACATACGCGCCGACCAAGCCGAAGGCTTTCCACGTTTGGCCGCCGTTACGGCTCAATTGGACGCCGCGATCATACGTGCCGGCGAGCAACAGGTTGCGATCGGGCAACGGCAAAATGCACGTCACGCTGCCCAGACGCTCACTGCCGGGCATTTGCTGCCAGTTTTGTCCGACGGAAGACGCATAAAAAATTCCCCGTTGATAGCTGCCCGCATAAATCGGCCGATTCGAACCGCCGCCGGCTAATGCGTAAATCGACACACTCTCCTCACCAATGAGAACTGGAACAAAATTTTTTCCGCCGTCGATGCTTTCGTAGAGGCCATGGCCTTCCGTGCCGACCCAAAATATTCCGGGCCAGGATTCCGGCTCGCGCCAAATCGCCCGCACGGGAATTCCCGGCAGCGCCAATTGTTGCCAATTGCGTCCGCCGTCGGTTGATTGATACAATCCGCCTTCCGTGCCGGCGAACAAACGCGCTTGCACTTTCGGATCGGGAAAAATGCAACTCACGAACAAATTATTCAAACCCGCGTTGGAATTTTTCCACGTGACGCCGCCATCCGACGAGATAAAAATTCCATTGGCCGTGCAGGCAAATAAAATTTGATTGTCGAAGGGATCACGGTGCAAATCCATGATCGAGGAAATTTGCCAGTCGGTGACAAGCTGCCAGCCGGTGGGATTATTAAATGGGCGCAAGACGCCGTTGTCAGCGCCGAGCCAGAGTTTGGGTTCGCCAGTCGCCATCGACATCGTGAGCGAACGCAAAGTTAAATTCGGCCAGCTTGCATTTTGCCAGGTGGCACTGTCCGGCGAGGAGATGTAAAGCCCGCCGGGATACGTCAATTCGCGGCCGAGATATTGGCGCAACGTTTTAATGAGATTGGGCTGGCCGCTGTCGAGGGTGCGACTGCCGACCGCCAATGCGGTGGCCTGGAGGGTGACGGGAGAGGGTCCAACGACCGCCGCATACAGACGTTCAAAGACCGGGCGGTCTTGAGCGGAAGTCCAAACGGGAAAAACACAAAACAGCCCCACTAGCACACAGAATATTTTTTTCATCTTCACTCCTGAAGTTTTGGCATCAACAAAGTGCCGAATCTCGATCATCCTAATTGCCCAAAACCGGGCAACCTCGAGATATTCATTATACGTAGCTGCAAACGTTGTCGTCTGCGTTACCGATAGCGGCCGTACGGCAAGCTGGTTTCAACGTCTTGATAACTCACCAACTCATCCGCCGGTTCCGTGTGAATCGTGACGCTGGTATGCTGCAAACGTTGGCGAATTTCATTTTCGATTTGTTCGCACAGCGTGTGCGCGGCGCGGACGTTCATATCACCGGGAACGAGCAAATGAAACTCGATAAAACGTTGCGCGCCAGATTTGCGCGTGCGCAAATTGTGATAAACCTGATTGGCGCCGAGATATTTTTCCAGGACTTCGGCAATAGCCGCCAACTCAGGCTGGGGCAAACGAAAATCCATGAGGCCATGGAACGAACGCCGCAGCAGATCGATGCCGGAAAAAACAATATTGCCGCCGACGGCCATGGCAATCAACGGATCGATGATCGTCCAGTTGGTGAATTTCACCACCACCAAGGCGACCAACACGCCGAGCGTCGTCCAGACATCGGTGAGCAAATGTTTGGCATCCGCCTCAATCGTAATCGAATCGTGCTGGCGCGCCGCGCGCAACAGCAGCCGTGCCGCGATAAAATTGGTCGCTGACGCCGCCAGAGCGAGCATCAATCCAGCGTCGAGGTCGGCCAGCGGCCTGGGATGCAAAAGATGCTGCACTGCCGTATAAATGATCCCCGTTGCCGCAACTAAAATGAGGGTGCCTTCCACCCCGCTGGAAAAATATTCGATTTTTTCATGCCCGAAAGGGTGCGTATCGTCCGCCGGCCGCTCAGCAATGATCAACGCGACGAAAGCCACCAACGCGGCGACCAAATTGACAATCGACTCCAAGGCATCCGACAGCAAACCCACGGAACCGGTGATCCAATAGGCCGCGAACTTCATCACCATTGTAATCAATGCCGCGGCGATGGAAAGATAGAGAACGCGGTTTTTGGGCACAAGATTGAACATGACTATCGCTTTACAGCACTTTTTATGGCACTTCCTAACAAATGTAGCAGGGCATAATTTTGCTCACTTCTTTTTCTTGCCCGCTGGTTGGGATGGCGCTGGCG
>JAJVHT010000204.1 GCA_022072515.1 bacterium
AATTCACATTGGCCACCAGCGCAGTTGGTTCTGGAAATGTGACACTCGATCCGAGCGGCGGGACTTATGATTCCAGCACGGTGGTGACGTTGACGGCGACGCCGGCAAGCGGTTATCGGTTCAGCGGTTGGAGCGGAGATTTGAGCGGCTCTACCAACCCCGCCACGATCACGATGAATAGCAACAAAACAGTGACCGCCACATTTACCGCGCAATTCACATTGGCCACCAGCACAGTTGGTTCTGGAAGTGTGACACTCGATCCGAGCGGCGGGACTTATGATTCCAGCACGGTGGTGACGTTGACAGCGACACCGGCAAGCGGCTATCAGTTCAGCGGCTGGAGTGGTGATTTGAGCGGCTCCACCAACCCCACCACGATCACGATGAATGGCAATAAAACAGTAACCGCCACATTTACGGCGCAATTTACGTTGGCCACCAGCGCGGTTGGTTCTGGAAGTGTGGCCCTCGATCCGTCTGGCGGGACTTATGATTCCAGCACGGTGGTGACGTTGACAGCAACACCGGCAAGCGGTTATCGGTTCAGCGGGTGGAGCGGAGATTTGAGCGGCTCCACCAATCCCGCCACGATCACGATGAATGGTAACAAAACAGTGACCGCCACATTTATGGCGCAATTCACATTGGCCACCAGCGCAGTTGGTTCTGGAAATGTGACACTCGATCCGAGCGGCGGGACTTATGATTCCAGCACGGTGGTGACGTTGACGGCGACGCCGGCAAGCGGTTATCGGTTCAGCGGGTGGAACGGAGATTTGAGCGGCTCTACCAACCCCGCCACGATCACGATGAACGGCAATAAAACAGTAACCGCCACATTTACGACGCAATTCACATTGGCCACCAGCACGATTGGTTCTGGAAGTGTGACCCTCGATCCGAGCGGCGGGGCTTATGATTCCAGCACCGTGGTGACGTTGACGGCGACGCCGGCAAGCGGCTATCAGTTCAGCGGCTGGAGTGGTGATTTGAGCGGCTCCACCAACCCCGCGACTATTGCGATGAATAGCAACAAGACGATCACCGCGACGTTTACGGTGGCCAGCCTGATTGTTTTTCAAGGCAGCAAGGCCGGCTCGTCGGCCAACTCGACGACGGTAATGACCTCGGCAAACATGACCGCCGTGAAAGGGAACCTGTATTTGGCGGCGATTTCGATGCAGCCGCAAGTCGGCGTGAATTCCGTCTCTGGCTTCGGGCTGAATTGGAAATTAGTCAAAGCCCAATGTGCCGGAAACAATACCACCGGCCTTGAAGTGTGGATGGCGCAAGGCACACCGACCACCAATGGCATCGTCACCGCGCACCTTGCCAGTGCGCCGGCGACAGCGGTGATTGCTGTATCGCGGTATTCTGGCGTGGCAGCCACCAACCCGATTGGTGATGTAGTCGGGGGCAATTCGAACGGCCTGAACGGCGCCTGCGCGGGCGGCGCCAATAGTAATTCTTATTCTTTGAATTTGACGACAACGGCCGATAACGCGGTCGTTTTTGGCGCGGCGGCGATGAAAGCGCAAAACCACGCGCCGGGCGCAGGTTACACGGAACGCGTCGAGATCAAAAAAATGGATGCAACTAAATCCAGCGCCGTGGCATTGGAAGATAAGAGCGTCGCGACCGCCTCGACAGTCGCCGTGAACGGCACCTTCACCAATCCCGTGGACTGGGCGATGGTTGGTTTGGAGATCAGGCCGCAAGGCGCGCCGCCAATTCAATACCTGTTGAACGTGAATGCCGTCGGTTCGGGAAGTGTCGCACTTAACCCCACCGGAGGTAATTATAACTCGGGCACAGTCGTGACTTTGACAGCGACGCCGGATCCGGCTTTTCAGTTTAATGGCTGGAGTGGTGATTTGAGTGGCTCGACTAATCCTGTTACTATTGCGATGTTCGGCAATAAAAATATCACCGCAACCTTCATTCCTATTCTCGGGGGCGGCTCGATCGTTCACGAAGAATCGAAAACCGGCAGTTCCGCCAACTCGTCGACCGTGCCCACCTCGGCAAGCCTTGCAGGCGTGAATGATCACTTCTATCTCGCGGCGATCTCAACCCGACCGCGCGTGCTCGTATCATCGGTCTCCGGCCTCGGATTGACTTGGACGCAGGTTAAATTGAAATGTGCCGGAGGCAACACCACGGGCATCGCGGTTTGGATGGCGCAGGGCAGTGAACTTGCCGTCGACGGCGCGGTGACCGCAACGTTGGCGAGCGTGGCTAAGACCGCGGTGATTGCCGTTTCGCGTTACTCCGGGGTTGCCGCCGTCGATCCGATTGGCAATGTGATCGCAGGCAACTCGAATGGCTTGAATGCGGCCGGCGCCTGCGCCGGCGGCACTGATGGCAATGCCTATTCGTTCGATCTCAATACGACGGTCGATGACGCGGTTGTTTATGCTGCGGTAGCCATTAAAGGCCAAGTCCACACGCCAGGCGCGGGATATATCGAGCGCGCTGAAATTCACCACGGCAGCGGGAAAACCACCGGCGGCGTCGCCACGGAAAGTAAGCATGTCGCTTCGGTTTCGACCGTAACCGTCAATGGTGCATTAAGCGCCGCGACCGATTGGGCGCTGGTCGCTTTAGAGCTCAAACCGCAAAGCGCCGCCTCCACCAACTCTAACGGCACAGCGACAATGACGGCGGATGGCACTGACCTGGGATCGAGTCCGGCTGCGAAACGCAGCGCGGAGACGGAAGAGGCGATAACCGCAGTCGCTCTTCCCAATGATTTTATGTTGGAGCAAAATCGACCGAATCCATTCAATCCCAGTACTCAAATTCGTTTTGGGCTGCCAGTGGCGTCGTACGTGACCATTAAAATTTTCAATATCAACGGCGCGGAAGTCGCCACCTTGATTGCTGCGCAATTGCCGGGCGGCATCCACACCATCGTTTTTCATGCCGGCCATTTGCCGACGGGCACGTATTTCTATGTGATGCAAGCTGGTACGGCGCGGCTGGTGCGGCGGCTCATGCTGATCAAATAAGATGCTGAAGCTGGGCGCCCGAAGTTGGAGAGGCGGGTGAAGATGATCGGACCGATGCAATTTTGGGGGGCGAAGCAAGTTTATTTTTCCGCAACTTTGCGGCTGTGCGGTTACATTTGAACATTGTAAGAATACCTCCTGCCACGGACTGGGCAACCTATTTTTAACGGCCTTTGACTTCTTGGCTTCTGAAAATGTGCGTGGCCCATTCGGCAACTTTTCCTGGCTTCATCCCACCGCATTTTCTTCTACCACCTGCAGTTTTTTTCTGACCACCTGACCGGCGTAGCCTCGCCATTCGATTAACTGATTTTTCGGAACACCAACGCCGCAAAATTATGTGGCGGGTGAATTTAACAAGGTTTTGGTTGTAGGGACTGCTCCGCTAAGCCGGGGTGGTGTCAGATTTTTAAATTAAAGGACGGCGCATGAACACATTTCGACACAAATTTAGTTTGACCCTGATCGGGGTTTTTCTTTTGGCTTTTGCCGGTACCGGTAAGGTTGCCCGGGCACAAGGCCAACAATTGATTTTCTCGGTGACGGGAGATGTTCCTTACGGCTCGAGCGAAGTCTCGAAGTTTCAAACGCAGATGACCAATCACAACAAGTACAGCCCGGCAAAATTTTTCGTGCATGTCGGCGATATTTTGAGCGGCGGTTCCTCCTGCACCGAGTCGGTCTATTCAACTTTGGCGAGTTCGATGAAGACGCTTGAGGTGCCGGCCTACATCGTTCCCGGCGACAACGAAACGGTTGATTGCAAAAGCCCCTCGTCGGGATATAACTTTTTCATGAAATACTTTAATAATTTTGAGAAGAATTTTTGTGCGCCGGCAACGGAACGCCAAAGCGGCCGCAACGAGAATTGGGCGTTTGTGCAGGACGGCGTGCTGTTCGTTGGCCTGGATCTGGTGTATGGCGGCAGTAGCGCGGTCAAACAGGCTGCGGATTGGGCGACGCAACAGTTGCAAGCAAAAGATTCGCAGGTTCGTGCGGCGGTGCTGTTTGCCCATGTCTCGCCGAGCACCAGCACGACATTCTCCACGCCATTTCGCAAAGCGGCTGCGACGTTCGGCAAGCCGGTGCTTTTTGTGCATGGTCATGGCCACTCGTGGAGCACGAGTTATCCCTTCTCGGAGAAAAATATTTTTCGGGTGCAGGTCAATAAAGGCGGCTCCGAAGACCCGGTGGAAGTGACTGTGACGATGAACACTTCATCCCCCGCCACCGCGTTTATCCTGAAACGGAAGCCCTGGTCGAGCAAGACCCTGGTCAGCCGGCCGCCATGTGGCAACAACACCATCCCGGCCCCGGACGCGCCGAGCGACCTGGTGGCGACGTTAAACGGCAGTTCTACGATTTCGCTCGCTTGGGGCGACAATGCGAATAATGAAGATGGCTTTAAAATTGAGCGCAAAGCGGGCAGCGGTAATTTCAGCGAAATTGCCACCGTCGGCGCGAACGTAACCAATTACGACAATACCGGTTTGGCCGGCGGGGTGACGTTTACTTACCGCGTCCGCGCGCATCGGTCGAACAGTGCTTATTCCGCTTATACCAATGAATCATCGGCTACGACGACAGGCAGCGGCGGCGGCACCAGCGGCAGCGCGAATTTGGCGTTAAACCAACCGGTCTCGGCTTCCAGCACGGACTCTGATAAACCGGAGGCGAATGCCGTGGATGGTGACGCCAAGACGTATTGGCGCAGCGGTAGTGTGAGCAGCAATTCCATCGCCTGGTTGCGTGTCGATTTGGGCGCAGCGATGGCCGTCGGGCAAGTGGTCGTGACTTGGAAAGACAATTATTACGCCAAGACCTTCGAAGTACAAATTTCGAATGACGACGCGAATTGGACTTCCGTCGTCAGCGCCAACGGCAGTTCGGGAATGCAGACGCTCAATTTCACGCCGACGACGGCGCAATACGTTCGCCTCTCTTTTACGAGCAACAATAAGAGCAATTATCGGGTTATTGAATTCCAAGTTTATGCGGGCTCGTCGGCTGCTGCCAAACGCAGTGAAGAAGCCGAGGTGGAAAGCAATATGCCCACTGAGTATGTGTTGGAGCAGAACTATCCGAACCCGTTCAACCCCAGCACACAGATTCGCTTTGGTCTGCCGGAAGCCGCACACGTGTCCCTCAAAGTGTACGACATCAATGGCGCGGAAGTCGCGACGCTGGTTGATGCGGCCTTCGAGGGCGGCACGCACACAATCGTTTTCAATGCCGGACATTTGTCGACCGGCACTTACTTTTATGTGATGCAGACCGGTGCCGTGCGGCAGGTGCGGCGGCTCATGCTGGTCAAATAGCCGCTTGTAAAGAGCAAACACTGAGCGCGAATAGGCGAGGGCGAAAGCAAGAGGCGATGGCCACCTCTCTTTTGCCCCTCGCTTTTCGCATTTTCTACGATGGGCTGGCGCTGCTTTGATTGCCTGACCGGTGTCACCTCGCGATCAATTCGCGGATTTAGGTAACCCCAGCAGGATAGGGCAGCGCGGCTAAAGTTGACAACAGTTTGGTAGTAAGCAGGACGCAAAAATATGGGTTCTTTAATTTTGCAACGTAAGGAGTGTCTATGAAGAATTTGCGACAAAAATTCGCGGCTCTCGGAGCCTTTTTGTGGCTTATGGCAGCCGTGTGCCCGCCGGGCTGGGCGCAGGGCCAGCAAATTATTTTCTCGGCGAGCGGCGACTATCCCTATGGCTCGAGCGAAGTTTCCCTTTTTCAACAACAGATGACCAATCACAATAAGTACAGCCCGTCGAAATTCTTCATTCATGTTGGCGATATTCTGGCGGGGAGCGAATCCTGTGACGAGTCGCGCTATTCTGAGGTGGCGGAGATGATGAAGACCCTGGCCGTACCGGGTTACATCGTCGTTGGCGATAATGAGACGAAGGATTGCAGTAATCCGGCGGCGGGAATGGGGCTTTTCTTGCAATATTTTCAAAACTTCGAGGTCAATTTTTGCAGCGCGCCTTATACCGAGCACCAAACCATTCGTCCGCAAAACTGGGCTTTTGTTATGGATGGCGTGCTGTTTGTCGGCCTTGATTTGGTTTATGGCAACAATGTTTTAGCGGATGCGGCGAACTGGGCGACGCAGCAGTTGCAAGCCAAAGACTCGCAGGTCCGCGCCGCGGTTTTCTTTGCGCATTATGCGCCGGGTACCGGCTCAAATTTTTCCACGCCGTTTCGCGCGGCAGCGGCGACCTTTGCCAAGCCGATTCTTTTTCTGCACGGCCATGGCCATTCCTGGAGCACGAGCTATCCCTTTCCGGAACCAAATATTTTTCGGGTGCAGGTCAACAAAGGCGGCTCCGAAGATCCGGTGCAAGTTACGGTCACGATGGATATGACTTCCCCGGCCACGGCGTTCATTTTGAAGCGCAGCCCGTGGTCAAGTAAGACCATCGTCAACATGCCGCCATGCGCCAATGCCGGGCCGGATCAAAATCTGAGCGGCACGTTAACCACGACCTTATCGGGCAGCGCCGTTGATGACGGTGATCCGTCCAACACGTTGACGACGACCTGGAGCAAGTCTTCCGGGCCAGGGACGGTGACGTTTGGCAACACCAATGCGTTGACGACCACGGCCAGTTTTACGGCGCCGGGCACTTATGTTTTGAGCTTGACCGCCAATGATACGCAGTTGCAAGGAACGGATGAGGTGACGATCACGGTGGAAAGCGTCACGCCAATGTTGGCGATTGATGATGTGACACTCAATGAAGGCCATGCCGGGACCACGGATGCCGTGTTTACGGTGAGCTTGGCGGCGGCAGATGGCTCGACCGTTACCGTCGATTATGAGATTGTCGACGGTTCGGCCACCGGCGGCGAGGACTACGTGGCGAATCCCACTGCCGGAACGTTGACTTTCGCTGGTACGAGCACGCAGACGATTACCGTCACCATCAATGGTGATCAAATCAACGAAAATCAAGACGAGACGTTTTTTGTCAATCTTTCTAATGCAAGCAACGCCGGTATCAGCGATGCGCAAGGGCAAGGCACGATTCTCAATGATGATGTGCCGGTACCGCCGGCCGCGCCGAGCAATCTGGTGGCAAACACCACCGGCACTTCCACCGTGGCGCTGAGCTGGAACGATCAAGCGAATGATGAAGAAGGGTTTAAAGTGGAGCGCCAAAGCGGCGGCAATTTTATCGAAATTGCGGTGCTGGGCGCGAATGCCAATTCCTACAATGACACCGGATTGAATCCCAGCACGGTTTATTCGTACCGCGTGCGCGCGTACAAAGCCGCGGAACACTCGGCTTATAGCAACACCAGCATGACAGAAACCGGCAGCGGCGTGGTGGCAAGCCCGGGCACGAATATCGCACTGAACAAACCTGCCAGCGCCTCAACCACGAATTCTAGTTATCCGGTGACGAATGCATTTGACGGCAATACCTCGAGCACGTATTGGCGCAGCAATTCGGTCGTCAGCGGCGTCGCAGAGTGGCTGCGGGTCGATCTCGGTGCCGTGCAAACCGCCGGACGCGTCGTCATTAGATGGAATGGCAGCTATTTTGCGAAGAGCTACGAGCTACAGGTTTCCAATAACAACTTGGATTGGACCACGGTTTACAGCACCACGAGCGGCGTTGCCGGCAATGCGGATTTTGCATTTGCCCCAACCCTGGCGCGTTACATTCGCGTTTACATGACGCTGAACAACGGCAGCACGTATCGAATTTATGAGCTGGAAGTTTATTCCGGCCCCAACAGTCCCCCGCCACAAGCGCCGGACAATCTCACCGCGAATGCAACGGGCAGCTCGACCATCGACCTCGGCTGGAGTGACAACTCGACGGACGAAGATGGTTTCAAAATCGAGCGCCGGATCAGTGGCGACACCTTCAGCGAAATCGCCACTGTGAGCGCCAATGCGACTTCCTATCATGATACGGGATTGAATAGCAGCGCCACGTATGATTATCGCGTCAGTGCCTATAATGCCAATGGTGCTTCGGGTTATAGCAATGAAGCCTCGGCAACGACCTCGGGCGGCGTGGTTTCCTTGAATCTGGCGCTGAATAAGGCGGTCACCGCGTTCAGCACGGATAGCAGCTATCCCCCGGCGAACGCGGTGGATGGCGATGACAGTGATTCCTATTGGCGCAGCGGAAGTGTGAGCAGCAATTTGCCGGTGTGGTTGCGGGTAGATTTGGGCAGCGAGCAGACAGTTGGCCGCGCCGTGGTGAAGTGGAAAAGCGACTATTTTGCCAAGAGCTACGAGCTGCAAGTCTCGAATGATGATGCCAATTGGACCACGGTTTATCATACCACGTTGGGCGCGATCGGCAATGCGGATTTTTCCTTCACGGCTGTTTCGGCGCGATACGTCAGGCTTTACATGACGCTCAACAACCGCAGCACCTATCGGATTTTTGAGTTTGAGCTTTATGCTGATCCGGTCGGCACGGCGCCGGCAGCGCCAGCCAACCTCGCGGCCAATCCGATCAATGGTGCCGTTATTGCGTTGACTTGGACGGAAGCCTCCAGCAACGAAGTCGGATTTAAGATTGAGCGCGCGAGTGACGGCGGCAGCTTTAGCGAAATTTTCACCACCGGTCCCAATGTGGTTTCTTATTATGATATGAGCTTGAACAGCAACACGACGTATACCTATCGCGTCCGCGCTTACAATTTCCTCGGTGATTCGGATTACAGCAATGAAGCTTCCGCCACGACGCCGGATGGCGGCGGCTCTGATCCGACCGTGAATTTAGCGCTGGGTAAAATGGTGACAGCGTCGAGCACGTCGTCGGGTTACCCGGCGGCCAATGCTGCGGACAACAACGCCAGCACCTACTGGCGCAGCGGCAGCCTCAGCAGCAGCAACAAAATCGCCTGGTTGCGCGTGGATTTGGGAACACCGCAGTTGGTTGGCCGCGCCGTCGTGACTTGGAACAGCAGTTATTACGCCAAGATTTATGAGATTCAAGTTTCGGACGACGCCGCGACCTGGACGACGGTTTACGTGAACAACTCCGGCAGCAAGGGCACCCAAGATTTCATCTTTACCCCCGTCGTGGCGCGCTACGTGCAAATCTACATGACGAAGTATAACAAGAGCACGTATCGAATCACAGAATTCGCGCTTTATTCGGGTTCGAGTACGGCCGCGAAACGCCATGTGGAAACGGCAACGCCGGTAGCCGCAACTGTTATCCCCAGCGAATTTCGGTTGGAGCAAAATTTTCCGAATCCATTTAATCCCAGCACGCAAATTCGCTTCGGCCTGCCCGAGGCGGCGCACGTGACCATTAAAGTTTTCAATTTGAATGGCGCGGAAATCGCAACCCTGGTTGAAGGGACATTGGCGAGCGGTACACACACAATCGTTTTCAACGCCGGACATTTGTCGACCGGCACCTACTTTTACGTGATGCAAGCCGGAGCCGTGCGGCAAGTGCGCCGGCTCATGTTGGTGAAATAAGACGGCGCCGCGTGAACGCTATTTGTGAAGCAAAGCTTTGTTGAAGCAACCGGGGTGCAAGGTTTAAACCTTGCACCCCGGCACTGCGTGTGATGAACTGCGCTCGCTACGATCGTTTTTATTTTTCCGCAACGTTGAGGCGTTGCGGTTATATTTGAGCGATTGCAAGAACACCTCCTGCCATGGATTGGGCAAAATCATTTGCGCCACTGATAAATACCTAAAAATGCGCATATTCCTCCTGTAAGTTTTGACTTACCGCATTTTATCTGTGCCCCACCTTGCAAGCCGCAGCTTTCCTTCTGGACAACGATCTCGATGCCAGCACCTTTACGTGGCCCTGTTGGGTTTCTCAACGGTTTGGCTGCAAATTCCATGATGTGCTTCGGAATAAATTTTTTAAAGCGAGGAAGAGGTTTTATGAACTATCTGCAACGATGGCTTGCGGCGGGCATCATCGCGATTCTGCTGCAGGCCATTTCTGGACTGAGCACGGCCGTTTGGGCGCAAGGCCAGCCCGTCACGTTTTCCGCATTTGGCGATATTCCCGAAGGCGGAACAAACGATATAGCGATTTTTCAGCAATATGTGCTCGATCACAACCGGTACAGTCCGTCGGCTTTCATTTTGCATGTCGGGGACATTGTGAGCACCAGGTCGTGTCCGGAAAACCAATATTCGGAAGTGGCCAGTATCATGAAGGGTTTTGCGGTTCCGGCTTACATTGTCGTCGGTGACAACGATTATACCGACTGTAACAATCCCGCCCAGGGGCTGATCTACTGGAAAAAGTATTTTCTGGATTTTGAGCAAAATTTTTGCGGCGCCCCGCTGTCCGAGCATCAAAGCGGGCGCGAGGAGAATTTTGCTTTTCTGTGGAATGGCGTGCTGTTCGTTGGCATCAATCTCGTCGGCGGCACCGTGCGTGATCAGAATGAATGGGATCTCCGCATGCAAGATGATGCAACATGGGTGAATCAGCAATTTCAGGCCAAACGGACGCAAGTGCGTGCCGCGGTGGTTTTTGCGCAAACCGGCAATCGCACCGCCGTTGATCCGTTCACCACGCAATTTCGAGCCGCCGCGGCGGCCTTTGGCAAACCGGTTCTCTATATCCATGGTGATTTGCACACATTCAAGTATGACCAGCCGTGGGCGGAGAAAAATATCACCCGTCTCGAAGTGCCGGCTGGCAACGCGGAGCCGCCGTTGGAAGTGACGGTGACCATGACGACCAATCCGCCGCAGAGCGCGTTTACGGTGAAACGCAATCCGTGGTCCACCCAATCCGTCGTCAATATGCCGCCGTGTGCCAACGCCGGCCCGGATCAGAGCCTTTCTGGTTCATCGGCAATGCTCACGGGCCAGGCCACGGATGATGGTGATCCCAGTGGTGCTTTGACGACAATGTGGAGCCAAGTCAGCGGGCCGGGCACAGTGACTTTTGGCAACGCCAGCATGCTCACCACGACGGCCAGCTTCAGCGCCGGCGGCACGTATGTGCTGCGTTTGACCGCCGATGATGGCGAATGGCAGAAAAGTGATGAGGTAACAATCCTGGTGAATAATGGCAGTGTCACCACG
>JAJVHT010000164.1:0-2299 GCA_022072515.1 bacterium
AGAAAATCGCCGCCGGTGCGCAGGAACACGCCCATATTGAGCAAGCCGCCGAGCACGATCACCACACCCGACGCCCAACGAATACGCGGGCCAAATTTTTTCTCAAAAAGTTCAGGAATCGTCATGACGCCGGAATCGCGCAAGGGTTTGATGCAGAAACCGGTGTAACCGACCAGAAACATGCCGAGAAATGTAAGCACGCCGGGAATCGCGCCGGCAAAGCCCTTGGTGAATCCGTTTTGTGCCGTGTACATGCAGGAGACGATGCCAAACTCCGTCGCCGCCAAAGAGGCAATGCCGAGATAAACATTCATCTCGCGTCCGGCCACAAGAAAATCTTCAACTTTGCCGACGTACTTGCGAACCATAATCCCGGCAATCATCGTAACGAGCAGATAAACGCCGACGATGCTGCCATCGAGAAGTGAAAAATTCATGCAGCTCCTTTTCCGGTTGATGAACGGCGAAGATTATTGGCACGGCCTGCGTCTTGAAACGGACTCTTAATTAACTAAGATTTTTTGGGAAGATGTCAAGGAAGATTTTGCGCAACACAACAATCGCGGTTAAGGCACTTTGGGAGGTTTGACTTCGGTTGTGTCTGTGAGGAACGTGGCGACCATATAGCCGCCGGCCTCAATCATTGCTTTGGGGAAAACTTCTCGCAGTTGTGCTAAGCCAGCCGCATCGATTGACGTTTGATACAAATACAATTGCTGTAAGTTTTTCAATCCGCTCAGCGTCGCGATACTTTCGGCGGTAACCTTGGTGCCAACCAGATTGAGATATTGCAACTGCGCGAGAGTTTGCAATTGCCTCACGCCAGCAGCAGTGATACCGGTGTGTTGTAAATGCAGCTTGCGAAGCTGGGTCAATTTTGCCAACGTCACACCCGCAGAATCGGTAATCGCCGTGCCGCTCAAATTGAGGGAGACAAGCTGTTGCGCCAATGGCGCCAGCCATTTTATGGTCCGATCATTGGCGCTGTCCGCATTGATAAAACTGGCTTCCAGATAATTGCTGCCTTGGGCCAACGGCAAAACCAGCACACCGCCATCGCGCAATTTCTGTAGCACCAACGCCTCGGCCGGCTCAACTTTTTCCGCGGGAATTTCGGACTTGAATTTTTCCGCAGAACCTTGCAACGGCAATGAAGCCAGCACTGACTTTATTTCGTTCGTTTTGGGCAGTTCTTTTATTTTTTGGTCAAAACTTGCACCGGTCGCTATCCACCAGCGCAACAGGGCGATTTCATTTTCAGTCAACTGTGGCTTGCCTTCCGGCGGCATATGATCGTCGTCGCTCAAATTCAATGAAATTCTGTCGAGCATCTCGCTTGCTTCAGGCCTGCCTGCAATGAAGACCGCGCCGTCTTTGCCGCCTTTTTGAAATTCCGCCGCCACGTCCATACGCAAGCCGCCTTTCTGTTTTTCCGGGCCATGGCAGACGTAGCATTTCGCTTGCAGAACCGGTACCACCACATCTTGATACACCTGGGCTTCTTCGACATCAGAAATATGTCGTGCCGTTTCATGCTCACCCACCCAATTGCGAAACGGCAAATGTTGGGTCAAATAGCCTTCGCCATGCGTCAATGTGCCGCCCAAGTGGCCCGTGCTGGTGAGTAAAACGAAAAGAAAACCTGCGAGAAAATTTTGCTTTTTATTTGATGGCGCTTTTCTTTTCCAAAAATAAAAGAAGCTGGAGGTGAGAGCGACTGCAATACCCAGCCATTTATGGGCATTCAACGCGCTGGCAGCATATTCGCCATTTTGAGAAAGCAGTAAGCCGGTGATCACCGAAGCCACTGCGCCCAACATACCGCAAAATAGCGCCGGGCGAATCGCTGGCTGCAAGGCAGCATGTTTTTTATTGCGGCTCAGCCATTGCAATAATATCGCAAACAGCAAAATACCGGTAGGCAGATGAACGAGCAGGGGATGAAAGTGGCCGAGGAATTGGGTCATGGCAATTGAAAATTTGCAATTTAAAATGTTTTCGCAGCGTGCTACGAATATCTTTTGCGCAAAAGTTCTTTCATATAGACATTGATCTCCCACTGATTCGCCACCGGCTGGCGCGTATATGGCAACGCCGGCAAATAATTTGGTGGCCCAAATTCCGTGAGAATGGTCAAATATTTTACGCCAGCTTTGATTTTGTTCTGTACGACTTCATCCCACCACGCGAAATGCTGTTTGACCACTTCGCCCCATTCCGGCGCGCGCGGGTCATTCACCTGCGGGCCTTCCGGATGGCCGACGCGCGCGTGAATGTGATCAGCACGGCGCAACGCCAG
>JAJVHT010000164.1:2399-4684 GCA_022072515.1 bacterium
GCTTCCCAACTGCCCTCGAAGCCCCAGTTGGTTGCCATAATTTTCACGACAAAATCTTTTGGCAAGGCAAAGGCCGGTTTATCTTGCGTAAAAGTTTCGAGACGGCTCATCGCGAATCCAGTGGTGAAGGCAGCCGTTGATTTGAGGAAAGTGCGGCGGGTTGGGTTCATAAATTATAATCGTTTTAAGGTTGCAGTTGTTTTCAAGCAATGATCTCTTTGATCACCTCACCCGCCACATCCGTTAATCGAAACGGCCGGCCTTGAAATTGGTATGTGAAATTCTCATGATCGAAGCCGAGCAGATGCAGAATCGTCGCATGCACGTCATGCACGGAAACTTGGCCGCTGAGAGGCGCGTAGCCGATTGCGTCGGTTTCGCCGTAGCTGTAGCCGCGCTTGAGGCCGCCGCCGGCCATCCAAATCGTGAAACATTCGACATGATGATCACGGCCCTTGAAAGGATTTTTTTTGTTCTCGCGATTCTCCTGCATCGGCGTGCGGCCAAATTCGCCGCCCCAAATCACCAGCGTTTCCGCGAGCAGGCCGCGTTGTTTGAGATCGAGCAGCAAGGCGGTTACAGCTTTATCCGTTTGGCGGCACTTGTTGATCAGGCCGATATCAATCGCGAGGTTCGCATCGGTGCCGTGACTGTCCCAGCCCCAATCGAACAGTTGCACGAAACGCACGCCTTTTTCCACCAGCTTGCGCGCGAGTAAAACATTATTCGCAAAACATGCCTGGCCTTTTTGCGTGCCGTACATCTGGTGAATGTATTCCGGCTCGTCGTCGATGTTCATTACCGCGGGCACGGAAATTTGCATTTTGAACGCCATTTCATATTGCGCGATGCGCGTGAGAATTTCGGGGTCTTTAAATTCATCATATTCGAGCTGGTTCACTGCGTTGATCGCGTTGATCGAAGCCTGGCGCAATTCGCGATTCATGCCGTCAGGATTATCGAGAAACAGCACCGGCTCGCCCACCGAGCGGCATTGTACGCCCTGATACACCGAAGGCAAAAACCCACTACCCCACACACTCGTTCCCGCGTCGGGATTTTTTCCGCCGGAGGTCAACACGACGAAGCCGGGCAAGTTACTGTTCTGTGAACCCAAACCATACGTGACCCACGAACCGAGACTCGGCCGGCCCATCCGCGGGCTGCCGGAGTGCATGAACAATTGCGCCGGGGCGTGATTGAACTGATCAGTGGTGACGGCTTTAAGCAAAGTGATTTCATCCACAGCGGTTTGCAAATGCGGCAAATAATCCGAGAGGAAAATTCCACTCTCGCCGCAGGGCCGGAATTGCGCTTGCGGCGCCAGCATCTTGGGCACGCCGCGAATGAAGGCAAAACGTTTGCCTTCCAACAACGACGGCGGACAATCCTGCCCGTCGAGCTTGAGCAGTTCCGGTTTGTAATCAAACAGTTCCAGCTGCGACGGCGCGCCGGCCATGTGGAGGTAGATCACTGCTTTCGCTTTCGCCGGAAAATGCGGCGGCCGCGGCGCCATCGGGTTGCTTAAATCAATTGGCGTATCTGCGGTGGCTTCAGTTCTTGAAAACAAATTGCAGCCGACGACGAGCGAACCCAACGCCATCGCGCCCATGCCGGTCGTGCATTGCCGCAGGAAGTGACGGCGCGTGACGAACCGGGCGTGGGAGTGCCGGGCTTCGTGGAATAAATCATTTGGGGGTGTCATGGCTTTAGCTTTTGCCCTTTCGCCTTATGATTTTGTCACAAACTCATCCAAGTTCATGATCGCATTCGCGACCATCACCAGCGCCGCAGCTTCCGCATCAGTATTTTTTTCATCGCCGCCAAAAATTTTCGCGGCAGCGTTTTTCTCCTTTTGAAATTGCAACACAGACTCGCGATACAACTTTTCCAAAACATTCAACTTTGCTGCGGAGATCACCCGTCCCAACGCCAAAGAATAACCCTGGCTGATTTGGTCGCGCACGGCGACAGGGTCTTTTTGCATCAGCAGCGCCAGATGCCGCGCGGCTTCGAGATACACCGGATCATTCAACGTGGCCAGCGCTTGCAGCGGGGTGTTGGTGCGCACACGGCGCGCCGTGCAGACTTCGCGCGAAGTCGCGTCAAACGTCAACATTGCGGGGTAAGCGGCACTGCGTTTCCAGTACGTGTAAATCGCGCGGCGGTATTGATCTTCGCCCGCGCTTTGTTTCCACGTCGCACCGTTCCAGGGACTTAGCCAAATGCCGGCCGGTTGATAAGGATACACACTGGGGCCGTACATTTTTTTGCTGAGCAATCCT
>JAJVHT010000164.1:4784-11003 GCA_022072515.1 bacterium
GATCGTGACCAGGAAAAGCTTCGGCAAAATAAAACCAATCAAACATGATGCCGTTTTCTTCCCGCGTTTTTAAAGACGGGTTGGAATAAACAAGATAAATATCGTGCACACCTGCAATCGCCGGCAGCGGGACCCGTTCAAACGCCCAGCCATTCGTTTGCGACACGCGAATCGTGGCGAGCACCGGCCCGTCAAAAGCATCAACATGAACTTTCAGCTCACCGGCCTTCGCTCTGCCGATATAACGATAGAGTAGCTGCGTCTTGTTTTGCAAATTCACCTGCGGCAAACGCGCCGAAGAGTTTTTTCGCAGCATCAGCCATTTGGTGTCGGCCAGCTCACTGTTCACAAAGCGGTCGCTGGTGAGCGAGTAACGCACCGGCTGATAGGTTTTGACGAGGCGCAGCACGGGCTCGGCCTTTTCTGCCGTAACGTTTTTCGAGAGCCAATCTTTTAACTCCAAAAATTGCACACTGTCCTTGCCACTGAAATGCCGCAACACGGGATACTCTTCGTAGGTGTCATGATCGCGCGTATTATTGAAGAATGCCATGAATTTGTAATACTCTTCATGACGAAACGGATCGTACGGGTGGCTGTGACATTGCACGCAAGCGAAGGTTGTGCCCTGCAGCGCTTCCCACGTCGTGTTCACACGATCAATCACTGCGGCGACGCGAAACTCTTCGTTATCGGTGCCGCCCTCATCGTTGGTCATCGTGTTGCGATGGAACGCCGTGGCAATAAGTTGCGCTTCAGTTGGATTCGGCAACAGATCACCCGCAAGTTGCTCGGTGAGAAATTGATCATACGGTTTATCGTCGTTAAACGCACGGATTACCCAATCGCGGTAGCGCCAGATGCTGCGGGAATCATCGCGCTCGTAACCTTTGGTATCGGCATAGCGCGCGAGATCAAGCCACATCGAGGCCCAACGCTCACCGAAGCGCGGTGAGGCGAGCAGCGCAACGACTAAATTTTCATAGGCAGCTTCGGTTGTATCCTGCAAAAATATTTTTGCCAATGAATCCGGGGCGGGAATACCGGTCAAATCCAAACTCACACGGCGCAGCAAAGTCGCTTTATCCGCTGCCGGTGCAGGCGTTAATTTCTCTTGCTGCAGTTTGTCGTAAACAAAAAAGTCGATTTCGCTTTTCGCCCATTGTGTAGCCGGGTTTTTCCTAAACCAGCTTGAGGATTGGGGCACGGTGACTTTTTGCACCGGCAGATACGCCCAATGATCGCCCCACACCGCGCCTTCATTAATCCAACGGCGTAGCGTGGCAATTTCTTCTTGGCTCAGCGGCGCTGCACCTTTCGGCATTCGCTCCGTGGGATCGTCGTGCGTAATGCGTTTGATCAGCTCGCTCTCCCCCGCCTCGCCGGGAACGATGGCGCGCTTCCCACTTTTGGCCGGCGCTAGTGCGTCGCTGCGAAATAGCAAACTAAAATCTGCATTTCGTCGCACGCCGCCATGACAAGCGATACACCTTTTGTTAAAGATCGGCTTGACTTCGGTGATGTAGTCAACCTTTTTATGCGACCGGGAAAAAATTGAAAAAAGAATTGCACCCGCCAAAACAAGAACAATCCAGAAATATTTCTTTTGTAAGGCTTTTTTCATGGTGACATAAAAAGTTGGGTCGTCGAAGTTCAGATGATCACACCCGTCAAAATAACATTTCTGCCGTGAATGTCAAGCCTGGTAAATTCTTTTAAGGCGCATTAAAAATGCCGATCCTGGAAATAATCGGACACGCTTTTGCTTGTAGAATCGTCACCCGAACTTTATCCGCCGTCACCGATGGAAACCGCAACAACCTTTTGTGGCCAATCGTGGTACCGCTGGCAACGATCGTCCAATGATTGCCATCCCCTTGCGCGACTTCAAAAGATTCGACGCGTTGCCCCAGGGCAATGTGTTCTTGCAGCCTCACACAATTAAACGTTTCTGCTTTTGGTAAAGTGAGAACAGATGAAGCGCGCGTCACCGAATCATCCGTTGCCCAATACGTTTCTTGCTTGTCATCAATCATATTCTGCGCAGCAAAACGCGAGTCATTACCGCGTACATTAGAGGCCGTCACTTTGGCCCCGGCAACCAAATCCCGCGCAAAAGTTTGATCGAGCAAATGCTTGAATCCTCGCAGCGCCTGCACGTCATTTTCATGCCAACGCCCGCGGCGATCCGGCGGCACGTTCAGCAACAATGAACCGTTGCGGCCGACGGATTGGAAATAAAGCTCGAATAATTTTTCCGGAGATTTAACCAAACTGTCTTGATTGGCGTGATAAAACCAGCCGGGGCGAATCGACACGTCGCATTCCGCCGGCAGCCACTGTTTGCCGTCGCGATGGCCTTCGATGCCTTCTTTGTCGCGCGTGTAACCGGGCGCGGGGGCATCGCCATTGACACCGCCCGGATCGTACATCGCCCAGCATGTTTCGCCGGCGTAGCCGTTTTCATTTCCCACCCAGCGAATATCCGGGCCGACGTCGCTGAAGATCACGGCGTTCGGTTGCAGTTGCCGCACGAGCGACCACGTCGTGGGCCAATCATAATACGTTCGGCGGTCGATGGTTCGCGACTCGCGCGCGCCGCCGTAAAAACCATCGCCGCCATTCGCGCCGTCGTGCCATACTTCAAAAATTTCGCCGTAGTTCGTAAGCAGCTCGCGGAGCTGGTTTCGATAATACTCAACATACTGCGGTGTACCGTAATCTTTGTGATTGCGATCCCAGGGCGAAAGATAAACGCCAAATTTCAAGCCGCAACGGCGGCAAGCCTCAGCGAGCTCTTTGACGACATCGCCTTTGCCGTTTTTCCACAGACTGTTTTTCACCGAATGTTCGGTATATTGCGACGGCCACAAACAAAACCCGTCGTGATGTTTGGCGGTGAGAATGAGTCCCTTCATCCCCACTTCTTTCGCGATGCGCGCGATGGCATTCGCGTCAAAATCCGTTGGATTAAACAACGCCGGCGATTCATCGCCAAAGCCCCATTCTTTGTCGGTGAACGTGTTCATGGTGAAATGCAGAAAGCCGTAATATTCCAGTTCGTGCCAGGCGAGTTGGCGGGCGGTGGGAATAGGTGGCAGTGGTAGCGGCGGTTGGATTTGCGCCAAGACGTTTGCCGAAAAAACGAAAAGAATGAAAAAACATCGTGCGAGTTGCATGATTAATCGCCTTTCGTTTGCAAGCGGTAAAATCTTGTTGCCGGAATCATTTGCTTCACCAGGCCCGGGGCGGAATAATAAACTCGCAACACCTCCACACCGGCGTAATCAAAATACGCCAGCGTCAACTTATGATGGCCGGCTTGCAGCGCGATCTGGCCGCTTTTTTCTTTGGCGCCGTGCGTACCGTCGTTGTTGACAACTTCATGATCATCAATCCACAACCGGCTGCCGTCATCCGAATACGTGTAAAAAGTATAAACATCATCTTTCGGTACCTCGAGATAGCCGCTGAACAACAACAGATAATGATCGTTGACCTCACGCATGCTCGTGACGTTCATACTATCAACATGGCCGCTTTTCTTGGGCTGCAGCAGACTAAAATTGGGCAAGCTATCGACGTCGCCCTCATAATATTTGTACTCCAAACCGGCAGCGAGTTCACGCCGGGGCGATGCCGCCAGCAACTGTGCTTTGGTGTATGTCGCCGACTCGATCTCACTTTCGAATCCGTTTTTGCCAAAGGCCATCGCTTGCAATGTAGTACGATCACCCGAAATCGTGAGCGGCTGCGTATAAAGTGAAGAGGAGCGATTCGGCTTCGTGCCGTCCAGCGTATAGCGAATTTCCTGATCGACATATTCCGCAAGACGGACGGTGACGTTATCTAAAAACAGCGTGCTTGTCGGCGTCATTTCCGGCGGAAAAACGGTGCGGTCACTATGAAACCACACCGTCATGTTACCGGCGCCGCGATGGCACCACGCATAATACGGAATGACTTGAAAATCACCTTCCGTTTTCGCCGTCATATTTACCTGCTTGGCAAGTTTTAGCCCGCGCCCACTGAGTACCATCACACCGTTGAGGAGATCGGCGCGATAGGTGGTTTGCAATTTCGCGGTCGCCGGAATGATGATATCCGACACTTCGCCGCCATTGTCGACGCCTTCCGCGCAAAACACCAGCGGCCCGCGCTGCAAAGCGACTTTGCCTTTGTCATCCTTCACTTTTTCGTTGGCAATCACGCGGCGCACCGGCATGGGAAGATGCAGGCGAACCACATCGCCCGGTTGCCACGTCGCATTGAGAACGGCATAGCCTTTCGCCATTTTCAACGAAGCGGTTTTGCCGTTAATTTGCACCGACGGCTTCTCGTCATTGCGATCAAAAAAAGTATAGAGATCGCCGGGCACCGGCTGATTTTGCGCCCATCCAGGAATGCGAATACAGAGCGCAAATTTGGATCTGGCCGACGGATTGACCGTGATCTTGATATCGCCCTGCCACGGATACTCGGTCTCTTGCATGATTTCGACTTTGCGGCCATTCAACGCGAGATTGGTTTTGCCGCCGATAAAGAGATTGACGTAAAGCGAGTCGCGGCGCTGCGCATAAGCATAGCCGCCCACCGAAGCGATAAAGCGTGTGACATTGCTCGGGCAACACGCGCAGGCAAACCATTCGGAACGTTTGTAATTGCCGCGCGATTCCAGCGGATTCGGATAAAAAAACGTCTTGCCGTCCAGCGCGATGCCGGAGAGCACGCCGTTGTACAACGTGCGTTCGAGCACGTCGATATATTTGCTGTCGCCGTGCAGCAGAAACATGCGATGATTCCAATACACCATCGCAATCGCGGCGCAGGTTTCATTGTAAGCGGTCAAATTCGGCAGCGCATAATCGGGACCAAAGCCTTCCCAATCCCCGGCCGCGCCGACACCGCCGGTGAGATAATATTTTTTCGTCACCAGGTTTTCCCAAATGCGATCGATGGCCTTGATGTAAGCGGTATCGTGCATCAGCGCGCCAATATCGGCCATACCTGCGTACATGTATCCCGCGCGCACCGCGTGGCCGACGGCTTCGGTTTGCTCCACCACCGGCAATAAATCCTGGTTATATTGGCCGGCGAGCTGGTTGCCCCTGCCGCGCTCATCGAGAAAGAAACGGGCAAGGTCCAGATAGCGTTGATCGCCGGTCACACGGAACAATTTGACCAAGCCGATTTCCGTCACTTGATGTCCCGGCACGGTGTGCATCTTGTCCGGCCCAAAGGTGTTGCACAATAAATTGGCGCTTTTAATGGCGACATCAAGTAGCGTGCTTTTGCCGGTGGCGTAATAGTGCGCCACGGCGGCTTCGTAAAGATGCCCAAGATTATAAAGCTCATGGCTGCTCTTTGCGCGATCGTTAACCCAGCGCTCGCTGGCCCAGGAAGCGGCCGGTTTAATTGTGCGCATCGTATACAAATAGCCGTCGCTCTCTTGCGCTGCCGCAATTTTCGCAATCACCGCATCGAGATATTTATCCAACGCGGGATCGGGATGCGTGTGCAACGAATACGCCGCGCCTTCGATGATTTTGTAGACATCGGAATCGTCAAATCCATAACGACTACAAAATTTACCTTCGGTGATTTGGCCGGTAATCACGCTATCGGCAATCTCGAAATTCTTGATACGTCCCGTGCTCTCACACATTTGAAACGCATACGGAATCGTCGCCACGCGATTCACTTCCAACCGATGCGACCAGAATTGATCCGCGATGTTGACCTGGGTAAACGGCACCGGCTGGATGGGATAATCTGTTGTTTGGGCGCGCAAAAATGATACAACCAGGAGCAAGACAAATGCAATCAACACACGACAGGTCTGAAAATTAATCATGTCAGTTCTCCGTATATGGTTGACATCCAATCACTCTACCTTCACCAACCGCGCGGCCCAGCCGCCGCCCGGGGCAAGATGAATACTCATCGTATCCTTGTTCGTCACGTCCCGTGTTTGCATTTTATAATCACTGGCATATCGGTCCGCGTTGATACCATCGGCATAAAAAGTCATTTTGTATTTGCCCGCGCCAAGAAAATTCAAATTTAATTCAAAATCGCGCGGCGTCCAATTCGTCATGGCGCCGATATACCACTCTTCGCCGTGCTTTCGTGCGACGGTCACATATTCGCTCACTTTCGCATGTAAGGCTTGGGTCTCGTCCCACGTGGTCGGCACGGCGGCGAGGAACTCCATACACT
>JAJVHT010000114.1 GCA_022072515.1 bacterium
GATGATATTTTCGATCCCGTCGGTTTGTCCAAAGAAACCTATCGTGAATGTGCGCAACTGATCGACGACGAGCTGGAGCGCATCATGCCCACTTTGATTAATTTTATTCAGGAACGGCGGCGCCAGGCCCATGCTGGAGAGGCATGAGCCGGCAAAAAATTCTGCTCGTTCGCACCGACCGCCTCGGCGATGTGATTCTCTCCACCCCGGCGGCAAGCGCCTTGAAAAAAAAATTGGCCGAGGTTCACATCACTTTTCTCGCCAGGCGCTACACGGCAGAACTGTTGCGCGGCCATCCGCACGTTGACGATCTCATCGAAATTGATGGCGAGGAGATTGGCGGAGAGGCGCAGCGGCTCATTGCCGTTCTGCGGCAAAGAAAATTTACGGCGGCAGTGCTGCTGCATCCGCGTCCGCAATTGGCGTGGGCGCTTTGGCGCAGCGGCATTCCGCAGCGGATCGGCACCGGTTATCGCTGGTACAGTTTTTTGTTTAACCGGCGGGTGTTTGAGCATCGCAAAACCGCGGCGCGCCACGAAGCGGAATACAATCTGAGTTTATTGCGGCCCTTGGGCGTTGCAACCGCGGCAATCGAGTTTCATTTTGCACTCGCCGATGCTGAGCAAAAACGCATTGACGTGAAATTGAATGCGCTCGGCGTCGGCGCCCAACCGGTAATCTTGCATCCGGGCAGCGGCGGGTCGTCGCGGGACTGGCCGCCGGAATATTTCGCCGGCCTTGCCGATTTAATTCATCACGAGCTGGGGCTGCAAGTGATTTTGAGCGGCGCGGCCAACGAAGCGGATTTAATTAAGGGGATTCTGCAACAAACGGCGACGAAACCACTTTCGTTGTGTGGCCGTTTAACCATTACTGAGCTGGCGGTGTTGTGCCGGCGGGCGGCGGTTTTTGTGAGCAACAGCACCGGGCCGTTGCATTTGGCGGTGATGGTCGGCGCGCCGGTTGTCGCATTTTACCCGCCGATTCAAGCTTGCCGGCCGGAACGGTGGGGGCCGTATGGCAGATTAAGCGACGTGCTCATGTCGCAGCACGAGGAATGCCGGCGTTGCCGCCATGCGGAGTCCCGGGTGTGTGATTGCATGCGCGCCATTTCCTTACAAACGGCCATGCAAAAAATTCGTGAAAAGTTAACGCTAAAAAATAAAATTGAAAGGATATAAAGAAAGGATGTCGTTGCCCAAAAAAGTTTTTAAAAACAGTGGGTGGGCGATTTTAGGATTGCCAGTTTTCATTTTTCTTGCCTCTGCCTCCCAGGCGCAGCAAACACGTGGCGATACGCTGCCCAACTATCCTTCCCAGAGGCTGCGTAACGGCGCTGATTCCACCCGAGTACTTAACGCGCCGGCAGAAAGTACAGAAGTAAAAGCTGGGCGTGACGGTGCGCCGCCGCCGTTGCGCGTCATTCCCAATTCCGCTTTTCGCGTCGGGGAGAAATTGGAGTTTTTGGTGCATTACGGCCCTTTGGTTGCCGGCAATGCGCGTCTGTCAATTCCCGAAACGGTCAACGTCAATGGCCGGCCCTGCTATAAAATTATTTCGGAAATGTGGTCGAATAAATTTTTCTCATCGTTTTTAAAAATCAATGATCGCGTTGAGTCCCATACCGATGTCGACGGACTTTTTACGTGGTGGTTCAACAAAAGTTTGCATGAGGGCAAGTTTAAAACCGATCACGTGGTGCGCTTCGATCAAATCAATCATCGCGCCATTATGACCAAAGGCAAGAAAAGCGATACGTTAGCCGTGCCGCCGTTTGTCCAGGATGTGCTGTCGGCGATCTACTTGCTGCGCACGATGTCACTGGCGCCGGGCGATACCATTCATATCCCGAACCATTCCGACGGCAAACTGTTTGATTTACAGGTCATCGTTCATAAGCGTGAAAAAGCGCAAACCAAAGCCGGAAAATTTTCCTGCCTCGTCGTCGAGCCGGTTCTGCAAACCTCAGCGTTGTTTCAACAGAAAGGCCGCCTTGTCATTCACATGACCGATGATCAACGCAAAATGCCGGTCATGATTACCAGTCAGCTTTACGTGAAGGCTTTCAAGCTGGGCGCCATTGTGGCGGAATTGGAAAAAGTCGAGGGCGTGCCGGGATATTGATCCCATGACAAGCGTAACTATTTGCAGAAAAGCAAACCGGCAAACGATCTGATATTTTCTTCGAATGTTGCGCCCCGCCGGCGCGGGGTTGCGCAACAAACGAAAATTATCTGCAGGTTTATATGGAACGCCAAGCAACTCATTTCAAGGCTTTGATTACAACGGCGGATGCCGGTGAAGCGCTCGTTCCACTTGTGGCAAAAATTTTGTTGGGCGATTTGACCGCGACCTTTTTGCACGATCTCAATAATCCGCTCACGGCCATTCTAAATTATGCGCGGCTGTTGCAAATGCCCGATTTTCAGCCCGGAGAGGCGGAGGTGTTTGCCAGGAACATTGTCGCTGAAGCTGAACGCCTTGCCGGGTTGACCGGCCGGATCGCCGCATTGGCGCGCCCGCAGCCTTTGGAAGAGCAGGGGGCGAAACTTGAAGAAGCGCTCAACCGCGCTTTGATGGTATACGAAACGCTTTTTCGGCATGACGGCATCATCGTTGAAACCCAATCCGATAAGAAGTTGCCGAATACCCAAGTGCACAGTGCCGGATTACAGCAAATGATCCTGCCGTTGTTGGCGCAGGCGCGACAAGCGCTTAATGGTTGCGACAACGCCTCGGGAATTACAAAATCCATTCGTTGCGTTGTAAGCGCCGGGAATGATGATAAAGGCAGGAATACGCAGCGACTGAGCCTCTTCCATAATGGAAAGTCGCCACGCGGCGGCACGCCATTGAATTTATTCGACACCCTCTTTTTTAAGGCGCCAACCACAGCACAAAGCGAGTTAATGGCGGCGTTGACCCACGCGTTGTTGACTCAATATCATTGCAATATCGTGGTTGAATCAACAGCAGAGGGTTGGACCGCGATACATTTGGACTTACCCGCCGGTTCTTAAACCGTTATTTGACTTTCCTGATTTCCTTTGCAACTTCTCGCCTTTTGCTTCCGTAAGAACATGAGCAAATTCGGAGGCAAGAATTGAACATTATTCAAACGGAAAATCTCGCCAAACATTTTAATCGCGGCAAGTTGCGAGCGCTCGATGGCGTTTCTTTGTACGTCGGGCCGGGCCGGGTGTTTGGTTTGTTAGGCCCCAATGGCGCGGGCAAAACCACATTGGTCAAGCTGCTGCTCGGCATCTTGCATCCCACTTCCGGCAATGCGCTGCTCTTCGGCAAGCCGGCAGCAGAATATTTGATTCGGCAGCGTATCGGTTATTTGCCGGAGAATCATCGCTATCCGGATTTTCTTAAAGGCGGCAGTGTGATGGATTATTTCGGCCGCTTCGCCGGCGTTGCAAAAGAACAGCGGCGGCAGCGCATCCCGGAATTGCTCAAGCTCGTCGGCATGGACAAATGGGCCAACACCAAAATTCGCAAATATTCAAAAGGTATGATGCAGCGCCTCGGCCTGGCGGTGGCGATGATCAACGATCCTGACTTGCTGTTGTTGGACGAGCCGACGGACGGCGTCGATCCGATTGGCCGCAAGGAAATTCGCGATATTATTTTGCATTTGAAACAACAGGGCAAAACCATTTTCATCAACTCGCACTTGCTGTCGGAAGTCGAGATGGTGTGCGACGAAGTGGCGATTATGAACAAGGGTAAAATCGTCATTCAAGGGCCGGTGGCGCAATTGACCAACCTCGGGTTGAGTTATCGCATTCAAACTTCGCTGCTGACGGCTGAATTCAAAACGCAATTGGCGCAAAAATTTGCCAAGCTCGCCGCGCCGAACGGCCATCTCGACGTGACAGTGCAGGATCACGCCGAATTGAACCGGCTCATCGATCAACTGCGTGAAAATAAAGCCGAGATTCACGCGATTGTGCCACAGAAGCGCACGCTCGAAGAAAGTTTCTTCGCGGCCATCCAAGGCGCTGCTTCCGGTGATTTCAACGAACTGACTAAACTAACCGAGTCCCACTCATGAGATTTTTGGCAATTATTTTATACACACTGCGTGAATCGTTGGCCAAGAAAACTTTTCTGGCCTTCTTCATCGTCGTCACCCTCACGCATTTGTTGTTTATTTTTGCGCTGAACGTCGATATCGTTGCCGGCGGCCAGGCCATGGTGCAATTGTTCGGCAATGACGTCGAGCACGAAATCGACTTCGCGAAGCTGCGCCAAATCATCATCGGGATCGAATCCGGCCTCGCGATTGCGATGTACGGCGGCGGCATTTTTCTTTCGATTTTTGCGACGGCGAGCCTGGTGCCGAATATGCTTGAAAAAGGCAGCGTCGATTTGATGCTGTCGCGGCCGTATGCGCGTTGGCAGCTTCTGCTCGGGCGTTATCTCGGCGGGTTGAGCATTGTCACGATCAACGTGATTTATTTGATCGGCGGCGCCTGGCTCATTCTCTCCGTTAAAACCGGCTTCTGGCATACGCCATTTTTGCTGAGCGGCGTTCTCATCATTCTCGTGTTCGGCGTGTTGTTTGCGATCATGACTTTCGTCGGCGTCACGGCGCGCAACTCCGGCGTTTCCATCATTGCCGCCTATCTCGTCATCTTTTTCAGCCCGTTGTTATTGGCGCGGGATAAAATCTACGCGCTGCTGTCCCAGAAAATTTACCAGTGGCTGCTCGACGGCATTTATTACCTAACACCGCGCACGACGGAGCTGGGCAACATGACCCGCGCGCTCGTGGCCGGCGAGCCGATTGCGAGCTGGATGCCACTGTTGCAATCATTGGCCGTCGGCGCCGCATTCTTAATGGGCGCGATGTACATTTTTCAAAAGAAAGATTTTTAAGTTCGTCATTTTGCAGTTATAAAATCTAACCCCGGATTTTTTTGACTATAAAATGCAAAATCGGGTTCATTTAACCGGAGAATTGACCATGCAGAAAAACAAATGGTTGGTTTTAGTTTTAGCCGTGGTGATGCTGGCGGTGGGTTGTTCCAAAACCAAAACGACTGCATTGCCGGCGGCGGTCGATCAGCATCTGGCGTGGATTCCGCAAGCCGTGAACAGCGTGGCTTACTGCGACATGCAAAGCATGCGGCAGAGTGAGCTGGGCCAGGCGCTCAAAAAAGATTTCGAAGAAAAAATCGCCAAGCTGCGGCGCGACCGGGATTTCCAGGAGCTCCTCGAACGAACCGGCTTTGATATTGAAAAAGACTTGCACACTGTGTTGGTGGGTTTTCACGCCGGCGAGCATGACAGCCTGCCCAGGTTTGCGTTCGTGGCGGCGGGCAATTTCGATGAGCAGAAAATCGTCAATACGATCAACACTATGCACGATTCCCTTGAAAAAGTTCATAGCGAACATGACATGCCGGAATGGCGCACTGAAACTTACAATGGCAAGACGATTTATGTTATTCGCGAACACGGCGAAAATGCTTTTTATTTTGCCGATGCGCATACGTTCGTCGCCGGCGACAAAGATTGGGTGCAGGCGATTATCGATGGCAAAACCGCGAATCAGTCCGTCAAACAGAATGCCGACTTCGTCGCTTTGCTGAACAAAGTCCGTTTCAAAGAACAATGCTGGTTGGTGGCGAATACCTCCGAAGTGATGGAGAAAATGGCGCGTGAAATGGGTGAGCATCGTGATTTCAAAGGCACCCGCGCCGTGAAAGCGGTGCAAGGCGTGATGTTCTCGGCCCAAGTCGGACAAAAAGCCGCGCTTTATGGTGAGGCCGTTTGTGACAACGAGGAGAACAGCAAACTACTGGTAGACGCTGCTAAGGGCGCGCTGGCAACGGCGAAACTGGCGGTTTCAGATGATCGTGAGGCGGTGGATATGCTTAATCGCATCAACATCGAGATGCATGGCACCGCGGTGCAATTCAACGCCGATTTGGATAAAGCTTTTTTTGACAAGATGCGGGAAAAAGTCGAGAAACACGGCAAGTCGATGGCGATGTTTTAAGCTTTTTGATTAACCTTAAAACTTTAAGCGCTTTCGATTTTGCCCGTCGAAGGCGCTTTTGTTTTAGGTCGATGTATGACAATCACGGCCATAAATTTTAACCGCGGTTTTGATTTTCCGCATCTGAAGAAATTGTGGGTACTATGACGATATATTGATTTGGCGATGCCACACCCTATGGGCGCAGCCGCCACGGGGAATTTTAATCAAAATTGAAAAAACTCTTGACAATTTGCAGCGGATTGTTTACATTCCTCGCCAGGAGTAGTACCTCAACCGCCGAGACCATAATCCAATTTTGGCGTGTTGAAATCCCTACGGGCGTAAAGCCGACAACGCGATCCAATCCTTGAAACAATACCCTATCGCCGTTGAATAATAACTACACTCCAACCGAATGGCGCGTGTTGAACTACGTGAAGTGACCAAGCTCTACGAGAATAATGTCGTAGCGGTCAATCGGGCGAATATAAACATCCAAGACAAAGAATTTGTCGTTCTCGTCGGCCCTTCCGGCTGTGGTAAATCTACCACATTGCGGATGGTGGCGGGCCTGGAAGAGATCAGCAGCGGTGAAATTTATATTGGCGACCGTGTCGTCAATGAAGTGGCGCCAAAGGACCGTGATATTGCCATGGTTTTTCAAAACTATGCGCTTTATCCGCACATGACGGTCTACGAGAACATGGCCTTTGGGTTGAAGCTCCGGAAATATCCCAAAGCCGAAATTGATCAGCGGGTGCGGGAAGCGGCGCGGATTTTGAGTATCGAGCCATTTTTGGATCGCAAGCCCAAAGCGCTTTCCGGCGGACAGCGCCAGCGCGTGGCTGTCGGTCGCGCGATCGTGCGCAAGCCGCAAGTCTTTCTGTTTGATGAGCCCCTATCCAATCTTGACGCGAAACTGCGCGTGCAAATGCGTACGGAAATTTCCAAATTGCATACCCGCCTCGAAACCACGATGATTTATGTTACCCATGATCAGGTCGAGGCGATGACGATGGGCGACCGCATTGTCGTGATGAAAGACGGCAATATTCAGCAAATTGACACTCCGCTCAATTTGTATAATCATCCCAAAAATAAATTTGTCGCCGGCTTTATCGGTTCACCGGCAATGAATTTTATGACGGGAAAAGTTGTCCAAGAGAACGGCCTGTTTTTCAATGAAGGCCGTTTTCAGTTTCGCGTCCCGGTGAAGTTTGCCGGCATTTTGGAGAAATGCACAGACCGGGAAGTTGTTTTTGGCATTCGGCCGGAGGATTTTCATCTTGCGGATAATGCCAGCGGTATCGCCGAAAAAGCCGAGCTGACGGCGACAGTGGAAGTCGTCGAGCCGATGGGGAATGAGATTTATCTTTATCTGAGCACCGGCACCAATAGTTTGGTGGCGCGCGTCACGGCACAATCGGAATCTCGGCTTTCCTCTTTGCAAAATATGAAAGGAAACCGGGGCAGTCAACTGCAGTTAGTGGTGGATATGAGCAAAGCGCATTTTTTTGACGCGCAAAGCGAAATGAGTTTGAGTCCCCTGCGGGCGTAACCTACAGCGTGAACTGCAACTATTCAGTTTACTGATGAACAAAAACTGCTGGTTCGCAGTCATTCCTCATGCGGTGTGATCTATTCCAGTGCTGTAAAATGAATTGTTGGCATTATCCAATCGCGAGGCATAAAGGGCGCTGATATAACTAAAAGTCCCAATACCTCTGGTTTTAAAAGCTGGTTTTTCTTCGAAAATATTATCTTGAGAAATACTGCCTGCTGACCTCCAACGAATGTGGTCTGATTTCACAAGTTTATTGTGTTTTCCTTAAAAATCCTCGGACGCAGTCTTGTGCTGGTGGTTTTTGGGAATGCTGCGCTTCCTTCCCCAGCCTGGTTCAAGCACGATGACAGCCCGTCATCTTTGCCGAAGGACTCGCCAACGAGGGTTGAACCCTCGTCACCGGGTTAGGCCCGTAGGGGGTGAACACCTGATGATCTGAGAGTCAGAGGAGCAGATTTCATCCAATCACTTTAACGTAAAGGGAAGATTATGGACATTGCAGAATTGAAAGCATTAAAAATCGCCGAGCTTAACAAAGTCGCGCAGGATCTGAACGTTCAAGGGGCAACCGGCCTGAGAAAGTCCGAGCTTATTTTTAAAATTTTGGAAGAGCAAACGAAAAAGGAGGGTTTGATTTTTGCCGACGGCGTGCTGGAAGTCCTGCCCGACGGCTACGGCTTTCTGCGCTCGCCGGATTACAATTACCTCCCCGGTCCGGACGACATTTATGTCTCACCGAGCCAGATCAAACGCTTCGGCCTCCGCACCGGCGACACCGTGTCCGGCCAAATTCGCCCGCCCAAAGAAAACGAGCGTTTCTTCGCCCTGCTCAAAGTCGAGGCCATCAATTTTGAAAACCCGGAAGTTGCGAAGAGCAAAATACTTTTTGACAACCTCACGCCGCTCTATCCGATCAAGCGCATCAATCTCGAGCACGACGCCAGAGATTACACCTCCCGCGTGATGAATTTGCTGTCACCGCTCGGCAAGGGGCAGCGCGGCCTGATCGTGGCACAGCCCAAAACCGGTAAAACGACGATTTTGCAGAAGATCGCCAACGCCATCACCGCCAACCAGCCCGAAATCAAGCTTATCGTGTTGCTCATCGACGAACGCCCGGAAGAAGTCACGGATATGGAGCGATCGGTCGAGGCGGAAGTCGTCAGTTCGACATTTGACGAGCCGCCAGAGCGGCACGTGCAAGTTTCCGACATGGTTTTGGAAAAAGCCAAGCGTCTGGTGGAATACGGCCACGACGTCGTCATCCTGCTGGATTCTATCACGCGTCTCGCGCGCGCCCACAATGCGGTGGTGCCTCATTCCGGCAAAATTCTCTCCGGCGGTCTTGATGCCACGGCCCTCGAACGGCCGAAGCGTTTCTTCGGCGCGGCGCGTAATATCGAAGAAGGTGGCAGCCTCACCATCATCGCAACGGCGTTGATCGATACCGGCAGCCGTATGGACGAAGTTATTTTTGAAGAATTCAAAGGCACTGGCAACATGGAATTGGTCTTGGATCGCCGCCTTTCCGACCGCCGCCTCTTCCCGTCCATCGACATTAACAAATCCGGCACGCGCAAAGAAGAGTTGCTGCTCAGCGATTTCGAGCTGAATCGGGTTTATATTCTACGAAAATTTTTGAGCGATTTGACGCCGGTGGAAGCGATGGAGTTTCTGATCGAACGGATGCGGGGAACGAAATCGAACGAAGAATTTTTGAAACACATGAACTCCTAAAAATTGCTTGCTTTTGCGCTGGGCTTGCCGTATATTTAAAATTCGGTAATAATTTTAGGAGAATAATCGTGAAACCCAAAATTCATCCACAATATGTGTTGGCAACGATTTCATGCGCCTGTGGCAACACATTTGAAGTGCGCAACACCGTTGGCGATATGCGCGTGGAAATCTGCTCGAATTGCCACCCCTTTTTCACGGGCAAACAAAAACTGATTGACTCTGCCGGCCGCGTCGAGAAGTTCATGAAAAAATATCAAAAAACTGAAGAAAAAGCCACAGCACACGCTTAGCGGCGGTCAACAAAATTAAACGGAATGCGCTCGGCAGGCCAGGCCTGAAAGTGTATTCCGTTTTTTTATTTTATTCAACAGGCACAATTGCTATGCCCAAAGAAAATTCTGCTGAAAAAAAATTGATGGTGGGCGGGCAGGCGGTGATCGAAGGCGTAATGATGCGCTCGCCGGAGATGGTCGCGGTCGCTTGTCGCCGCGCCGACGGCGGCATCATCGTGTGGCGCAAGCCGTATCGCTCACTCCTGCACCGCTTTAAAATCCTCGCCCTGCCGATTTTCCGCGGCTCCGTCGTGCTGATTGAAGCCCTCGTGCTTGGTGTGCAAGCGCTCACCTTTTCTGGCGACGTGGCAATGGCCGATGAGCAAGCCAAGCAAAACGGCAAGGATGCCGCCCCAACGCAACGCCCCGGCCAGCGCACTACCGGGCAAAAAATCTGGATGGGATTGACCTTGGCCCTGGCCTTCGCCATCGGTTTGGGAATTTTCTTCTACGTGCCGCTGCTGCTGACGGATTGGCTCGGCGCCCGTACCGGGTTTTGGTTTAATCTTGTTGACGGTGCCATCCGGCTGGTTTTCTTTTTGGGTTATCTGGCATTGATTACGCAGATGAAAGACATTCGCCGCGTGTTTGAATATCACGGCGCGGAGCACAAAAGCATTTTTAATTTTGAAGAGAAAAAAATGCTGACGCCGGAGAATGCCGCCGTCTTTACACGTTTCCATCCGCGTTGTGGCACGAGCTTTTTGCTTATTGTCATGCTCGTGAGTATTTTCGTCTTCATGGCGCTGGGCCGTCCGGAAACCGTCGCCGATCGCCTGCTGCGCCTGGCTTTCATTCCTGTGATCGGCGGCATCTCGTATGAATTCATTCGTCTTTCCGATAGAGGCTATCGCCATTCATTTTGGCGCTGGTTTATCTTACCCGGTCTCTGGCTGCAGCGCTTGACGACCAAAGAACCGGATTTGAGCCAACTCGAAGTCGCCATCGTTTCGCTGAAAGCCGCGCTGGGAGAACAAGTTGAATTGTTGCCCAACGTCGTGGTGGAAGATGGAAAAGCGCTTGCGGTATCGCCCTCCGGCGAGCTTAGCGCCGCTTGATTAGATTTCTGTGGTGTTTGTTTTAAATGATAGAGCCCAATAAATAATGTTTTCCAAATTAGAGAATCTCGAAAAGCGTTACGACGAAGTGAACGCGCTGCTCGCCAGCCCGGAAGTGGCGGCGAATCCCAAACGCTTGCGCGAGCTGGCGCGCGAGCACAGTGATCTCGAGGCC
>JAJVHT010000180.1 GCA_022072515.1 bacterium
TTGGATGCCGGCGCCGATGATTATGTCACCAAGCCGTTCGGCATGGGCGAATTGCTGGCGCGATTGCGGGTGGCAACGCGCCATGCGCAGCCGGTGGCGGAATCTTCCGAATTTCGCAACGGCCATCTTTACGTTGATTTCGTGCATCGCCTCGTCAAAGCCAACGAGCAGCCGGTTAAATTGACCGCCCTCGAATACGATTTGCTGCTGTTGTTTATCAAGCATGCCGGCAAAGTGTTGACCCATCGCCAAATTTTAAAAGAAATTTGGGGGCCGCACAACATTGAGCAAACGCAGTATTTGCGGATTTACATGGCGCAACTGCGCAAGAAGCTGGAGCTTGATCCGGCGCAGCCGCAAATGTTTCTGACCGAGTCCGGTGTGGGTTATCGGATGGTTTTGGCGGAAGAGGAATAAAACGATTTGGCGTCGCCTTTATCTGCACCGCTCCGTCCCGCCTTGCTCTTGCTAATCTTTTCGTCTGTTGCCTGACGTTACTCTTTTGCGTAGGACGCTTCCGGCTGATTTGAAGGCTCCGGCGGCGTTTCATGAGTTGTTGATTGCTTCAGCCCGGCCCGGCAGTTGGGACAAAATGCCCACTCCGATTTGATCGGATACTGGCATTGCGGGCAATATGTGCTGGAAAGATCGAAGCCGCAGTGCGGGCAAAATGCGCCGCCATTCACCTGATTTTCGCATTTGGGACAGTGCAGCGATTTCGTCGTCGCCGGCCGGGTGATGAGATAGATGGCCAGCCCAAAGATGAGCGAGATCAGCGCGATAAACGCCCACACCCCCGGATTGCTCACCGCCCGTTGTTGCGCGTCGATATAGACCCAGCTCGGCAGCAGAAACCAGAGAAATATTCCGGAAAGAAAGGCGACGGTGCCAAATATTGGCTCGAGCAACTGATTATAGATACTTTCTCGCATGGCGTCATTCCCGCCTAAGTACAATTTGCCATTCGCAGAATCGTCAACCTTCAGAAACAAAACGCCTTCCACCATTTCGGCGGCATTGGTTACCGGCGCCGAGAATACAAACGTGGTGGGTCGATAGTATACTCGGTACGGATCATTGCCTGGAGGCTCCCGGTAAAACCGCCAGTCGATTTTTTCCTCATTCATTCCGTAGTATCTTTGGCGCTCCGGCTCGGACGGCGGACGACCCGAAAAATCAATATCATCGTATCGAGCAATCAGCTTCATGAGAAAATCATTGCGATCTTTGTAATAGCCATCCGTAGTGATGATCTCTCTGTTTTTATCATAACCGTCGTTTAACTTTGCAAATGCCGGCGCGGGAAATCCGAAGATGAATTCGCCGCGCGGATTCGACATCCAGAGATACTTTTGGGCCTGATTGAGTTTTTGATTTTCGAGCAGAAGCTCGGATTGCAGCTCGGCAACGACACGGCTGGCGGCGATTTCGCCGGCACTGGCGGTTGCAATTTTTTTAGCAATCTCCGTCAGGTAAGTTTGATTTTCCTGTGTCAGCTTGGCAATGTGCTCATTCAAGGCGGCAATATGCTGTTTATACAATTTGTTCTCGAGCGGCCACTCGAGCAGTAACACGATGATGGAAATGACAAAAATGATCGCCGCGGGGACGGCCATTTTCCGAATCAACTTTTTCTTGTTCATAGTTTCTCTCCACTTTCAAATATGCAGCGTTCTTTTGTTCAAATCAAAATACAAGATGGGAGCCAGGGCCAGGGTGATAAATGCGCCCAGGCCAAAAAATACCAACGCCACGAAGCCGTAGCTGCCCAGGGTTTGCACGAGCCAATTTTGTTCAAACGCCGGCCAGAAGGGAAGCTGGCTCATTCGGCTCTGCACGAAATAAATCAACAACAGAATGGCGACCATGGCAAAAGCAATGTTGAAGATCGGCCGGGCCGATACCGCCGGCCGGACGTGCGAGGCGTGCCAGCGTTCCGGAATAGTCGCCAGGATGCGATCAAAGGTGTCCGGCAATGGATTCGCCTCCGGCCATTGGTTTAAGGCGGAATCCATTTGATTCAGTAAGTGCATATACTTTCGGCAATCTTCACAATCCGCCAGATGTTCACGAATCTTTTGCGCTTCCGGCAGCGTGACTTCGTGATAAAACAAGGCGAGCAACGTGTCTTTATTTTCGTGGGACATTTTTAAACCCTAATTTTTGCGCATTAAAATCAAACCCCGTTGCAGCTTTATAAGGAAAAGTGAGGTCATAATTCCCTCGGATCCAGCAACTCCTTCAATTCCGCAATGGCGCGATGAAATCGGGCTTTCAACGTGCCTTCGGGCGTCTTGGTCATTTCCGCAATCTCTTTGAATTTCAATTGTTGATAATGCTTCAAAATGATGATCTCGCGCAGCAGTGGACTGAGCTTCAGCAAGGCTTGGGAAATGGCATTTTGCAAATCTGCCCGCTCGACTGCGGCATCCGGCTCTTCGGTGCGGGGATTGACCGGCTCATCTTTAAATGCAATGGTGGAAACTTCGGCATAGTCATACGCATAGCGTTTTCTGGACATCTCGTTGCGCGCGATATTCAAAGCAATGGTATAAAGCCAGCCGCGAAAATTTCCAGTTTCCAGATTGAACAAATGCGCGGCAAACCAGACGCGGGTAAAAGTCTCCTGCAACAAATCTTGCGCGATTTCCTTGTTGCCGGTATAGCGCAGAATGAAATTGTATACTCGCATTTCATAGCGAGAATACAGAATTTTAAAAGCGCGGGTATTCTTTTTGAGAACCTGGCCCATCAGTTCTGCGTCAGTGCTTTTTTCCATGCCGAAACCCGCTTACCTTTTTTATAAGATACCGGCGCAACCGCTAAAAGGTTGTATGCGCCGGCCGGGATGAAAGCAATTTTAGGATAGGGAACATTTATAAAAATGTGGTAACTATTCAGCTATTGCACCGCCCGGACGCTAATTTTTGAGATTTATGATATCACGCCCATTTTTTGCATGCAGATTCGAGCGCCCGGGCGGTACTGAATAGTTATAAAATGTGAATAACGCCGGTAATGCCCCTGACGGCGGTGTATAAGGCAGGCAATAGAAAAATGAATCCGATACCGCGTCCTTTTCGCGCGCGATGCGAATACACGGGCAGCCATCGCGACTGCCCGTTCTTATCAAAAACACTGCGCTCAGGTTATCGTTCCATGTAGGTATAACCCTCAAACCCGGCGCGATACGTTTCCAAAATATGGCGGGCCTCCTCCAGCGTGCAGCCGCCGTCGCGCACGGCTTGCTCGACGCTTAGACGAAATTGGCTGACGAGCGCGTCTTTGCTTTGCTGAACGTAAGCCAGCACTTCAGAAACCGAATCGCCATATTCGACATGCTCAACTTTGTAAGAATTGTTTTCCCCGTCTAACGCAATTTGCACCACATTGTTGTCGCCGAAAAGATTGTGCAGATCGCCCAAAATTTCCTGATAGGCGCCGACTAAAAAGATGCCGATCAAATAGTCCTCATTTTCCTGCCAGGGATGCAAGCCCAAAACATCTTTGATATTGCGCAAATCGACGAAGCGATCGATACAGCCGTCGGAATCGCAGGTGATGTCGGCGAGAATGCCGGTGCGCGTTGGTTTTTCCTGGAGACGATGAATCGGCATAATGGGAAAGATTTGGTCGATCGCCCAGGTATCCGGTAACGACTGAAATAGGGAAAAATTGCAAAAATAAATATCGGCGAGCGCTTTTTCCAAACCTTCAAGCTCATCGGGGACATAATTGCCCTCTTTGGCGAGGCGAAAAATTTTATAATTCGTCGCCCAGTAAATGGCTTCGGCATAAGCGCGCCATTGCAGATTCACATAGCCCAGATTGAACATGTTCAAAAGCTGTTCCCGCGTGTGTTGAATGTCGTGATAAACTTCTTGGTAATTCTTGCGGCTCAGGCTTTGATACGACTCCCACAGCTCCTTCACCAGCGGCGGCGCATTTTCCGCGGCCGGCGCTGCCGGTTCCACTAATTTAAATTCGGTCACACTCAGTACATTGAAAATGAGCACGCTGTGATAAGCCGTAATCGCGCGTCCAGATTCACTGACGATGATGGGATGCTCGACTTTCGCCTCATCGCAGGTCGTCATAATTTGATAAACGACATCGTTGGCATATTCCTGCATGGAATAATTGGCCGACGCGGCGAAATTGGTACGCGAGCCGTCATAATCCACGGCCAGACCGCCGCCGACATCCAGATACTTCAAGGCCGCGCCCATGTTTTTGATCTCGACATAGTAACGCGCCGCCTCACGCAACGCGTCTTTCACGTTGCGGATGGCGGTAATCTGGCTGCCGAGGTGATAATGCAATAATTGCAAACTGCCCAACATATTTTTGGCTTTTAGCCATTCCACCGCTTGCAACGCCTCGACCGGCCCCAAGCCGAATTTTGACCGATCACCGCCCGACGCTTCCCAGCGTCCCGAGCCTTTCGCCGAGAGCCGCACCCGCACCCCGATGCTGGGCACCACCTGCAATTTTTCGGCGATCTTGGTGATCAATTCGAGCTCGTTTAATTTCTCAACGACGAGCACAACGTTCTTGCCGACGCGGCGCGCCAACAGCGCCAGCTCGATAAATTCCTCATCCTTGTAGCCGTTGCAAACAATCAGCGCCTCAGGATCGTTCAAGAGCGCCACCGTCGTCAGCAGCTCGGGTTTCGAGCCGGCTTCCAGGCCAAAGTGATACGGCTGGCCGGCCTCGACGATTGTCGCGACGACTTGCCGCTGCTGGTTGACTTTGATCGGATAAACGCCGCGGTAAACCGATTTATAGTTGTATTCTTGTATCGCATTCTGAAAGCTTTCGCAGAGCGCTTTGATGCGGGCGCGCAAAATATCGGAGAATCTGATCAACAGCGGCAATTGAATGCCGCGCTGTTGAATCTCATCCGCCAAAACCTTCAGATCGATGGAGCGGTTGGAATCTCCCGTGGGATAGACCTCGACATTCCCCGTGCTGTTGACCGAAAAGAAATTGGCGCCCCATTGATTGATGTTATAGAATTCAATTGAATCCTGTATTTTCCAGCTTAACATGGCACCTCACCGTTTATAATTGACGACCTTTCCTGACGAGTTGATAAGCGTCTTAATTTAATTGATCTTGGTCAAAACTACAATAGTTAAATCATTTTAATAATCTTTCCCGCACTTCCATTCCGCGCAGCGCTGCGAACAGCAGCAGGCCGCCCAGGCACAGCACACCGATCCGATTCTGCCACATCCATAAATTCCACGTTTCGGGGTCAAGGCGGCGCGGAACATGATAGGGATTAAAAAAGAGAAAATAGCGCGTTTCGTCCAGCAATTCCGTGAACATTAAGATGAGCGTCAACACGCCGGCGGCAACCATGCCGGCGGCGAGGCCGCTGCGAAAGCGCACGGCGAAATAAAGCGTCATGCTGCCGGCAAAAAAGGCGGGAACGAAACCGTGCACGGCGATGCCGATGATCGGAATGTCGGTAAAGGCGAAGAAAGCGACCACGGCAAACACCAGGGCCAGAATCAGCAGAATCAAATTGAGCGTTCCCAGGCGCAGCAGCCAAACTTTGTAGCGCGAGCCGGCGGTCGTGAACATCACTTCCAGCGTGCGATTGTCTTTTTCCGAGGTGATGACCTGCATGCTCAAAAATACCGCCAGCGCCGCCAACGGAAATTCCAACAGCCACGGCAAAACGTCTTCCAGCGCCAGGCGGTCAATCACCGATTGTTTGTAATTAATCACATAGGCCACGATGAAATATGCCAGAATTCCCAGCATGAACCAAATAAACTTGTGCGAAAAAATAATCTGCGCTTGCAGGCGAAAAATTTCCCACGTCACTGATAATCGCGCCCGCACGGGCAGTTCGGCGAAACGGGAATGGTGCAGCGCGGAATGAATGGATTGTGGAAGCGTTGCAGTATTCGTCTTGGTCATTTCTTTTTACTCGTTTGCAATAAATAAACGTAGGCATCTTCAAGCGATGGTTCTACCGCCGTTGCTTTTAAATCACTGATTGGCGTTTCGCTTAAGAACCGAATACGAATGCCGTCCTCACTTTTGCTGTGTTGCACAATTTGTAAAGATTCGCGCCGGCCGCTGAATTCCTCTTCGGGAATAACGGCTTCAAACACCTTGCCCTGCGCCTTTTGTTGCATTGTTTCCGGCGAGCCGCGATAGATCACCCGGCCGCCGTTGAGCACGGCGAGATCGTGGCAGGTGCTCGAAATATCTTCAACAATGTGCGTGCTGAAAATGACGATGCGTTCTTTCGCCAGTTCGGCGAGCAGATTGCGAAAGCGAATGCGTTCGCGCGGATCGAGGCCGGCGGTCGGCTCGTCGACGACGATGATCTGCGGCAGGTGCAGCAGGGTTTGCGCGATGCCGACGCGCTGCTTCATGCCGCCGGAAAATGTTTTGATTTTATCGTCGCGCCGTTCCCACAGGCCGACGCCGTTGAGCAGTTTTTCGATCAACTCGTGCCGCGTCGTTTGCTCGTAGATGCCGTTGGTCAGGGCGTGATAATTCAAATATTCCAGCGGCGTCATGTTTTCATACAACCCAAAATCCTGCGGCAGATAGCCGATCGCGCCGTGAAACGTCTCTCGGTGTTCGGCGAGATGGCGTTCGTTGATTTTGATGCTGCCGCGATCGCGCTCCAGCACGCCGACGATGATGCGCATCAGCGTGGTTTTGCCGGCGCCATTCGGGCCGAGCAAGCCGAACATGCCCTGGCCGATTTCCAAATCCACACCGTACAGCGCGCGCACCTGCGGCCGCGGCGGACGGATGAACGGAATGGCACGCACCAGCGTGTAGATGCCGCGTTTGATTTTGCGCCATCTGCCGGTTGGCAATTCCGGATTGATGGCACCTTTTTCAATTCTGCCGGCGAGGCGCCGCAATTGGAAGATCAACAAAGCCAGCACGGTTGCCGTGGCGGTCAGCCATGGCGTTTGAATGCGGAATTGTAAATACAAAAGAAAAAGCAAAACCAGTAGCCAGCCGCCGCGGCGGGGAAAATTTAAAATCGTTGCGGGTTCGTCTGTCATCTGTTGTCTCTCATTGGTGGTTATAAATTATCCAGCCACTAGTAAATTCCTGTAAAAGGCAACACCTCGCCTCCATGTCACCTGCCGGGATCTTGTTTAACAGAAACACGGTGCTGGAGATTAACAAGATTCCGGCGGGATGACGGGTTGCTATGTAGAAGCTATTGGGATTTGCTCTTTCTCAGCCAGAATTTCCACGAACGTTTTCTGCTGCGGCTTTGCGGCGGTTTGCCAGAGACGAAGCGCCAGCGATAATACAGCTCGCGCACGCCGAACAGCCATGCCAGCGTGAGCAGGCTCAAAAGTGTCAGCCAAATTGAGTTCGTGAAAAACGTGTGCAAATAGAAGAGCAATGCGCCAATGGCGGCCATCCAGATAGTGGATTCACGGATGTCTTCTTTATTCCACGGCAGCGAGAAGTTGGCCGCTTGCTTGACGAGACGACGCTCTTGCTTTTTCCATTCGCGCGTGAAGCGGCCCGGCAAGCCATAAATTTTGGTCAAGTTGGCGATGCGAATCCGCAGCGTCTCTTCCGCCAGTCGCGCTTTCTCGCGGCGCACGGTGAAGAATTGTTGCACGCCGTAAATTGCGCCGAGAATGCCGAACCAAATCGGCAGCGCCGCCAAACACGTGTAAAGCGTGCTTTGGTAATTTTGGTGAAACCAGAAAATCGCTGCCGCCGCGGCCAGCGTGCCGATGATTAACCACGGCCAGCCGATTTTTTTCAGCCATTCTCTGGTCTGCTCGAGGCCGACGTAAAGCACGGGAATAAACACCAGTGTCGAAACCGTGGAAACCGCGAGTCCGCCGAGCACGGTGATGGCGAAGGGCGGCCATAATTCCAACTCCGTGCCCTGTTTCAACGCCAGCGGAAAAATGCCGAGCACAGTGGTTCCCGAAGTCATGAGAATCGGACGCACGCGGCTTTGCACGGAAACCATGACCGCGCGCTGCCAGCGATAGCCGTGCTGGTGGCGCAAAATCGCGATGCGGTCGATGAGAAAGATGCCGTTGTTGACGACAATGCCGAGCAAAACGATGAAGCCGAGCAGCGCCATCGGCGCGCCTTCACTGAGCGACAACGGCGTGCCGCTCAACGCCAGCGTGAACAGCGCGCCGATGATGGCCGTCGGCACCGTGCCGAGGATGACGAGTGGACTGAAGAACGATTCGAATTGCGCCGCGAGCAGCATATAGATGAGAATCGCGCCGATGCCTAGCATCCAGTAATAAACCGTCTGCTTGTTTTCCGGCTCGACTTTTTCAATATTGAAACCGCGCGGCAAACGCAGCTCGCGGATCATGCGGTCGATCTGCGCCTCGGCCAATTCCAAGCGCGCTTTGGAATTTTGCGTTTCGGCCAAAAATTCGTACGTGATTTTGACCTGGCGTTCCTGATTGTAGCGCACGATATTGCCCGGCCCTTCGTCGACGCGAATATCGGCGACCTCGCGAATCGCCACCGGCTGGCCGGAAGCATTGATGACTTTGGTGTTTTGTACATCTTCGAGTGTGCGCTCTTCGATGTCTTTTAATTGCATCTGCACGTCGACTTCGCCGTTGCTCGCGTAAAACGGCGTTGCCGAAGCGGCGCCTTCCGCGCGCGTTGCCCAGATCGCGTTCATCACATCCTGCATATTCAAGCCCCACAACGCCAGCCGCAAACGGTCGCCGCGAATCTGCAGCTCCGGCGCGCCGGATTGGAGTTCGGATTGCACATCGCGATCTTCGATATCCGGCATGGCCCGCAGCGTTTGCACGATCTGCTCGCTGATCTGCCGCAACCCCTGCAAATCATAGCCGCGCAAACGCAACGCTTTTTCATTGCCGAAAAACGCGGCCACATTATCGCCGCGCGGCGCCCCGCTGAGCTGCCGCGGCTGGTCGAAATTGATATCGACGTGTTCGAGCCGCTCATTCTGCCGGCGCAGTTTTTCTTTGAGCTTGTCGAGATTCAATTCTTCCGTGCGCTTGGCCGGCTCGACGAAGCTGACGTTGATGTACGCCTCTTCCGCCCGCACGCTGGCGCGCGTTTCCTTGCGATTGGGGAATTCGGCAATTTGACTTTCCAGACGCCGCACGATCTCGTCGGTCGCGTCCAGCGTGGCGCCGCGCGGCGTGTTGATATAAATTTCCAGGCGATCCGACGGCGCGGCCGGCGAGAAATTCATTACATAAACCACGCCGATAAACAAGCTGAAAAGCAAAAAAACGACAACGGTTGCGATGGTGCGCACGCGATGGCGAATGCAAGATTTGAGCAGCAGGCGAAAAATTTCCAAAATACGTCCACTGCCGAATTGGCGCGGCGGCTTACCTTTCAATGTGCGGCTGGCGAGCAAGGGAATGACCGTCACTGCGACGACGAGCGAAACGAGCAACGGAAAAATCACCGACAGCGCCAATTCACGCACGAAAAGTTTGGCTTCGCTTTCGACATACAAGACCGGGAGAAAGACGAGAACCGTCGTGCCGGTGGCGGCAAAGATCGAGCGGCTCACCTCACGCGTGCCGTCGGAAACCGCTTGGAAGATGCTTTTGCCGCGCTGATAATGGCTGAAAACATTTTCCATGACCACGATGCCGTTGTCCACCAACATGCCGACTGAGAGCGCCAGGCCGCACAACGAGAGAATGTTGATCGAGAGATTGAAGCCGTACATCAAAATGAACGTGCCCAGCAGCGAAACCGGAATGGCGATCATCAAAACGAATACGAAACGCACCTTGCGCAGAAACAGATAAAGCACGAGCAGCGCTAGCAACGCGCCGGTGAGCGCATTGCCTTCCACGCGATCGATGGCTTGTTGAATCAGTTCGGCCTGACTCATGTTCACGACCAGCTCGAACCCCTGCGGCTTGAGTTCATCGTTGAGTTCATCAATTTGCTTGAGCACGGCGTTGGCGACCGCGAGCATGTTGCTGGTATTATCCTTCTGGACAAAAATGCCGACGCCGGCTTTGCCATCGACGCGATACAGTTGCGTGCGCTCGGCTTGGCTGTAACCGACGTCCGCGACATCCGCCAATCGCGTTGGCCCGCGCGGATCGATGACGAGATCGCGCAGCTCGCGCAAATCATCGACGCGGCCGAGCATGTTGACGTCGAGAACGCGGCCCGCCGCAATGACGCGGCCGAGATGCTCGGGCTGGCGATGAAAGGCATTGATCTGCTGCTGCACGCGCGTAACCGGAATGCCCAGCGCTTCACAACGCGCTTCGTCGATTTTAATCCCAATCGTGCTTTGCTGCCCGCCGCCGATGTTGACATTGACCACACCGTCAACCTGTTCGAGCTTCGTGCGCACGCGCCGCTCCGCCACTTCGCGCAACTCGTCGATGCTGGCGTCGCCGCGAATGCTCAAATCCATCAGATACGAGGAAAAATCCGCGGTGTCGAAGCGATTGACCTCGATGCGCGTGCCCCCGGGCAAACGATTTTCGAGCGCGTTCATTTTTTGCTGCAATTTCAGCAGCGCGAATTTCATGTCCGTGCCGAAATTGAACGAGACCTTCGTCGTCGCGTAATCAGCAAAGACGTTGGTCTCGAGATCGTGCACATTTTCGAGCGTCGCCAATTCCGCTTCAATCGGAAACGCCAGCTCACGCTCGATCTTCTCCGGCGAGGCACCGGCCATGCCGCTGCTCACGTAAACTTCCGGCAAAATAAATTGCGGCATAAGCTGCACCGGCAGCAGGTTCCACGAAATCGCGCCGAGCAAGCACGCGCCCAGCGCGAGCATTAACACGGTAATGGGACGTTTGAGGGCGAAGGAGGTCATAA
>JAJVHT010000218.1:0-7047 GCA_022072515.1 bacterium
CCAATCCACGCGCCGGCGGCGAGGAGCAGATGCTGGGCATGATATTCACCTTGCGCCGTCAAGACCCGAATGCCTTCGCCGTCGCGTTCCCAGGTCGTTGCCGGTTCTTCCAACTGCAGCACCGCACCGTGCCGTTGCGCCATTTGCAAATGCGCAGCAATACAGCGTTCGGGAAACAAAATCCCGGCGCGCGGCTCCCAAACCGCAACCATTTCATCCGTTAGATTGAAAGCAGGAAAACGGTGCCGAAGTTCCTGAGCGGTGAGAAGCTCATGCGGCAGTCGATGAAGTTGCGCGCTGTGGCGGGCGCCAGTGACCAAAACGCCTTCCGGTGGGCCGATCATCAAGCCGCCGGTTTGCAAAAAAAGTTGTTGGCCTGTTTCCCGCTCCAGCGCCGCCCAATTTTCGTAGGCGCGTTGCACGATCGGCACGTACACCGGATGTTCGAAATACGCCTCGCGAATGATGCGCGTTTGGCCGTGCGACGAGCCGAAGGCGTGCGGCGGCGAGAAACGATCCAGTCCTAAAACGCGCTGGCGGCGTTTGGTCAAATGATAAGCCGCGGCGCTGCCCATAGCGCCGAGGCCGATGATGATGACGTCAAAAATTTGCTTCATGACGGCGGGGAGAATTTATTGGACGCGTTGGATAACCCGCGTGACCACGGCGTTGATCAGATCTTCGCTGTGCGGATCATATTTGTTGGCGTAGTTCAGGCAAGCGGCGCCGAGACAGTCCTCGACACAAGTGGAGCAGCCGGGATTCAAACCGGTTTGGCCATATTGGCCGCGCAACGCGAGCAATTCCTGCACTTGTTCTTTGGGAAGAATTTTTTCGCCGCCAAGCTGGCGCGAGATGAAAATGATATGGGCGTAGTGTTCGAGACGCTCCATTTTGTAATAAGCCTCCCACAAATCTTTCCCGACGGTCACGGCGCCGTGATTGGCGAGCAGAAAAGCATCGTTGTGATGGATGAAGGGCCGGAGCGTTTCGGGAAGTTTGGGCGTGGAAGGGGTGCCGTACGGCGCCAACGGAATCGAGCCGAGCGTGACAATGATTTCCGCCGTGACGCAATCTTCGAGTGACAAGCCGGCGGCGGCAAAACCCGTGGCATGCAGCGGATGCGCGTGCACAACGGCCTGCACCTCGGGACGCTCGCGATAGACGAAAAGGTGCATTGGTATTTCGCTCGACGGCTTGCCGGTTGAAAGAACCCGTCCCTCGAGATCGACGATGACCATGCTCTCCGGCGCCATGAAGCCTTTGCTGACGCCCGTCGGGGTGGTCAGAATGCGATTTGCGGCAAGCCGGACGCTGATGTTACCGTCGTTGGACGCCACGAAATTTTTTTCATACATCCGCCGGCCAACTTCGCAGATTTGCTGGCGGAGGGAGTGTTCAGTCATCACCGCTTTGAATTGGGTTCCGCCTCTGTCGCCTAAAAAATTTGCAACGGGAATGGCGTAACGTGGCGGGAAATCGTAACCTTACCGTCACAAGTCAAATTTTACCGTGAAGACACAAAAACACGACGTGTAATATTCCTTCGTGCATCGACAGTAGTTTTTCACAAACCTTGCTTTTCATACAATGAAAAACTCTGTCCGCCGATACCGGGCCACCAGCCCTCACTTCAAAATTTCACATCCCACATACTTCCGCAATACTTCCGGCACGATGACCGTGCCTTCATCGGTTTGATAATTTTCCATGATGCCGATCATCGTGCGCGGCAGCGCGAGTCCCGAGGCATTGAGAGTGTGGACATATTCGAGCTTGCCGCCGCCCTCCGGGCGGAAACGAATATTAGCGCGGCGCGCTTGAAAATCTTCGAAGTTCGAGCAGGAGGAAACTTCCAGCCATTTTTTCACGCCGGGCGCCCAGACTTCCAAATCGTAGCACTTGGCGGCCATGAAACTCATGTCGCCGCTGCACAACAGCAGCACGCGATACGGCAAGCCGAGCAATTGCAACACTTCTTCGGCGTTCTGCCGCAGTTTCTCATGTTCGGCATAGCTCGTCTCCGGCTTGGTGAACTTCACCATTTCAACTTTGTCAAATTGGTGCAGGCGCATCAAGCCTTTGGTGTCTTTGCCGTACGCGCCGGCTTCGCGCCGGAAGCACGGCGTGTAGCCGGTATAGTAAATCGGCAAATCTTCGCCGCGCAGCGTTTCGTTGGCGAGCAGATTCGTGATCGGCACTTCTGCGGTCGGAATGAGAAACAATTCGTCGGGATCGATGCGATACATGTCCTCTTCGAGATTCGGCAATTGGCCGGTGCCAAACATTGCCGTACGGTTGACCACGACCGGCGGCCACACCTCGGTGTAACCATGCTTCTCAATGTGCAAATCCAGCATGAAATTGATCAAGGCGCGCGCCAGCTTGGCGCCTCTGCCCTTGAAATTGACAAAGAAGGCCCCGGCTACTTTGGCGCCGCCTTCAAAGTCGATGAGCTTGAGCCGATCATTCAGTTCCAAATGCGTCTTGGGGGCAAATTCGAATGTTGGAATGTCGCCGCAAGTTGCAATCACGACATTGTCTTCGGAGCTTTTCCCCACCGGCACGCTGTCGTGCGGCAAGTTGGGAATGCGGATTTGCAATTGATACAATTGTTCTTCAACTTGTTTCAGCGCCTCGTCCAACGCTTTGATGCGGTCGCCGACCTCTTTCATTTCGGCGATTTGCGCCGAAGCGTCCCCGCCTTTTTTCTTGGCCTGGCCGATCTCCTCGGTTACCCGATTGCGCAGGGCTTTCAGCTCTTCCGTCTGTTTCAGTAATTCACGGCGTTTTTCTTCCAGCGCCGTGAATGGCGAGAGATCGATTTTCGCATTTTTTTTGCGCACGCCGGCTTCGACCAGCGCGAAATTTTCCCGGATGAATTTGAGGTCCAGCATAATTTTTGTTCGTCCTTATCTGAAAAATGGGTAAATGATATTGGCATTGTAGTGTAATAAAATTATCAAAGAATCCCTTGAAAAGCAAGGCTATATTTGGAAATTTGATCATGCGCGTGAGCAAATTGTCGCCCGGGCGCTCCTATCAGTTAGATTGTGCTGTTGCGGCGGTATGACGGAATTTGCTGCGAACTTGACATTGTGAAATGGTTGTCATATATTACCCCAACATGACGCGAGCAAAATCGTTCTCCACTTTTCTTGATCATGGCGAGTTCAGCAACGATGAAGCCTCTCGAAAATCAAATTGCCATTGTCACTGGCGCTTCCAGCGGCATTGGCGAAGCCACGGCCTTCGCCCTCGCGGCAGCCGGCGCCAAGGTTGCGCTCGCGGCGCGGCGCAAAGACCGTTTGGGCAATGTGAAAAAACGGATTGAAGACATCGGCGGTGAGGCGCTGCTCATTCCAACCGATATCAGCGTGCGCACGCAGGTTGAAGCAATGGTGGCGCAGACCCAAAAGAAATGGGGCGGCGTCGATATTCTCGTCAACAACGCTGGGGTGATGCTGCTCTCGTTTATGGACAAATTGAAAGTGGAAGAGTGGGAGCGCATGGTCGATCTCAATCTCAAAGGTGTGCTGTATGGAATGGCGGCGGTATTGCCGATCATGCGTGCGCAAAAAAGCGGCCATATCATCAACATTTCCTCCGACGCGGATCGCAAAGTTTTTCCCGGCAGCGCCGTGTACAGCGCCACCAAAGCGGCGGTAACGTGGCTTTCCGAAGGCCTGCGTTTCGAGCTGGCTTTGGAAAAAATGCCGATTCGCGTTACCTCGATTTCCGCCGGCGCGGTAACCACAGAGTTGGCCAAACACATCACCGATAAGGATATTTTCGAGGTGTTTCGATCACATCCGCCCATCGAATTTATGAAAGCGGCAGACGTCGCCGAAGCGGTTCTCTTTGCGCTGACCCAGCCGCGGCACGTTGACATCAACAATATTTTGGTGCGGCCAACACAGCAGGCAACGTGATCAACCAATTTATCTTTTGGAGAGAATGGAATGTCCTTTCATATCAATGCCAAGCCGGGAGAAGTTGCAGAAACCGTGCTGTTGCCCGGCGACCCGCTGCGGGCGAAGCATATTGCCGAAACCATGTTGGAACAAGTCACATGCTACAATCATGTGCGTAACATGTACGGTTTCACCGGTTACTACCAAGGGAAACGAGTTTCCATTCAAGGCACGGGCATGGGCATTCCTTCCATTGCCATTTATGCCAGTGAGCTGATCTCCTCCTTCCAGGCGCGCCGGCTGATTCGAGTCGGAAGCTGCGGCGCAATTCAACCGGAGTTGCAACTCCGGGACATCATTTTGGCCATGGCTGCCAGCACGGATTCGAGCTTCAACAAAGTGCGCTTTGGCGGAATGGATTATGCGCCAACCGCGAGCTTTCGCTTGCTCAAAAATGCGTATGACGCGGCGATGCGCAAAGGCATTGCAATAAAAGCCGGCAATATTCTGAGCAGCGATAATTTTTATAATGCCAATCCGGAGCAATGGAAATTGTGGGCGGCTTATGGCGTGCTGGCAATTGAAATGGAAAGCACCGCGCTTTACACCCTCGCGGCGCAGCACCAGGTCGAGGCGTTGTCGATTTTGACCGTATCGGACAGCCTGGTGACGGGCGAAGAAGAGCCGGCGGCGGCGCGTGAAAAAGCCTTCACGCAAATGTTTGCGATCGCGTTGGAACTTGCTGAATAGCCTATCGCCGGCTCGGAATTAAGGCGATTCATTTCCTAACTTAAAGTGGTTCAGGTCAATTTTTCATCCATGGAGGATTCAATGCGTAAAATTCTAGCTATCGTGTTGATTGCATCCTTTTCGCTTTCTACGGGATGCTTTACGATGAAATATGCCGCGCCGCCGCAAAGCAACGTGACGGCGGCGGCGGAAGGCACGGCGACGAGCTTCAAGAAATCCGTGAAAGTCTGGTACGCGCTCTGGGGCGCCGTGCCGATCTCGGAAAACTCCACAGCGAAGCTGATTGCCGACAATAATTTGAAAGAGGTGCGCGTCACCACCCAATTCAAATTCGTCGATTATGTCATCGGTATTTTCACCGGCCTGGTCAGCATTGTTCCGGCGACAATGACGGTTGAAGGGAATCAGTAATTGTTGCGTTTTGTTGCACGGCGGATGGCTTCGCTCATCCGCCGTGCTGCGGCGCGAATCGTTCCGAAGCGGTGTCTTGTCTTGCGTTCCAATGTTGCCGCCCAATCTGCAAACGCCCACCATGCTTGACTTTTCGGCAAAAGTTGCTTAGTTTAATACTTGACATTTCCTACCCGTTACCACCCGGATGGGCCGGAATCCAAAAGAATGAGCGCTCACAAAATTGCAACGTGCAGCGAAATTATTTTCTGTGCGAGTTCTTTTTCAGTGCGCCGGTAGGTTTGGCTTTTTCAAAGACGACATTGGCAAGAAACGACTATTGGGCAATATCCTTTCATGATCCACCTCCACAATCTCCAAAAACATTTCGGCACGAAAACCATTTTTGACGGCGCGTCGGCGCACATTCCGCCGAAAACGCGCGTCGGTTTAGTCGGCCCCAACGGTGCGGGAAAAACCACGCTGTTTCGCATGCTTATCGGTGCCGAAGAGCCGGATGGCGGCAGCATCGTCATCGCTAAGGGCGCGCGGCTCGGTTATCTCAAACAGGAAGTGTGGGACAATCCGGATCGCAGCATTCTCGCCGAAACGCTGGCCGGGTTCCCGGAGCTGCAAAAGCTCGAACAGGATTTGACGGCAATGGAGCGGCAAATGGCCGACGCGCCTCATCCGGATTTGCTCGAACGTTACGGCAAATTGCGCCAGCGCTTCGAAGCGCAAGGCGGCTACGCGATCGAGCATCAGGCCAAGGCGATCCTTAGCGGCATCGGCTTTCGCCCCGCGCAGTTCACGCGGCCCTTGCACGAGCTTTCCGGTGGCTGGATGATGCGTGTCGCCCTCGCCAAGCTTTTGCTCGCCAAGCCGGAGATTTTGTTGTTGGACGAACCGACCAATCACCTCGATCTCGAAACCGTCGTGTGGCTGGAAAATTTTCTGCTCGATTATCCCGGCACGATCATGCTGACCACGCACGACCAGGTTTTCATGCAGCGCATCGCCGAGCGCATCCTCGAAATCAGCCGGCGCCAGCTTCATACGTTCATCGGTAATTTCGAAGATTACGTCGAAGAAAAAGCGGCGCGGCAGGAACAACTCGAAGCGCAATATCAAAATCAACAGCGCCAGATCGAGCAGACCGAGCGGTTCATCGAGCGGTTTCGCTACAAAGCCTCGAAAGCGCGGCAGGTGCAGAGCCGCATCAAGATGCTCGAGAAAATCGAAAAGGTGGAGATTATCAACGACACGCCGCGGGCGATGAAATTCCGTTTGCCGCAACCGCCGCGCTCCGGCCAGGAAGTCGTGCAAATCGCCAAAGTCACCAAACGTTACAGCGAGAAAACGGTTTATGAAAATTTAGATTTCACGCTGTTGCGCGGTGAAAAAGTGGCGCTCGTCGGGCCGAACGGCGCGGGCAAATCGACTTTAATCAAAATCATTGCCGGCGCGGTGGAAGTGCAAAGCGGCGCGGTGCAATACGGCCATCACGTGACGATGGATTATTATGCCCAGCATCAGCTCGAAATTCTGAATCCGCACGCGACGATCATGGAAGAGCTGACGGCGGTGACGCCGCACCTTACGCCGGAGCAGCGGCGAACGATGCTCGGCGCGTTTCTTTTTTCCGGCGACGACGTTTTCAAGCCAATTGCGGTGCTTTCTGGCGGCGAAAAGGCCCGCGTCGCCCTGGCCAAAATGCTTTCGCGGCCGGCTAATCTGCTGGTGATGGACGAGCCGACGAACCATCTCGACATTTTGTCGCGGCAGGTGCTCGAAGACGCGCTGGCCGATTACGACGGCACGCTGATTTTTATTTCCCACGACCGCGCTTTTATCAATGCGATTGCGAATCGCATCGTCGAAGTACAGGACGGGAAATTGCGCAGCTTTCCGGGAAGTTATGATGATTATCTGTGGAAAAAGGCCGCAGAAGCTGAACAGGCCGGACGGCCGGATGCACCTCATGAACCGGCAG
>JAJVHT010000218.1:7147-10810 GCA_022072515.1 bacterium
TGAATAACTGTTGCTGGCCCATGGTCATCCCCTTTCTGCTGAAATTTTGTATTGAATGTGATGATAACAGCCCGCTCGAAGAGAAAGATTACTATTAAATCTGTAATGGCAGGGCACTAAAAATGCGGAAAGGTTTCCCGAAAATTTTTGCAAAAAGACGTTAACGTCTCACCTGCAATACCACTTTGCCAAAATTTTTATTCGCGGCTATATGATCGTGCGCCTCGCCGGCAGCGGCCAGCGGAAAAACCGAGTCGATCACCGGATGAATCTGCTGCTTGACAAACAGTGGTAGAATTTTTTCTTTGAACGCGGCGGTCAGCGCAATCTTTTCCGCCAGGGCGCGACTGCGCAACACTGAGCCGATGAGGCGCAAGCGCCGCCGGAGCACGAGCGTCAGGTCGATTTCAGACTTGGCGCCTCCCAGCAAGCCGATGAGCACGAGTCTTCCTTGTTGCCGCAGCAGCGCGAGATTTTTGTGCAGATACTCGCCGCCAACACAATCGAGAATCATATCGACGCCCGGGGGTTGCGCCAGCGCGGTGACGCGCGCCGCAAAATCTTCCGTTTTGTAATTGATTCCGCCGTTGGCACCAAGCTCCAAACACCGCCGGATTTTCTCGTCGCTGCCGGCGGTGACCAAAACTGTGGCGCCCGCATGTTGCGCCAGTTGAATCGCGGCGGTGCCAACGCCGCTGGCGCCGGCGTGAATCAACACCAGTTCGCCGGCTTTTAAATCCCCTTCGCGAAATAAATTGACGAACGCCGTGTAAAACGCTTCGGGAATCGCCGCCGCTTGTTCGAAGCTCAAATGGGCGGGGATCGGCAGCAACATATCCTGATGAACGGCAACGTATTCGGCGTAGCCGCCACCACCGAGTAAACAAAACACGCGCTCGCCGATTTGCCAACTCTTCACGTCGGTGCCTTTGGCAACGATGACACCGGCGGCCTCCAAACCGATAATGTCGGATTCTCCCGGCGGCGGGGGATAAAGCCCGCGGCGCTGCAACAAATCGGCGCGATTGACGGCGGTCGCGTGAATTTCTATTAGGACAGAATCGGCATTGAACGCGGGCGTGGGAACCTCGGCGACGGCGAGGGTGCGGGCGGGATCAGCGCCGGCGCGAAGGGCTTTCATAATTTATACTTCTGAATTTTATACCGCATCGTTCGCAAGCTGATGCCAAGCTGTTTGGCCGCTTCCGATTTGTTCCCGTTGGCCAGCCGGATGGCTTCTTCCAACACCAGCTTTTCGGCGGCTTCCATTTTTTCACGATAACTGGCGCCGCTGGCCATAAAAAAATCATTGGCAGTCGCCTGGGCAAAACTCTCCGTCGCGGTTTTGTGCATCGACACCGTGACCGGCAGATGTTCGGGAAGAATTTCATCCCCCTCGCCCAACACCACGGCATTTTCGATGGCGTTCTCCAACTCGCGCACGTTGCCCGGCCAATCATAACTTTGACAGAATTCCAACGCTTCCGTCGAGATTCGGACCGTGGGCTTATGATTAATTTTGCCGTACCGCTTGACAAAATGATCGATCAAGAGCGAAATATCTTCGCGCCGCTCGCGCAACGGCGGCAGAAAAATCGGAATGACATTCAGGCGATAATAAAGATCTTCCCGCAAGATTCCATTGGTGAGCGCCAGCTCGAGGTCGCGATTGGTCGCCGTGATGACGCGCACGTCGACTTTTACGGCTTCATTACTGCCGAGCCGGTTGAATTCTTTTTCCTGCAGCACCCGCAAGAGCTTGGTTTGCACACTGGCAGAAACCTCGCCGATTTCATCGAGAAAAATAGTGCCGCCATGTGCGATTTCAAAGCGGCCTTTTTTGCGGCTGTCGGCGCCGGTGAAGGCGCCCTTTTCATAGCCGAACAACTCGCTTTCCAACAACGTTTCGGGAAAAGCCGCACAACTGATTTCCACCATCGGCCCGTTGGCGCGCGGGCTGTTGTAATGAATCGCGCGCGCCACTAATTCTTTGCCGGTGCCGCTTTCGCCGCGAATCAGCACGGTCGCCTGGCTCTTCGCCACTTTCATGATGGTTTTAAAAACTTGCTGCATCGCGGCGCTTTTGCCGATGATGCTTTCGAAACGATAACTGCCTTGCAGCCGATCCTTTAATTCCTCATTTTCACGGCGCAGGCTCTGGTCTTCGACGGCTTTTTTGAGAATAACGAACAGCTCGTCGAGATTGAGCGGCTTGGTGAGATACTCATAAACGCCGCGCTTCATGGCATCGACGGCATCTTTCACCGAGCTGTAGGCGGTCATGACGATCGTTCTCATCTCCGGCGCCAGCGTCACGGTCTGGTCGTAAAGCTGCATGCCGTCGATCTCCGGCATTTTCAGATCGGTGAGCAAAATATCAAAGCGCTCACGCTCCAGCAGGCGCAACGCTTTGGGGCCGCTGTCAACACCTTTGACTTCGTACCCTTCTTCTTGCAAAATCTCTAAAAGACCGGAGAGGGTATTGCGATCATCCTCGACAATCAGGATGCGGGGCATAACGGAACCTCACTCATGTGACCTTTTCGACTATCGATAACCGGAGTCATGGATTGCTGGAAATCAAAATTCTCCAACGATCCAATCATCCATCGCTCCAACGGTTTATGTCGCGCGCGTCTTTTGCATGGCAGCAACGCCCGCGCCCACTTCAAACTTCCAACCTAAATCGCGCAACGCCAATTCGAGCGCGGCCATCAGCGCCACCATGTCGAGATGGTCGTAATCGCCCATGTGGGTGACGCGGAAAATCTTGCCCTGCAACGCGCCTTGCCCACCGGCAATGGTCACGCCATATGCCACGCGCAGCCGTTCGACCAATTTGCGACCATCTACGCCGCTCGGCACTTTCACGGAAGTGAGTGCATTCGAAGGAACCTGGGCAAACAATTCCAATCCTAGCGCCTGCACGCCGGCGCGCACGGACTGGGCGAGGCGCGCGTAGTGATTCCATAAATTTTCCAGGCCGGTGGCGCGCATCAGCCGCAGCGATTCCTGCAAACCCATCAACAGCGTGATGGCCGGTGTCCACGCCGTCATATTTTCGCCCGCGGCCTCGCGCGCTTTGGCAAAACTGAAATAATACTGCGGCAAGCGCCGGCGCTGCAAAGCGGCATCATGCTGCTGCGCCTCGTAGCGTTGGCGCGCGCGTTCGGAGAGCGCGACATACGCCATGCCGGGCGGCACCATCACGCCCTTTTGCGAACCGGTGACGCAAACATCAATTTGCCATTGATCCATATAAAAAGGAAGAACGCCGACCGAAGTGATGCCATCGACGACGACGAGCGCTTCGGTATGCGCATGCACCAATTCCGCGAGGGCTTTTATATCACTAACCACTCCCGTCGAGGTTTCGCTGTGCGTGCAGAAAACCGCGGCGACCTCCGGATGTAATTGCAGCATGTTCTTGAGGGCCTCCAGGTCCGGCGCTGCACCCCACGGCACTTCGAGAACAATGGTTTCAATGCCAAAGGCTTGACACAACTCCTGCCAGCGTTCGCCGAATTTACCCGCCGCGATGACGAGCGCCTTTTGCCCCGTCAACAGCAGGTTGGCGACGCACGCTTCCATACCGCCGGTACCCGAGGCCGTGAGCAGCAACACTTCGCCCTGCGTTTGAAACACATACTGCAAATTCGCCGT
>JAJVHT010000035.1 GCA_022072515.1 bacterium
GTTGAATGAGCGGGAGCTGTGCCTGCCGCCGGGTTCTATTCTCAATCGTTATTTGGTGAATGCGATCGACCATTTGGCGCCGTTTGTGACTTACATTCGCGGCACCTTCGAAGTGTTTCGCGCCTTGATGGCCGGACATCGCTGGCGCGCCTTGCGATTGTTGATGCGCCATTTTCCCATGGCCACGCGCATGCTGTTGCGCGGTTACCGCCGCGTGGCGTTCACGTTGCTCCTCGAAATTTTGCCCTATCTGTTTGCGGTTTTCTATGCAAGCTTCGGCATTTTCCTGCCGCTGGTTTGGAAAGCTTACGCCCATGCGCTCATTCAATTCACCGGTCCTGCCGGCGAGTTTCTGATCAGCCAGTGGTTTCTCAATTTGATGCTCGGGATTGGCTTGTTCGGATTGTTTCATTTTCTGGCGGGCTTTTTGTCCGGCCGCAATCTGGCGTTCCGTTTCAAAAAAGCGTTTGCCACAGCCAGAGAACGCATGCAACGCGCCGCCAGCTTATTTGAACGAGAAGATGTCGAGGAAACCAGTGAAACGCGATGGCAGGAGAGCCTATCGCGCGCGCGACAAAAGATGCGAAAATTTCTCATTCTCGGTCACACGCATCAACCGGCGGTGCAATCTTTGGAAGATAACTGGTGGTACATCAATACCGGCGCATGGATTCCGGTCATCGAACGCGGCGGCTATCATCCCATTCGCGAAAAAATCACGTTCACGTTCGTCTATTTCATGCGCCGCGCCAACGGCCGGTTTGATTTTGATTTGCGCTATTGGAATGATGACAAAGGACGGAGCGAGAGGCTGGTGGTGTGGGAGAAGGTGTAACGGAGATTGCTTTCGTACGAATTTAGCGCTTGCAGTTTTCGCCCACTAAATTAAAAATCCCACAGAATTAGAAACTCAAAAACTTCATTTCTGTGGGATTTCAATTTCTGTGGGCGTTTTTTTTCGACTTCATTTCGCTCGGCGCAGCCCCCACCACTGCCGTATGCCAAAGATCAGCAGTATGATAAAACCGCCCGCCAGGAGCAAGCCGGGCAATTGCAATTCCGTTATGGACACCGCAGTGCCATGAAAAAATGCCTGGCGCGTTCCGAGGAAGCGGTAGCGATCCCAAAAAGTAAAGATGAGGAATCCTTCCAGCGCCAAATTTGCCAGAATTCCGGCCCACCACGCCATCTTATTTTGGGCGTGAAAGGCCATTCCCCATAAGTATCCGGCCAGAAAGGGGATGGCGTAGAGTATCCAAAAAACGCCGAAAATGAGGCTGATTTGCCGGGCGAAACTGAGATCTGCCGTGCTGATAAAATACATCCACATCCAATCCGGATAAAAAGCGTAACTCACCAACACCAGCACGAGAAACACGCCCGCCAGTTGGCAGCTTGCCAAAAAAGTTTTTGTCCGATAGAAGGGTTTCTCCGGCTCACGCTCCAACCGCGTGTACAACATGCCGAGAATAACCATGACCGGGGCGTCAATGAGAAATGTTTTAATCACCTCCCTTCGTGATTGCGAATTTGAGGTTTGATCGTGTAACGTGTAACGGTCTTGAAAACACGTTTCACGTTACACGCAAATAACGCTTTCGATTTTCAACAAACTTCTGCGCGGCCCGAGTCGCCAACGCCATGATGGTGAGCATCGGATTGACGCGAACCGGCGTGGGGAAAACGCTGGCGTCGGCAATAAACAAATTTTCCAGGCCGTGAAAGCGGTGATCCATATCGATCACCGAGGTGCGCGGATCGGCGCCCATCCGGCACGTGCCCATCAGATGCACGGTGAAAACACTGAGATCGGAAGCGCGAATACGCAATTTCGGAATTTGCGCAACCTCTGCTTCGCGATCGATCTCTGAAAAATTTTTGATGGGCAGCAAAACTTTGCGCGCGCCGGCGGCAAAGAAAATTTTCGCCAACAACATAATCGCCCGCAGAAACCGCTGCTGGTCACGGGCATCGACCCAATACGTCGTCAGGGAAGTTTTGTTCGGCAAACTCCAAACCCGGCCGGCATGGGTGTCTTCCACTAACGCGCCCCAGACGCTCATGTGATGATAATATTCCATCAGCTTGAAGCTATCGTTGCCGAAATAAGGCAAAGACAGCGCCAAAATTCCCGGCGGCAAAAACGTGCTGCCAAAAACGATGCCCTCCTCCGCAAATTCGTCGATCTGAAAGCCTTGAATCGAGCCTTGCCAACTGTTGACTTGGTCGTCAAAGATGCCGACGCATTTCAAGTTGGGATGCAAATACAGATTGCGCCCGATCCACGAACGCCATTTCGCCAGTCCGCTGCGAAACAGCAACGCCGGCGTATGCAGCGCGCCGCCGCAGACAAAAACAGCGCCGGCTTTGATCAAAGCGCGCCGGCGAATTTGCTGACTCGCCGGATCGACGACACTGACTTCGACGCCAACGGCCCGGCCGTTTTTCACCACGATCCGGTTGGCGCGGCAGTTGGCCAGCACTTGCGCGCCGTAATTCGCCGCGGCCGGCAGATACGAAATCAACGTGCTTTGTTTCGCGCCGGTCGGACAACCCAAAACGCACAGGTTGGTTCCCTGACAGGCGTGAATGTTGCGTTGCACCCGCACATACCGATAGCGCAGATTTTCCGCCGCTTGTTTGAATTTCAGGCTGTCCTCGCCCATAATCGCATCCGGCACCGGCATGACGTGCAGGTTATTTTCCACCTGCTCAAAATAAGGAACTAATTTTTCAAAAGCAAGCTCAACCAGGCCATGCTCGTCGCGCCAGTGGTCGAGAATCGCCTCCGGCGTGCGGTAGCAAATGCCGGCATTGATCACCGTCGAGCCGCCGACACAGCGGCCTTCGGCATACATAATCGGCGCGTTGCCGACGATGATCGCGCCACCGGCGTGGCGATAGAGCCGCGGCAACATGCGCTGCGGATCGTGCGAAAAAGATGACGTCGGATAATAGCCGCCTTCTTCGAGCACAAGAACATTAAGCCCGGCTTCGGCCAATTCTTTGGCCACCACCGCACCGCCGGCGCCGCTGCCGATGACACACACCTCGCAGCTTGTATCGAGGTTGCGGCTAATAGGGTCAATCGTCCTGATCATAACAATCCTACTCGGAATATGTTTTTATCGTCTCAACCGTTTCGGTCAAGTTCAGCGCTTGCCGGCGCGCCTGCACTTTTTCGCGCGCCCAGTTTCGGGGGTCAAAATGCAGCGCGGCCATGACTTCCGGCTGGCTGTAATAAAACAGAAGAATCAGTCCGCGGCAGGTAAACAGCCAATCGCGCACCGGCCGCAGCCACGTGTGTGACATCCGCCGGATATAAAGGAAACGGCTCGCCTCCGGAAGACGGCTGAAACGGCGATGCGGTTTGGCAAAAAATATGGCGGTGAGATCAAAAATCCGCATGCCCCACAAAAAAAGCGTGCGCAGCAAAGACGGCAGCTCGAACAGGAAACGATCCAGGCGCTGCACAATCTTGGCCTCAAAGTGGGGCACCAGCGGGCCATCGGCGGGAATGATATGCGGCGTTAATTGCGCAAGAAATTTTTCTTGCAATGTGGAAAGAATTTTTCGGCGCATGATGATTTTCTCTCATCATCACACGCCGAAAGTGTAAAAAAGTTCCCGATCAAAAGCCGCTGACACTGATATTGCCATTCACCGTCGAGAGCGAAATCGTGCCCTGTCCGTTGCCCAGCTTGCCGCGCAAAGATTGCGGCGTGCTGACCATGTTATTGAGCGCCAGATTCGTGACATGGATATTGCCATTGGTGACCGCGGCGGAAAACTCCGCTGTCGTCGTGCGTGGAATGGACAACGTAATCAGGCCATTGACCGTGCTGGCCTTGCAAGTCCCTTGCACCGGCAAGGTCAGGTTGCCGGTCACTTGCCCATTGATCACCTCGGCGGTGAGATTGCCATATATTTCGCGCACTTGCACGTTGCCATTCACCAGTTTAACCGAGACGTCGTTATTGAGCGAATCAATCGTCACGGCGCCATTGACATGACCAAGGGACAATTTCCAAGTCTGCGGGATGCGCAGATGATAGACAACCACATAATTCCGTCCATGGGTGTCGTCGGGTTGCAAGGTCTGCACGGAAATTTCATCCTGGCTATCGGTGATACGAACTTCCAAATCGTTGAGGCGCGCTTTCGCATCGGCTTCACTTTCCGATTCGACGCGGCGTTCGCCCCAAATGCGCGCCGTCGTGGCATTGGGCACGCCGATCACATCAACCGGGCCGTTGATGGCGCCCAGTTCAAGGCGCGCTTGATTTTTTACAGCAATAGCAAACGAAAAAGATTCGGTCGCCGCGTAATTGGTGTTGTCAACCCGATCATTCGGCTCAGTGACAAGAACATCGCAGGCCGCAAAAGCAAAGAGGCTCAACAGAACAACCACAAAAATACCGGCGGCATTTCGACGCATGAGTATATTTCTCATAAAACTTTTCCTTTCCAGTAACAAATCACACTAAACAACACGACTATTTTCACCTCTCGCCGCGAAGCCAAGCCGATGACGTCATTTCAAGCGTGCAATCGCCTGCCGCGCTGCATCCGCGCGCTGCTGCGACAAGTCATTCTCGCAACTCCTGGCGAGCGCGGCGTTATAGGCCTCGACGGCTTGGCCGGTTTTATGCAACGATTCAAACGCCTGGCCAAGATAGAAATGCATCTCACCGCAATCCTCGGCATGCGGATATTTGGCCAAAATCTTGTGCAGCTTGACGATGGCATTGGGATAATAATGCTGATCGTACAAAGCCTTGGCGCCGTTGCTTTCCTGAATCCAGCCAGCCGAATCACCATTCTTCTTTTCGCCCGGCGTCGCGCCGGCTTTGGATTCACCGTGCACGACGCTGACGTTACCGATGCGCAATTTTGTTTTCTCCTGCGAGGTGGGAATTTGATTGACCTTCTGCGACATCAGAAAAAGAAACATTTCGCGCTCTGTGATCTTGCGCAAGTCGGCGATATCCAAAATCGCGTAACTGCCGAGCCGGAATGAGCCGCCGTCACGGGTTTCCAGCGTCACCGTCGAGGCTTCGCCGGTCAAAATCGTATCGACGTCTTCGAGCAACATGCCGGCGGCGGCTTGATGCCAGGCTTCTTCGACGCCGCGGCGGACTTTGACCTCGCCGGAAAGGCTGACGATTTTGACGCTGGGAGCCGCCCAGCCGATTTGGCCCAAGACGACCAGCATTGCAACGACAAGCGGAAGTTTATTCTTCATTTTATCAATCTCCAACAAAACACCACTCGAAAAGCAGGCAAGAAGAGCTTGTGGTATCCGGATTTTACGAATCGTCCGGATCAACAACTCATTAACTACTTTTTTAGAGTTCTTCTATTCCACGTCGATGACCTTCACCCAATTTTCCGCCAGGCCATTGCGCATAACGCCATCTTGCAGATATTCCAGCGCGCCGGTTTTCCAGGCTTCTTCAAAGCCGCTGGCCACCAGCGTGGTTTCAATTGGAATCCAGACCATGCTTTTGCCGCGGCTGTCTTCGCGCACCACCAAGCGCTTCTCATTGCTGCTAATCAAGCTGCCTGTACTTGCCGCCAAACCCGAATCAAATAGCAGGTACAAATGCGCCAGATCTTTTTGCGGATCGCGGACTTCGACAAAAGCGGTGTTGATTCCCAGGCTCTCCAACAACGAGGCATACAGCACCACCAGATCATCGCAATCGCCGTGGCGGAGATTAATCGTTTCGGCAGCGAACTGCACGCGGTCATCCTGATAAAACGGGATGTTGGGATCGCGCCGATATTGCAGTCCCATTTGCGTCAGGCCGTCAAAAATTTCTTGCGCGATTTGCAAATTGGCCACGGTGGTGGAATCGGAACGGCTTTTTTCGCCGGCCAGTTTGCGGCCCAGTTGCAAAACCTTTTCATCATCCGGCGTGACAAAGAAACCCAGCTTGTCCACTTCGCCGTTCCACGCATTGCGGTTGTGCACCATGATTTCGGCGCTGACTTCTTTGCGGTGCGTGCTGCCGGCGCGTGCTTCGACTTCGAGATCGAGCACCGCCGTCGCGCGCCGCGAGCTTTCGCGCAAGTTGGACCCGAAGATCGCCGTCACCGGAATATCCTTGGTTTCATGGCGCGCCAGCTTGATATAACCGCTGTCTTTGGGCCGCACCGAGAAACCTTTGACGAAACCACGCACATTGACTTCGATGGGATAACCGGCGAGATTTTTTACCGTGACCAGCGCCAGCGGATACGTGTTGTAGAACTGATAATAAGCCGGATAAATATCGCGCACCACGACCTTCGTTTCCTTGATTTGAAAAATCTCGCGCTTCTTGCCCCACATGAAACTCGTGCCCAGCGCAAACTCCAAGCCGCTCGGTTCGCGTTTCCGCTGGAAATCGACGAAGTGATAACGCATATCCAAATTCAGCGCGAACCAGCTCGTGAGCACAAAATTGACGCCGCCACCGGTGTAACCGCCCGTGCGCAAATCCGCTTCACCCACCACCTGCTCGCCGGTCAACTGGTTGCGAACCGTAACTGCCGTCGCCCAGTAAGCACCCAGCCCGCCGGTAAGATACGGCTGAAACGAGCTGGTGACCCGATTCGACAACAGATCGTACCGCCAACCCAACAGGAAGGGAATGATCGCGGAGACGTCAACATTGGTGCCGGCGACGTTATCCTCTTCGCCATGCACTCTCGCAACGGTGCCGAGGCTGAATTCGAGAAACCAATGGTTATTCACGCGCGAGAAAAAATACAGCGACGAGCCCACACCGGAGACATCATAAGCCGTCGACTGGCCCAAACCGGAAATGCTGAAGCGCGTCGGCTGGTCGGCGATATTCCAATAACTCACACGCACACCGATGCCCGATGAACGCGAAATACCCTGCGCCAGCAAGCGCTGCTGGCCAATCCAAGCCGTTGCCATGAGCAGAACGATCAAAACTTTTAAGCGGCGATCCATACACCCTCTTGAGACTTTCTTGATGCGCAATCGACGATCAGTTATCTTCGCTGTCCGGGCCGATACCGTCCCCACATAAAGCTGAAGCCCAGCCCGTATTCGAAGCCGCTGTAATCGTGATTGACGTTGAAATCCACAAAATGATATTTGACATCAAAATTCAAGCCGAACCAGCTCGCCATCATGAAATTCATGCCGCCACCGGCGTACGCGCCGGGTTTGAGCTTGGATCGAACGATCACTTCGTCTTCACCCAGGCCGTCGCGAACTTTGACATCATGCAGCCAATACGGTCCGGCGCCATACGCGAGGTACGGTTGCAAGGCGCTTTGGCTATACGGCGAAAACAAATCGTGCCGCAAGCCCAACAAAACCGGCGTCACGGCGGTCGCGTCGACGTTATTCTCGAAGCCGTGATGCAATTCACTTTGCACGTTGCCGACGGCGCCGAGACTGAATTCGAAGAACGTTCGATCATCGACGCGAGAAAAAAAGTAAATCCAGCCGCCGCCGTTGCCGACGTCGACGCTGCTGTAACCGTCATAGTCGGTAACGATGACATGCGCCGGTCCATTATTCATATTCCAATACGTGCCGCGCAAGCCAATGCCGGTCGAGCGGATTTGCGCCTGCACAGAGGAATACGAGAAAAATGCGATCAGGGTTGCTGCCAGGGCGGCAGATGAGACTACACTGCGGTTTTTCATTTTCGTCCTCACTTAATATGATAACGTTTTTGTTGATTTGTCCAAGCAATTCCAGGCAAATGGAATTGCAACTGCAATACCACGTTTTAATCGGCAGCCACAGAAGCCGTGTAAACAAGAAATTACAGTTCCCGAGCGGGAGAATTTATGCGAGGAGAAACGCGGAAAGGCGGGGGGAATGCGGAAAATTTCCGCAGAAGATTTATCGCAAAAAACCAAATTTAAATTACGCCAAGACGCTGTGGCAAATTTATACTCATTCAGGATCAGGTTTGATCAACGCGCGATAACTTGCTGGAGAAAGGAATGATATTTTTTAGGTAAACCTTTGTACAGAACAGCGGCTTCTTTTTTGCGCGTTTTCACCAATTGAATGTTGGCGAGGTATTCCTCCATCTTGTGGCGGACTCTTTCAATCGTGTCGGCGTCGTCTGTTGCCGCAATCATTTGCGCGGCTTTTTCCACCGCAAAGTTGCTGCGGACGAAATATTCAAAACAGAGGCCGCGAAAATATTCGGTAATCGTGCCGCGGTCGCGATTGCCGAGCGCCTTTGCCGTTTGGGAGATCGCCGAACGCGAAAATTTCAGCGCCCGCAGCATCTCCAAAATTTGCTCTTCCAGCGGTTGATAAACCACCTGTGCTTGTGGGGAAGATTCGCTCTCAAGCATTTCTTTGGGTAAATCGCCGATCTGAACGAGGCGGCGGCTTTCGCTTTGTGCCAGGATGGCAGCGCGACGCACGACGTTCTCCAGCTCGCGCACGTTGCCCGGCCAATGATAGTTGGTGAGAATTTCCATCGCGCGATCCGAAAAGCCCGTCACCACCTCATTGGCATACTTTTGCAAAAAATACTGCAAGAGTAAAGCAATATCCTCCCGCCGCTCGCGCAGCGCCGGCAATGTCATCGGGAAACCGTTGAGGCGATAAAACAAATCAGCCCGAAAATTTCCCTTTTCAACCTGGGTGGGCAAATTTTGATTGGAGGCCGCCATCACGCGTACGTCGACTTTGAGCGTCGCCTCGCCGCCCACCCGCTCAAATGTTCCCTCCTGCAAAACGCGCAGCAAACGCGCTTGAAAGGCCGGCGTTGTCTCGGAAATTTCATCGAGAAAAATCGTGCCGTTATCCGCCAATTCAAAACGCCCGCGCCGGCGGGCTGAGGCGCCGGTGAAGCTGCCTTTCTCGTGGCCAAACAACTCGCTCTCGAGCAACGTTTCCGGCAGCGCGCCGCAATTCACTGCGACAAACGGCGCATGCTTTCTTTTGCCGGATTGATGAATCGCGCGCGCAATCAATTCTTTGCCGGTGCCGGTTTCGCCGAGAATGAGAACCGGAATGTCGGCCGCGCCCAGCTTGGCAACCATGGACAGAACCTGCGCCATTTTGCCATTCGGCGCATGCACGATTTCAGCAAACGCCGGCGCCGGCGTTTCCGGCACGACGTGCGTCCGCAAATCGCGCAGCTCATTTTCCAGCGCGAAAATCTTTTGCTGCCTCGCTTCGGCAAGCTCGCGCGCCTGCGCGGACGACAATGTTTGTTGCAGAAAAAGTTTTTGCGTCTCGGCAAATTTGTTTTGCGCTTCGGCAAGCTGGGTTTCTTTCAGCTCGATCTGCGCCTGCAGAAGCTGCTGCAGGGATTCATCCCCGGAACGGCGTTGGCGCTGCTGCATGACGCCGGCATAAGTCAACGCGACGAGATAAGCGAGGGTGGGATAAAACAACGGCCAGATGAGATTAGAATAACGAAACAGCAATGCTGCGACCACCCAATAAAGCAGCAAAATGCCGCCCGCGAGGCTGCGGCGTAGAGACAAGCGATTGACGCGCCATACCCACCAGCCGGCCACGGCCATAAGAATAATGAGTACGCTGCGCGCCGCTACGGGCCATTCGCGCAGGAAGTTCTGATGAATCAGATTTTCCGCGACCGTGGCATGAATCAGCGCCGCCGGCAGCGCGTCGGACAGCGGCGTGGCTTTGAGCGTCGGCGCGCCGGGCAACGTGGCGGCGACGAGCACAATTTTGTCTGTAAAATTCAGCGAATCCGGCGCGCGCTCGAACGTTTTTAAGAGATCGACAAAGCCAAGGGCAGAAACCTGCGCCAAATCGCCAAAATGATTCAAGCGCAACCGGCCGTAACGATCGAGAGGAAAAGTCAACGGTTGGTTCGTTACATCATTCACCATCAGCGCAGTGGAGGTTATTTTGAGGGCGTGCGATTTGCCCCAGTACAATCGCGCCAATTCCACGCCGAAAGAGAACATGACGCTATCGTGATCAACGGCGACCAACGGCGCCTGGCGAGTAACCGGCTCGGGAGTAAAATTGCTGAAGCCGATGCCCGCCGCTTGTTTGGCAAGTTGTGCAAACGGCAAGGTTGGATTATGGCCGGAGAGAATTTTGCCGGGCCATGGTGAGGTTTGGTTGGTTTTAATAGGATCGGGCGACAATTCCGCGAACGTCATGGGCAAGCAAACATTGCCGGCAGATTGCAGGAAGTCGGCGAGAATGTGGTCAAATTCGGGATAGCTGCGATTGGGCGTGTCAAATAGAATGTCAAAGCCAATGACTTTGGCGCCGAGACGCTGGAGCACATGCGTCATGTAGCCGTAATAATCGCGCGTGAGCGGCCAGCCGCCGAGCGTTTGCGCCTCTTCGGCGCCAATAAACACGAAAACAAACTCATCCCCGAAATGCCGCGGCCCGCGGAGTTTGAATTGCAAATCGATAAGAGAATTTTCGAGTGCTTCAGTTAAAGGCAGTGGCAGCAACGCTAAAATGACAATGAGCAGGATCAGAAGGAGCAAACCGAACTCGATTTTGCGTATTAAATGAATCATGCCGCCGCGGGAATGAAAAACAGCCAATGATGATCGTTGCTTTTAAAATTTGATAAAATATAGCAGTGGCGCGTTAGAAATGCAAGCGTAAATTGAGGAGGCACTGGGCACGGTTCATCTTCTTATTTGTATTACCTCAATTACAGGTGGACTGCCCGGGCGCTGTGAGCGCCCGGGCAGTGTGTTGCATTCATCAGAGTGCGTAAATCCTACCAAGCGGCCGGAGTGTTTCGCTCCATAATTGTGCGT
>JAJVHT010000136.1 GCA_022072515.1 bacterium
GTAAACAGCCATTCGAGCGATTTAACCGTCTCGCCGCGATGAAAGTGGATGATCATCTTGTGCGGGCGAGGCAATTCGACGCCGCGCAGCCACAACTCGACGCGCCGGGGCGTGTCAAAAAAGACGCCCTTTTCAAACCGGCGATAAGACGGCACGAAACTCATTTGACGCAAATATTGCGCAATATCTTTGTTGCGTTCCGCGCCGGCATATTTGTAAATGAGGTTTTCCTGCGATAATTCATCAGCCCACAACGAAACGTTCACGTTTTGCACGAGCGGCACGGAGGCGCGGCGCAAGGTTTTATCCTGCACTTTCACGCTGCCGGCGTATTCGCCATAGATGGCCGCCGCCGGCGCCCATTCACGGATGAAATGCAGGTTTTGTTTGGCCCCATGATCTTTTCCCTGCAATTCAACCGCAATCGTGCAGTGATGCAAGGTGGCGCCGGAGTTATTGACCAAAACAATCCAATCCGGCCGCTCGGACAACCACGTCTCGTCGAAATCGACGGTGATCGCATGAGCAGAGGCGAACGGCGGCCCGGCATATTTTGCGGCCAGCGCCGGCAACTTGAGCTTGGCTTGCTCACGCCGCTCGCTGGCGGCGATCAAAGCGCGAAACGTATTTTGCAGACTAGCGTCTTGCCGATAAAGCTCCTCGACGCGGCCCAGAATGCCAAAGCCGCGAAACAACAGGCGCACCAAACCTTCCGCCATCAGCTCGTCAGCTTCCGGCGGTTTGGGCAGCGCTTCGATCAGCTTCAGTTGAATGAGCATATCCAGCCCGGCCTCCGCGCTTTCATTGGCCAGCGCGGCGAGGGCGGGATCATCACTCGTGGCGACGATGGCAAACAAGTCGCGCACCGCTTTGCGATAAGCCGCGACTGTTTGCGGCAAATTCATTTCCATCTTGGAAATTTCACGGCGCGTGTGGTGAGCGTCCACGAGATGTTCGGCCAGAATAATGAAAGCTTCAGGCGGCGCCGCTGTTTTGACCGAATCGCCGGCCGCCTGCAAGCCGGAAGCCGAAGGCGTGTCACGCGAAATAAAAAAATATTCGCCGTGAGCAGCGCCGCTTTTAACACCGGCTGAAATTTCTGGAGGTATTTTCGAATCAAGTGGGCTGGACACCGCCAGGCCGATGATGGCAACAACAGACCATGTGCAGCGAAACGTATCGAGTTGCATATTACTCTTTAATAGCCAGGCGCAAAACTTCGCCGTCAAAACCGGCGGCGATTGGCGTGGTTTCCCGGTCGCCTTTGGGAAATTTCAACGCGGCCGGCCGGGACAAATCCAGATTCAGCAAATAGGCCAGCGTCGGCGCGAGATCGACGGTTTTATGCGGCGTTTCGACGCGGCCTGGCTTGAAACGTTCGCCCCAGAAAATCAGCGGCACATGCGAGTCATAAGCATACGGGCTGCCGTGCGTCGTGCCCTGCGGATTGTCCCGCACCAAATAATACGGTTTCAATTGCATCGTCAAATCCGGACCGCGATCGGGCTGAAATGAGTGGCGTTGAAGCACAAGATTTTCGCGGTCGGCGCCATCCGTCGCGCTTAATTCATCCGAGGTAAAAATATCACTGACAAAAGACAGCGAGCGCAACTTCACCGCCACGCGCGCCCGCAACTCTGCAGGTGACAACCGCAGACTATCCGCCGCAGCATTATTGAGATTGACATCGCCCAGATACGTTTTAAAAATCGGCTGGTGGAAACCCCATTCTTGCTGCAGTTCTTTTTCCACGCTTTTCATTTCATCCAGCGCCTCAGCGGCAAGAATCCGCGCCGATTCAAAGCCGCGTCGCCGCAATTCCTCCGGCAGCGGCAGCACGCCGTGATCCGCCGAGAGCGCGATAACACAATTTTTTAACCCGACTTTCGCCTCGAGAAATGCAAAAAAATTTCCCAGCTCGGTGTCGAGCCGGAGCAAATTGTCTTCGCTTTCCTGGCTCAGCGGTCCATAAGCATGGCCGATGAGATCAGTGGCTTTCAAACTGACCAGCAGCAGATCCGGCGTCGCATCGGCGCCAAGTTTTTCAGATACGAGGGCTTGTTGCGCAAATTCCAGCGTCAGTGCATCGACTGCCGGTGTGGCCGCGAGCCAGTCATAAAAGCGCTTATCGATTTTTGCCAGCGAAGAATCGGCCAGTACTTCTTCATCGCTGACATAGGCGTGCGGAAAAGTGGTGTGCTCGCCATCACCTTCGGCAGTGAAAAAATCTTCGCGCGCCACAAAATAATCAGTTTCGGGCCGCGACTTTTCCCAGGGTTTGCCAAAGTAATGATTCGCACGGCGTTCGGTGTTCCATTGCGCCGCCCACTCCGGCAACGCCTCAAAATAGTAGCGCGAGCTGACAAAACCGCCGGTGTTGTGTGAAAACCAATAGGCGGCATCCGCTTCGTAGCCGCCCATTAAAATCGCCGAACGATCTTTACCGGAGATGCTGATGACTTTGGCATTGGGGAATTTTGCCTTGAGCCAGTCGCCAAGCGTGTGGCGCAACAGCCGGCGCGGGCTTTTGCCGACGGACGGCGTTTCAGTCAAAGAAGTCACGAGCGGCGAAGCTTCATCATCGACGCAGTACTGTGATTTATCGGTGGCGCGATCATACCAGTTGTTGCCGATGATGCCGTGATGCGAGGGATATGAGCCGGTCAATAGCGTCGCGTGGCCGGGCGCAGTTTCCGTGCCGGCGTGATCGTGATGGACCTTGGTAAACACCGCGCCTTCATGCAACAGTTTCGCAAAACCGCCGGAGAACAATCCCGCAAAGCGAACGAGATAGTCGTAACGCATTTGATCGACGACGATCACCACCACAAGCTTCGGAACAGCGGGTTGAAACCAGCGGCTGCAACTTAAAAAAATGGTGACGCCAAACACAAGAACCGTGGCAATAATCGCCCGAATTGATTTCATATCGAAAATTCCCGTTTTAGACAAATAAAAAATAGCGCCCAGGAGATTGGTTTCATCGGAGGCATTATTTCTCTTCGTTGGAAAATTTTTTGTTCAAAATATACTGATCAACCACCCGGCGCATCACGCGAATATGTTCCGGCCCGGTGCCGCAGCAACCGCCGAGTATATTCACGCCAAGCTGCAACAAAATTTCCGCTTTGGGTTGTATCGCTGCCGGCGTTTCTTTATAAACGGGAACGCCGTCAGCCCATTCTGGAATGCCGGCGTTGGATTGTGCGATGATCGGCAGTTGGGTCAGCGGCCGCATTTCTTGCACGATGGCGATCATGTCGTCAAAACCGCGGCCGCAGTTTGCACCGATAACGTCCGCGCCGGCAGCCGTGAGCCGCTGCACCGCTGCAGGCACATCGACGCCCCACATCGTGCGCAATCCCGCCTTGCCCATTTCGAATGTCATCGTCGCCACCACCGGCAGGCGTGTTTTCTCTTTTGCCGCACGCACAGCGATTTCGACTTCTTCCGGCGCCATCATCGTCTCGACGAAGATGACGTCGGCCCCGCCTTCGGCAAGCGCCACCGCTTGCTCGACAAAAATATCATAAGCATCCGGCAACGTGCGCGGTCCCAGCGGTTCAAGAATATCCCCTGTCGGCCCGATCGAGCCGGCAACGAATTTTCCCGATGGACAAACTGCACGCGCCAACTGCGCCGCCGCGCGGCAAAATTCCGCCACGCGCGATTCGGCGTTGTGCATTGTCAGGCGCGAGCGGTTCGCGCCAAACGTATTCGTCTCTACGACATCAGAACCCGCCTTATAATAATCGTGATAGATGCCTTGCACCATTTCCGGATGTGAGATATTGTATTCTTCCGGACAAACGCCGGTGGGCATACCGCGTTTTTGCAGCTCTGTGCCCATCGCGCCATCGGCGAGGAGGATGATACCAGATTGGAGTTTTTCGAGAAATGACATAATAATGAGATAAAGTTTTCAGTAATCAGAATTCAGTTTTTTTTAGGCAGTTTCAGTATGCCGCCATGGAATGGGTTTCACCGCCAACAAGGCCTTTGCTTTTTCCACCGCTTCTGTCGCATTTTTTGCAAACGCATCGGCGCCGACTTTCTCCGCGAACGCCGCTGAGATCGGCGCGCCGCCAATCAGCATTTGACCGGAAGGCCTGCGGCTTTGATTTTGTCAAGCACCGTTTGCGCCATCTCTTGCAAAAGCGCATCAATTATAAAAAGTCCTTCAAATGAGATCGGGTATTATTGAGAAACAATACAGAACCCCTCTCTCAAAGTCAAGCGTTTTGTTCGTCATTCATTTTGCGTATTAAATTAACTTGACAATATCCCGCAAAATGTTATTTTGCTCTCAAAGATCAATGCGCTGGCAAACGGCTTAGCGAACAATTCGCCTCATTTAAGCCGCGGCACGACTTTCATTGCGGACGACGGTACATTATGGCATTTTTCGCGATCTACATTTTGGTATTGTTCATCCTCCTGCTGGTGTACATTCGCAAGACGAATGAGCTTTCCAAACAAGTGCAAAAAATGACTGAGGAAATGCACAGCCTGCGAAATGCGCTAAACTCGCTACAACCGGCATCAACAACTCCCGCGCCCGCCGGGCCTAAAACTGAAATGGCTGCGCCTGCCATCGCATCTCCAATCCCTCCACCAAGCCAGCCGCCAACCATCACGCCCGCGACAACGCCCCCGTTGTTTTCAGCAACGGCCAAACCTTCCCGCACCCGCGCAGAGTGGGAAGCGTTGATCGGCGGTAAACTGCTCAATCGCATCGGCGCCTTCGCCCTCATTCTCGGCGTCGGCTTTTTCCTGAAATATGCGTTCGATAACAATCTGATCTCAGAAACGATGCGCGTCGTTATCGGTTTTGTCGCTGGCGCCATATTGCTGCTCGGCGGGGCGCGCTTTCACAAAAAGAACTTGGCAATTTTTGCGCAAGGCTTGATCGGCGCCGGCATCGCGATTCTCTATCTCGCGGTTTATGCCTCGTTCAATTTTTATCATCTTGTTTCTCAGCCGGTCGCAGTTGTTCTCATGTCACTCGTCACAGCGCTGACGTTTTTCCAAGCGCTCAAATACGACTCGCTCGCCGTGGCGGTGCTCGGCTGGGCCGGTGGTTTCCTTACGCCGATTCTGTTGAGTACCGGTCAGTCGAATGAGATTGGTTTGTTCACTTACCTCGCCTTGCTTGATCTCGGCTTGCTTGCCATTGTCTTCAAAAAAGAGGCGTGGACAATTCTTGAACCGCTCACGCTGGCGGCAACTTATGTGCTGTACGGCATCTGGAATGAAACATATTACACCGAAAGTAATTTACTTTTAACGGTATTTTTTCTCACCATTTTTTGGGGATTGTTTTATGGACTCGACGTGCTGCGGCTGCTCAAAGGCAGCACGGCCTTTTCTCGATTACGGCAGGGCGTTGCAGCGTTTAATGCGTTCTTTTATTTTGTCGCCCTCTACGCCATCATTGACGAATCGCATCACCAGTGGATGAGCATCGTCACTCTCGGGCTGGGCGCGATTTATTTTCTCACCTTTCTCTGGCTCCAACAACGGCAGGCAGCCGCCGCAACGGCGCTCACGCATTTCGTGCTCACCGCCATCATTCTTCTTGCTATCGCCACAGCCATTCAGTTTTCCGGTTTTATCACCGTCGCGTGCTGGGCCGTCGAAGCGCTGGTCATTGTATGGTGCAGTGTTCGTTGGAATATGCGCTATGTTCGCCATGCCGCGTTGGCGTTGCTGGGCCTGGCCGTGGTTAAGCTCATCTTCACCGAAAGCGCCTTCGGCTATTCGCCGTTAGAAAATTTCAAACTCCTTTTCAACCAGCGCGCCCTGGCCTTTGTTGCGCTTGCTGTTGCAGCCGGCCTCAGCGCCATCCTTTTCAACCGGTTGGAGGAAAAAAGCGCACGGCAAGTTAAAATGGCTCTCCATGCGGCGTGGGGAATTTTGCTTTTCGTGCTGTTAACCATTGAAGTCAATGATTACTTTCGCCAACAATTGGCAGCCGTCACCGGAGGGTCGGAAACTGCCACCAGTCTAAAATATAATCGTTTCCTGATGTGGGCGGCGATATGGACGATTTATTCCTTGCCGCTGGTTTGGCTGGGACTACGCGCCCGAATTTTATCCCTCGTTGGCGCTGGACTTGGGGTTTTAGGCTGCGCCATCATTACCATTGCCATTCAAGGCATTACGTTCGTTCCGATTACGCAATTCACTTTCGGGTTGAATTGGCGTGCTGCCGTCTTCATCGCGGTACTTGCCGGCGTTGTGGTCCACACACTTTGGTTAAACGAACATCGCCGGGATCAGCGCTGGATCAACGATGCACTTGGCCTCCTGCAAGTGGCTGTTGTTCTGTTGCTGCTCGATCTGCTCACCGGCGAGACGCGAGATATTTTCAAAAAGGCTATTTTTTCTTTAGAGCAGCTCCCGCGTAATCCGGAAATCTCGGCTGCGATAACCCGCCTGCAAGACCAGCAACAACTGGTGCTCTCCGGCGTTTGGCTGCTTTACTCCGTGCTGTTGATGGTGGTGGGAATCTGGCGGCGTTTGCAGGGGCTGCGTGTTATCGCCATTGTCCTGTTTGGCATCACCATTCTGAAAATTTTCGTCTATGATCTTTCTTTCCTGGCGGGACTGCCTCGCATTTTCTCATTTATCGGGCTGGGCGTGATTTTATTGTTGGTGTCGTATCTGTATCAACGCTATAAGGCGGTAATATTTGATTCAGCAACCTCAAAGTAAATCAACAACAATGCGAGAAGGCCGGCAAGGCTCAGGAATGACGCTGCATCGGCGAAGGAGGGTTTAACTGTTGGCCTGCTGACGTTTTTATTTCGGCCGATGTTGCCAGCAATATTTTGATCCCGTCACAACTTCCCGTTTGCAGCGGTCGCCATTTCTGGTTTTGGCCAGACATTGCAGTGAAATGGTTTTGCCCTGGGGTTGAAGTGACAAACTTTCTTTAGGCGCCATCGCGGCAGAGGCGCAAAGCCGGCAGGGACCGTAATCAATGCGCGCTTGCGATAACGGCAGGGCAATTTTATTTTGCGATAACAAGCGGCAATGGGCGCGGTGGTATTTCTTGCCGGACTTGGTGACGTAAACCGTATCGTCGCTCACGACTTTCACGGAATCGACAAATGTCGCCAAGGCGTCAATTTTATTTCCTCGCGCCGCGTTTTCTGCCGCCAGAAAAATATCGCGATATCTAAAATGCGCTGTATCGTCCCAAACTTGCATCCACCCCCGCCGCAACAATTCCAGATTGATCAGCAAACTGTCCCGCCACAAGTAGCCGCAGCTATCCGGTAAATTCTCATCAAATTCAAGTTCTAGGGGTTGGCTGATAATGAGTGAGTCGAGCAGGGAATTGATTGGAAAACGATGGAAGGAAAGATTCATCACGGCCTTCACGCCGGCCAGCCGTATCGTTGCACCGGACTGTAATTCGACGTGTGCCTGATCGAGCACGCGCAAAATAATGCACGGCTGCCGTGGCTGGCTCCAACCGGCAACCGCCAACGGCATCAGCGCCAGTATAGTGATTTTGAGCAGATCCCGCCGCATCGTTCCACCCTGAAATAAGCCCTTGGGTCAATTCAAAGAGTTGACGAATAAGCAATATAGATGGTTTTTATCTAAATGCAAGAAAATCTTGCTGACTGTTTGCGGCCCAATAGCGTGGCGTACTCTTTGCTTTTCTGTAAAATTTTCGTATATTGCTACTTGTTAATTTTCTATCGCCGTTTTATCGGAATGAAACAAAAGTACCATTAAAACACGGCTTATGATAGTTGTGTCCTAAAGTATCATCGATCGGATGCCAAAGTTATTGCTGAAATATCAAAGCAAATAGACCTAATATTCACCTTGTTTCAATTCATCTCACAAAAAGCACCTATAAAAAATCATGGCAGAAAAAGAATACATTCTCATCAAAGGTGCGCGCGAGCACAATCTCAAAAATATTGATGTCGAAATTCCCCGCAACAAGCTGGTGGTCATCACCGGACTTTCCGGTTCCGGCAAATCGTCGCTGGCGTTTGACACGATTTACGCGGAAGGCCAGCGCCGCTATGTCGAATCCTTGTCGGCGTATGCGCGGCAATTTCTCGGATTGATGGAAAAGCCGGATGTCGATTACATCGAGGGCCTGTCGCCGGCCATTTCGATTGAGCAGAAAACCAGCAGCCGCAACCCGCGCTCGACCGTCGGCACGGTGACGGAAATCTACGACTATCTGCGTCTGTTGTTTGCGCGCATCGGCGTGCCGCACTGCTACAATTGCGGCAAAAAAATCGAGCGCCAAACTGTGCAGCAAATGGTCGATGCAATTTTGGAATTGCCGCCCGGCACCAAATTCCAAGTGCTGGCGCCGGTGGTGCGCGGGCGCAAAGGCGAGTATCGCGAGATTTTTGATACCGCCCGCCGCGAAGGCTATGTGCGCGTGCGCGTCAATGGCGAAGTCAAAGAAATCGCCAGCGAAATCAAGCTGGACAAAAATAAAAAACACAATATCGAAATCGTCATTGACCGGCTCATTCGCGAGGAGGGCATTAAAACGCGTTTGACCGACTCGCTTGAAACCGCGCTGCATCTCGCCAACGGTCTGGTGGTGATCGACGTCATCGGCCAGAGAGAAATTCTCTTTTCCGAGCATTTTGCCTGCGTCGATTGCGGCATTTCGGTTGAAGAATTGGCGCCGCGCATGTTCTCCTTCAACTCGCCGTATGGCGCCTGCCAGGCCTGCAATGGACTCGGCACCACCTTGGAAGTCGATCCGGATCTCGTGGTGCCCGATCCAAAACTTTCGATTAGCGCGGGCGCGATTGAAACCTGGGGTGAGAACAATGTCGATGGCTGGTATTACGGCCAGCTCAAAACGATTGCGAAAGAGTATGGCTTTTCGATGGAAACGCCGTGGGAGAGGCTGACGAAAGAACAAAAGAAGGTCGTGCTGTACGGCTCCGGCGACCGGGAATTTAAATTTGCTTACAATCGTGGGGACGGCAAAATGCAGGCGCAGTTCATGAGCAAATACGAAGGCGTCGTCCCCAATCTCATGCGCCGTTACAAACAAACCGACTCTTCCTACATTCGCACGTGGATCGAAAGTTTCATGAACATCAAGCCGTGTCCGGCGTGCCAAGGCGCGCGCTTGCGTCCGGAAATTTTGGCGGTGAAAATTCGCGAGAAGAATATTTTCGAGGCCACACGCATGTCGGTTAAAGCGGCGCTCGAATTTTTCACCCGGCTCGATCTCACCGCCCGGGAGAAAACCATTGCGCATCAAATCATGAAAGAAGTGCGCGAGCGGCTCGGCTTTCTCGTCAATGTCGGCCTGGATTATCTCACGCTCGACCGCAATGCCGGGACGCTCTCCGGCGGCGAGGCGCAGCGCATTCGGCTAGCGACGCAAATCGGCTCGCAGCTCGTCGGCGTGCTTTACATTCTGGACGAGCCTTCCATTGGTTTGCATCAGCGCGACAATCGCAAGCTCATTGACACACTCGTGCGTTTGCGCAATCTCGGCAACACCGTGGTCGTGGTCGAGCACGATCACGAAACCATTGAATCCGCGGATTGGGTGATTGATCTCGGGCCGGCCGCCGGCGTCGGTGGCGGACATATCGTTGCCGCCGGCACGCCGCAGGAAGTGGCGCAAAATGAGAAATCGCTCACCGGCGCGTACCTCGCTGGCCGCAAATATATTCCAGTGCCGCTGAAACGCCGCCCGGGAAACGGTACCTATATTGAATTGATTGGTGCGCGCGGCAACAATCTCAAGGAAGTGAGCGCCAAAATTCCGCTCGGTATTTTCAATGTGATTACCGGCGTTTCCGGTTCGGGCAAATCGACGCTGATCAACGAGACCTTGTATCGCGTGCTGGCGCGCGAGATCAACAGCGCCAAAGCGCAGCCACTGGCGTTTAAAAAATTGCTCGGCTTGCAGCATCTCGACAAGGTCATCGACATCGATCAATCGCCGATTGGCCGCACGCCGCGCAGCAATCCGGCGACTTACACCGGCCTGTTCACACTCATTCGCGATTTGTTCACGCAAACGCAGGAAGCCAAAATTCGCGGCTACAAACCGGGCCGTTTCAGTTTCAATGTCAAAGGCGGGCGCTGCGAAGCGTGCCAAGGCGACGGTATCATCAAGATCGAGATGCACTTTTTGCCGGACGTGTATGTGACCTGTGAAGTGTGCAAAGGCAAACGCTACAATCGCGAGACGCTGGAGGTGAAATATAAAGGAATGTCCATTGCCGAAGTGTTAGACATGACGGTGAGCCAGGCGCTCGACTTTTTCCAGCATGTTCCGCCATTGAAGAGAAAGCTGCAGACCCTTTACGACGTCGGACTCAGTTATATACATCTCGGCCAGCAAGCCACGACGCTCTCCGGCGGCGAGGCGCAGCGCGTGAAACTGGCGACGGAGCTATCACGCGTGGCCACCGGCCGCACGGTTTATATTCTCGACGAGCCGACGACCGGCCTGCATTTTGAAGACGT
>JAJVHT010000068.1:0-5451 GCA_022072515.1 bacterium
ATACCACCAGCTCACGCAGCGCCGCCGCGTATCGCCGGCTGACTTTCACTTCTTCGCCGCTCGCCAGCGTCGCGATCATGCCGCCTTCGCCGTCTTTTTCGAGATGCCGGATGCGGGTGATATTGATGATGGCGGAACGATGCACGCGCAGGAACTGCTGCGGCTTGAGGCGTTTTTCGATTTCGCCGAGGCCGAGATTGCAAAGATGTTTGGCCGTGCCCGCGTGCAGCAGCGCGTAATCATCGGCCGCTTCGATCCATTCGATATCGGCGACGCGCACCGGAATAATTTTTTCACCGCTGCGCACCAAGAAGCGTTCCGAAAAATTCCCCGCGGGTTGCGCCGCCTGCAGCAGACGCAACAGACGCTCGATTTCGCCGCTTCCGCCGGCGCGGCGCTCGAGGGCGCGCTGGACGGCCGTGGCAAAACGTGCGCGATCAAACGGTTTCAGCAAATAATCGACGGCATTCACTTCAAACGCGCGAATGGCATACTCGTCATACGCGGTTGAGAAAATGATCGCCGGGAGAGGCTCAATTTTTTCTAAAACTTGAAAACCATCCAGTCCGGGCATTTGCACATCGAGAAAAATCAAATCCGGCTGGTGTTGATTGATCGCCGTCACCGCCTGCCGGCCATTTTCGCACTCGGCGATAATAGTGATTTGCGGAAACGCTTGTAGAAATTCGCGAATCACCTGCCGCGCGAGTGGCTCGTCGTCGATGATTATTATTCTGAGTTGCATAATTCGAATACTGACTACTGAGTACTACGCACTGGTATTTTAAACTTCACGCGAAACCCGTCTTTGGTGCTATTCACTTGCAAAGCCGAGGCCTCGCCGAATATTTTCCGCAGGCGCAAATCGGTGTTGTGCAAACCACGGCCATTATTCAATAAATGAGCAGCCGGCAGGTCCTTGCTGCCGACGCCGTTGTCCGCGACTTCGATTTCCAAAACCTCGTTTTGCCGCTGCACGCGTAATATCAACTCGCCACCTTCTTCTTTTGGCGCGATCCCATGCTTTACGGCATTTTCGACCAGCGGTTGCACAATCATGGGCGGCACCAACAACGGTTTGGCCGACTCATCGATGGCGGTTTGCACCTGCAACCGTTTGCCGAACCGCGCCTGTTCAATCGCCAGATAAGTTTCAACAAAATGCAGCTCGGCAGAAAGCGGCACCAGGGGTTGGCGATCGCTTTCGAGGGAGTATCGCAAAACTTCCGCCAGTTGGGCGAGAACGCGGCGCGCCGCCTCGGGATCGCTGCCCACCAACGCGTTGATCGAGTTCAGGGTGTTGAAGAGAAAATGCGGATTGAGCTGCGCTTTCAACAACGCCAATTCCATTTGATTCGTGCGCAAACGCAGTTCAGCTTCGTTTCTTTCTTTTTCGCGCAGTTGCCGCTGATAACGCCACGCATAAAAAATGCCGACAAACACGGCATAAACGATGATGGCTTCATGCAGCAGCCAATATTTAATGACGAACAATTGCGATTGTTGCCAAATGGCTTCGCCGAATAAAAAATGGAACGCCGCCAAAAAACTGTTCAGCCAAACATATGCATAGAGCGCGGCGCCGAACAATAGGCTGAGCACGTGAACAGGCCAGGGTTTATTCGCCAATAGCCGCGTGATCACAAACCAGACGGGAAGGCTGTAGAGCGCCATCAGGTAATGGGAAAGCAGCGAACCGGAAAGGGAATAGAGATAAAGCACGCCGGCTTGGAGAGCCAGAATCGCGGCGTAGAACGCCGCATAGGCCGTCCAGCCGAGCCAGCCGATGAGCAGGCCGCGCCCCCAGCTTTTGGAGGTGGAGTGAAAAGGCAACATAAGGAGAATTCTTCTTGGCGCGAAATTAATTTCGCGCGGACAGCAGCATTTCCAACTTTTGTTTTTTCTTTTGCATGCGCGAGGCATTCAGCCACTGCGCCGGGCCGATCAACCAGTAAACGATTCCAGCCCAAAACTCCGACCCCATGCCGCCGATGGAAATAACCAGAAGTGATAACGATCCGACGCCGATGTTGAGGGCATGCGATTGAAGGCTCGAGCGTGTCTCGATCAATTCGTGTTCGTTTAAATCCAGCTCAACGCGTTTGCGATAGGCGCGAACATAGAGCAAGACGAAAATCAAAGAAACCGCAATGTATCCCAGCGCATAGATGGTCATTAAAAGCGGCATTTGCTGGCGCTCGATCATCCAGGCAACCTCGCCGTTGGGCAAATGCACTTGCAGGCCGGCACCGGTGATCAGCCGCGTCAGCATGGTGAATAGAAACTTGAGCGGATACACGAAAAACAGCACGACAAAAAGCAACGCGCCGTTCAGCCAGTTGGTCACGCCGTCTTGCAAGCCGTAGCGCCGAAAAAAAGTATATTGATCATGCCACACCAGAAACAGCAGCGCAAAACAAATCATGAACGCGACAAAGCCATGTATCTTTTCCCAGAGTTCGGTAAAAGTTTCCGGTACTTCCAATGAAACAACAAGTAAAGTGACCGCGAAAGCAAAAACTGCATCGCTGAAACCTTCGATGCGGGCAATTTCGCCGGCGCCGCGCCAGCGGAAGCCATTTTTTTCAATGGGATTTTTTTTAACGAGATGTTCGCGCAGCATGTTTTCCTTTCTGGAATGAGTTGTGCCACTTGCCAGTTTTTAATTTTAATAAAATACGAATAACCTCGCAATGGAGATAAAAATCTCGGTGAACAGCGGTGGGGATCGGTGGCTGACGGATTTTATTTTGTCCCGACCAGTAAAAGCGAAACCGGCTTGCCGGTGTTGGGATGCAAAGGCTCGAGCAATTCCGTCAGTGTCAATTTGCTGTCGCGAAATAGTTTTATCCACGTGCCCATCGTCCGAAAATACCACGGCGCCGGATCGGAGAACTCCGCGCTGAATCCCGCCCAGGAGCCGGAGCGCCAGCCGTCTTGATACGGCGCGTCGCCGCCAGCCATCAGCGGATGCAATGTTTGAATGAACAGATGGCCGCCGTCATGCAAAAGCGCGGGAATTTGTCGAATGAGATGATCAACCGATTCTTTGCCGAGCAGGGAAAAATTACAAACGACAGCGGCAAACTGATTGTTCAAAACACCATTCACTATTTGCTCGTAAGCATAAACTGCAAACTCACCGCCGCCGAGTCGATTGGCATTTTCAATTAACGCCGGCACGGCATCGACGCCCATGACGCGAATGCCGTGTGTGGCAAGTTGGCGCGCGAGCCAGCCTTCACCGCAGCCGAGATCAAGCGCCGTCGGCGGGCGATAGCGTAAAATCGTTGCGATGATCGCCTGATTGGTGACGAGTTTGCGGCTTTCGATCTGTTCTTCCTGCACGGCGCGAATCCAGGGACCGGCATTTTTATTCCAGGAATGAATAATTTGTTGTTCGGTTGAATGCATGAGTTGCTCGCTATCAAAGATGTTTTAGAAACGCTTCCGGATTATTTAAAAAATCTCGCGTTAAGGTGACATGCTCCAAATCTTCATATTTTACCGGTTGCAGGCGCGCTTGGTCAAAGCTTAAAATCGTTGCCTGCGGAAAGGCCATGATAATCGGTGAGTGCGTGGCAATGATGAACTGCGCGTTTTGTTCGACCATTTGTTTGAGCGCGGCCACCAAGGCAAGTTGGCGAATCGGCGAAAGTGGCGCTTCCGGTTCGTCCAGCAAATACAACCCATTGGGAACAAAGCGCGATTGAAACAGCGTCAAAAAACTTTCACCGTGTGAATAGCTATCGAGCAGGCCCTCGCCGTAACGCTGCTGCATGTCATTCAGCTCACGAGTATAAGCCATTTTGGCGAGTCCCTTCGCGGTTTCCGAACGTCCCTGATATTCGGTCTCAACCGCTTTTATTTCCTCTTCCATTTCCACGCGCATCTGCGCGAGCCGTTTGGCATAGCCGAAGAAATCTTCTGCGCGCAAAAAGAATCCTTTGTGTGTGCGCTGCTGCCAGTTTAATTTAAAATACGTCGCCAGCTTCCTGACCGGAGCCAACGTTTTATCCGTCTTCACATTTTCGCTGCCAACCGTAATCGCGCCGGTCGCGCCGGCGATGGCTTCCAGCAAAGTCGATTTGCCGGAGCCGTTTTCACCAACGAAAAATGTCACCGGTGAGGTGAATTCGAGTTGCCGCAAGGTTTGAAACAACTTGAGTTTGAAGGGAAATTCGTGATTCAAGCTGTCCGGCCATTGGCGGATAGTGAAAGATTGAAGATGCAACATAGAGTTGAGGCAGTGACAAATCGGTTCTTGCAAAAATGACCGCGCACCAAGTTGCCGGTTGAATAGTCTAACCGGCAAACCAGCGAACTGGCAAACCGACAAACAATTTAAAGCGACAGCACGCGCAGCGCAAATAAGCCAGCGATAAGCACCACCCACGCGCCATAAGCTGCGCCCAGCGCCGCCGGCAGTGTCCAGCCGGCACGCAAGGCGAAGAACACGATGAGAACCCAGACCAGCGTGATGAGCAAACCGACAGCCGTCGAACGCGCAAAATCGTAAACGAGTTTCGGGCTGCTGCCGTTGCCATGGGCGATAATCCACATCGCCAACGGAATATTGATCGGCAGCGTAACCAGCACCGCCGCCAGCGTGCGCGAACGTTCGCGCAACAGCGCCACACTGATAAGAATGACAATGGAGATGAAAACCGGAAACATTTTTTTCATGTTCAATTTAAAATCCGCCGCGCCCACAGGCCAGTTGATCAAATCGCGACAACGCGCGCTGATAGAGCGGGTCACAAATTTCCGGCAAAGCCGGCCCCCTCCACTGCGGCACACCTTTGCCTTCAGCGTAATACGGCGGCAGATGTGCAAGCAGGCTATCAGCGCCGCCGGCGTGATCTTTGGCGCCAAAGATCACGCGCCCAATGCCGTGCAACAACAGCGCGCCCATGCACATCGTACACGGCTCGAGCGTCGAGTAACACGTCATCTCGCGGCTGCGCGGCCACAACGCCACCGGCACGCGCTGTAAAGCTTCAATTTCTGCATGTCGGCCGGGGTGATAATACGGCGACAGCATCGCATTGCCGGCTTCTGCAATCATTTCGCCATTCAGCGTGATCACCGCGCCAATCGGCAGATTGCCGTTTTTCTCGGTTTCCAACGCGAGCGCCACGGCGCGATGGAGATGCTGGAGATCGGCGGGCGTTAGGTCAAAAGCGGGCATTTTGCTCAAATCTCCCCGAGCGTGTGCTTCCTGCCTTTGTTGAGCTCTTGCAAATATGCCATCAGCGGTTCAAAATATTTCAGCATAGCCCGCGCGCTCAAATCTTCGCCGGTTTTTTCGCGCAAGACTTCGCGCCAGTCGCGGCTGGCGCCGGGACGCATGATATCGCGCAGAAAATCGCCCACTTCCTTGTTGCCATAATAATTGGTGGCATGCACGTCTTGATGCAAAATTTTCGTGGCAATGTGATCGTGCAATTG
>JAJVHT010000068.1:5551-10420 GCA_022072515.1 bacterium
CCGTAACGCTTGGCCAATTCGTAGCGCGCGTACGTGTGTAATTCCCGAAACAGCGGCCGCAGCTCGCGATTGAGTTTTTGCATCAGTTCCATCATTTCCGCCGTGGTCATGCCGTAGTCGGAAACCTGATAGGAGAAATAATCGTTGTAGCCCAGCGCTTTCACGGTTTCATTGCGCAGACGTTGCAAATTTTCCAGCCCGTCTTTTAATGTTGTGCCGACTTCCTTGCTCGCTTCCCAGGCTTGGAGCCGGCGCGCGAGATCGTTTTCTTTTTTCAGCAGCTCATCAATTTCGTTGGTCGAAACCGACTTGCCGGCAATTTTGAAATCGAAGCCGAAAAGTTTTTCCGTCTGCGCCGTTTCGGCTTTGATGCGCGCCTTGACGAGATCCGGCACGGTTTGCGGATTGTTCGCCGCGGCGTAGAGAATTTTCTCAAGCTGTTTGACTTGCAAGGGAAGCAAATTTTGCTTCTCGTTGAGAAAAGCGCGGGCCTGGTTGATATTCTCCGTGCCGCCGGTGAAAGCAGCTAAAGCCTCATCGGCTTTGCGCGCCGCGACGGCATTGGTGGAATCGCCTTCGACAATTTTTGTGTTGACCGCCCATTGCGCTTCACTCGAGGCGTAAGCCAGTTCTTTGTATTTGGCGGAATAATCGTCGATAAACGCCTGAGCCGCTTTTTGGCGTTTTTCAGGAGAAGAGCAGGCGAGCAGCAACAGCAATAAAAACGAAATGATGCTAAATGATTTCATGGGATGCCTCACAGTCAAAATGAACAAAAAGATATGATTGAATGGACAGAAACTATTTTAAAAAAATCATGCGCCCGGAAATCCTCCACCTTCTGCGGAGGCGGAGCCGCGCTCTTGCGCAATCTTCTCTTCATACCGGCGCGCTTGCAACGCCGCAATCGGATCGGAAGGTAAGCCCATTTCTTCGCGGACTTGCGCCAGCAACGGCCGCACATCGGTTTCATAAGCGGCGTTCAATTCGCGATGCGCGCCAAGCACATCGCCGGCAGCCTGCCGCTCCGCGAGTTTGGCCCGATTCACCAGCAGGGCCTTGGCGAGCGCCACCTGGCAATTGATCACCGATTGCACCATCGCTTCGATCTTGGGCTCGATGTTGTGTGATTGGTCGATCATGTACGCGACGTTTTTCGCGCAGTTGCTCGGCACCTTTTCCTTTGAGACTGCGGCCGCAACCAATTCGTTGAAGATGAGGAAAAGCTCATACGGATTCACCGAGCCGACAATGAGATCGTCATCGGCATATTTGCGATTGTTGAAATGAAATCCGCCGAGCCGGCCTTCGTCAAGGAGAATCGCGACGATGTGCTCGATGTTTGTGCCGGGCGCATGATGGCCGGTATCGACGAGCACTTGCGCTTGTGGGCCGAGTTTCAGGGCGGCCGCGTAGGCAATGCCCCAATCGGCGAGATCGGTGTGATAAAACGCCGGTTCAAAAAACTTGTACTCGATCAGCATGCGCGTGTTCGGCGGTAAAGCGTGATAGATTTCGGCGAGCGCTTCCTGCATCCGGTGTTTGCGGCCGCGAATACTGTCCTGGCCGGCGTAGTTGGTGCCATCGGCAAACCACAAGGAGAGATCGCGCGAGCCGGTGATTTTCATAATCTCAACGCATTCGAGGATATGGACAATCGCGCGTTTCCGTACCGCTGGATCAGCATGACAAATCGAGCCGAACTTGTAAACTTCATCCTGAAAAACATTGGGATTGATCGCGCCGATTTTGATACCGATGGCAGCGGCATATTTCTTCAGATCATCCCAATCTTCGACTTTGTCCCACGGAATGTGCAGCGCCACGGAAGGCGCGACGCCGGTGAGCTGATGCACCATCGCGGCATCGGCGAGTTTCTCTTTCGTTGTCCGCGCCGCGCCGGGCCACGGGAAAACACGGAACCGCGTGCCGCTGTTGCCATAGCCCCAGGAAGGCGTTTCGATATGCTGCTGCTTGAGTTTGGTTTTGATATTCTCAATGTCGAAGCCGCCATCCTGCAATTGGCTGGCGAGAAGTTGATAGGCTGGGTTGGAGTTGGACATTTATGCATCCTTTAAAAGAATTACGATAATGACTTCCGGCGGATTGATGAACACAACTGATTTGGGGGTTTGCGTTTTTGATCAGCGCGGATTTCCCAAATTGACAAAATGTTGATAAGCTGCATTCCAGGGCTCAATATCGCGCGGCTGAAATTCTTGAATCGGAAACGAGCTTTTGATGGCAGCTCGCGCTTCCGCCAGATCTCGAAACTCGCCCATGGCCATGGCTTGCACCGCCACATTACCCAACGCCGTCGCTTCCACCGGACCCGCCAACACCGGCTTGCCGATCGCGTCGGCGGCCATTTGATTGAGCAAAACATTTTGGCTGCCGCCGCCGACGATGTGCAAAACCTCAATCTGGTGGCCTTGCAATTCTTCCAACATTTCCATGACGCGGCGATATTGCAGCGCGAGACTTTCGAGAATGCAGCGGACAAATTCGCCTTCGCTTTGCGGAACCGGTTGCTTGGTGCGGCGGCAAAAATCTGCAATCGCCTGCGGCATATCTTCCGGATGCAAGAAGGTTGGATCGTCGGGATGCAACAGACTGCGGAACGGCCTCACATTCGCAGCAAGATGCATCAACTGTTCGTAATCAAAATTCTTGCCGTCACGGCTCCATTGGCGGCGGCACTCTTGCAACAGCCAAAGCCCCATGATATTTTTTAACAGGCGTATCGTGCCGGCGACGCCGCCTTCGTTGGTAAAATTCAATTCCAGAGATCGCGCGTTGATGACCGGTTCGCGAACTTCCACGCCCATCAGCGACCACGTGCCGGAGCTGAGATAGGCCCAATGCTCACGCTGCGTTGGAACGGCGGCAACAGCGCAGGCGGTGTCATGACAGCCAACGGCAATGACGGGAACGGGGGCGAGTCTGGCCGTATTGGCTAAATCCTGGCGCAGTGTTCCAATGATCGTGCCCGGCTCGACAATTTCGGCCATCAAATGGCGCGGCAATTCGAGCTTGGCAAATATCGGATCGGCCCACGTTCGCGTCACCGGATTGAAAAGCTGTGAGGTGGTTGCAAATGTGAATTCCGAAACCTGCCGGCCGGTGAGCATGAAATTGATCAGATCGGGCATGAAGAGCAGTCGCTGCGCAATTTGCAGCAGCGGCGATCGCGCGGCAACCAGCGCATAGAGTTGAAAAAGCGAATTGATCTGCATCAATTGAATGCCGGTGTGTTGATAAATTTCTGCGCGCGGCATTTGGGCAAACACTTTTTCCATCATGCCGTCGGTGCGATGATCGCGATAGGTGACGGGATTGGCGAGCAACGTGCCGTCGCGATCGAGCAGGCCGAAGTCGACGCCCCAGGTATCCACCCCCATGCCGGCGAGCGGGAGGTGCTCGCGGCCGGCGAGCTGGAGGGCATGTTGAATCTCCGCAAACAAATGGAGAACATCCCAATAGAGATGCCCGTGCAGAGAAACCATGCGATTGGCGAACCGCTGCAATTCGCGCAGCGTGAGACGGCCGTTTTCAATTTGGCCGAGAATGGCGCGACCGTTTTCGGCGCCGAGATCGAAGGCGAGGTAGTTCATATTTCGTTGCCGGTTGACAGGAACTTGCTGATGACACTCTTCTACAGCGTTAGAAGCGCGCAAAGATAATATAAAATTTGTGTTTGAATGTCAAGCAGCAAATTGCCGGAGGAAAATGAACAATCTTTTCGGACCAATTTTACTCCGCCACCTTCTGCAACAAATGGCGTGGAATTAGAATTTTTTCCAAACGCTCGAAGCCGAACTCCACGAGCAGCGCCAAAATGGCGGCGGGAATCGCGCCTTCGAGAATTTGCCTTGAGTCATTCAAAGCGAGGCCGGTGACGATGGGTTCGCCGAGGCCGCCGGCACCGATGAACGCCGCCAGCGTTGCCGTGCCGATGTTGATCACCGCCGCGGTTTTGATGCCGGCAAAAATCGTCGGCGCCGCCAGCGGCAATTCGATATGGCGCAAACGCTGCCAGGCCGTCAAGCCCATGCCGGCGGAAACTTTTTTGAGCAGCGGATCGACGGCGAACAGCGCCGTTGCGGTGTTGCGCAAGATCGGCAGCAGTGCATAAAGAAAGAGCGCCACGATGGCCGGCACGACGCCGATACCGAAAAGCGGAATCATGAACGCCAGCAAGGCAATGGAGGGAATCGTTTGCAATAATCCGCTCAGATACAAAATCGGCCGCGAAATTCCCGGCAGACGATAAACCAATACGCCGGCGGGAATGGCGATCGCCATTGCAAACAACAACGCCAGCGCGGTTAGCTGCAAATGCGTGAGCGTGCGCGCCAAAAGAATCCGCCAACGGCCTTGCTGCGCTGGTGCGGGTTGGTACGTGGTGAGCAATTCCCGCTTCTGCAAAAAGGCGCGCGCAATCTCTCCAAAATCTTTTTTGTCAATCGTGGCCGCCGCGTTCAGCGCAATCATATCCGTTTCGGCGAGCTGGCCGGCAAGTTCGTTCAGCGCTTGTTTGGCGCGTGCAGCCAAATTTTTTCGCACGAGTGGCGCGGCCAGATAGTCCGGAAAAAAATGTCGGTCATCGTTGAGAATAACGAGATTATAACGTTGAATATTGGCGTCGGTGGAATACACGTCAATCACATCGAGACTGTTTGCGGAAATTGCCTGATAAATCAGCCCGTGCTCGATGCCGTTGGGAACAGCGGTGAGGCCATAGCGCGCGGCCAAGCCGGGCCAACCGTCGGGCCGTTTGAGAAATTCATTGCTGCAGCCATAGCGCAAATTCGGCGCGCGGGTGAGATCGCCGATGGATTTCAAGCCGAGACGTTCGGCATCGGCGCG
>JAJVHT010000004.1 GCA_022072515.1 bacterium
CCACGCCGCCCAACGGCGTGATCGCGCCCAGCCAGCGTATGCCGCTGAGCGCCAGGGTGTAGAGGCTGCCGGAAAAAATGAGAATGCCGATGACGAAAAGCCAACCCGCGGCCGTCGTTGCCGCGCCTGGCCAGCGTGTGTACGCCCATGCCGCCACGAATAACGCCAGCGCATGATAAAAATGATAGCGCACCGCGATTTCAAACGTCGCCAGGAGATCGGCGGTGAGCCGCGCTTTCAAACCATGCGCGCCAAAGGCGCCGGCGGCCACGGCGAGAAAAGCTGTCAAGGTGCCAATAATGAAAAATAATCTTTCCATAAAAATAAGTTTGTTGGTTTTCCGGTTAGCCAGTTTTCATGTTTACACGTTTCTATGTTTTCATGTTAATGTAGAAACCGGCCAACGGGCCAACCGCCTCACCGGACCACTTTCACCAACGCGCCGCGTTCCAGGCGATCGGTTAAATACATACCATTGAGAATGGCCAGCTCGTCCAATTCTTCGGATTTCATACCGGCGTGCGTGAGAACCGTGCGCAGGTCGCCGGCCTGATCGACCGTCATGATTTTAACCCGCCGCGGCTGTTTCGTCAAGGCCGCTTGGTTGCGCAATTGATCAAAGCTTTTCATCACCCGCTCTAAAGCCGGCGCCTGGCTGTCAAACAGCGCGGCAGTGGTGTAACCGTGAAACACATAAATATTGCCATCGCGCTCGATGAAATAGGACAGCAAGCGCAGCGTCCCGCCGTCTTGCGTTTGCACGTCACTGATCAACATATAAGCGCGCATGCCGTTGACTTGCGTGGCGCCGCTGCGCCCCACTTGCGCTTGCGATTCCTGCGCAAAGGTCTGCGCGGCTTCTTGCGCACTGGTCCCTTTCGCCAGGCTGAACTGGATGGCCGCATTTTTTTCCGCGTTGATCATTTGCACTTGCGTCGGTTGATTCGCCAACTGCCAGCCGCTGGGAACGGAAAATTGAAATTTCAAACCCGGATGATAGAAATAGCCGTTTTCCACAAAGCCCTGGCGCGGATCATCTCCATAAACGATGCCGTCGATGCGGTGCAAATAGGCGGCGCGATCGGTGCCGCCTTTCGGACCGGGCACTTTTTGCTGCCATTCTCTGGCCAACGCGCCGACGTTTTGCTCGCGATTGTCCGGATTGGGATGGGTGGAAAGGAAAGTGGGCGGACCGCCGCCGGCTTGCTCGGTGATGCGGCTGATGGTGCGAAAGAATCTGGCCATGTGTTGCGCGTCGAAGCCAGCTTTGGTGGAATATTCGACGCCAAGCTTGTCTGATTCGGTTTCATCATCGCGGCTGAATTTCAAAAAGATGAGTCCCAGTGCTTGCTGCGCCTGGTCGCTGTAGCGGCGAAAATCAGCGGAGAGCACAGTTCCGGCCAACAAACCGATTCCCGCCAGTTGTTGCTTGGTGGCTTGCTCGACGCCATGTTGCGCGGTCACATGGCCGATCTCGTGGCCCATCACGCCGGCCAGCTCGGCTTCATCGTTGAAATGCGCCAAAATCCCGCGTGTGAAATAAACATAGCCGCCGGGAAGCGCGAACGCATTGACCACCGGTGAATCCATTAAACGAAACGTGAACTTCAACGTGGGGCGATGCGAGACTTTGACCATCGACTGGCCGATGCCATCGACGTAAGCCGCCAACTTGGCATCATCATAAACGCCATACTCGGCGACGACGGCAGGGTCGGATTGTTGTCCCATCGCCAGTTCCTGCGCTTCACTGACGAGCACGAGCCGGCGCTTGCCGGTGACAAAATCTTTGGCGCATGCCCAAAAGAGCGCGCTGGCGCTCAATATGATGATTCCTGCATTAAACCAACGAACGCGAAACATATTCACCTCTCCTCAATAAGTTTGCAATGGCGGTGACGTGATCATACCGCTGCTCCAAATGGCTTTAAAACTCTCGTGAAAACCTCCGTGCCCAACCAGCCGCCCAGGGTCGAGATCGCAAAGGCGCTCAACGGATTCAAGACGATGGCGCGGGGGAGCACATCGAGCAGGCCGAAAATGATCGCCCAATAGAAAACGAAACCGGTAATAAACCCGATGGCGACGCGCCACCATTTGGATTTGGCCGTCATCCAATACGCGATGACGCCACCGGCTAAGCCGCCCAGCAACGACAAGCCCAGTAAGCTGAGCGGCGGCGATACGTTTATTAAAACGGTCACTGGCTGCAAATCCGGCGTCGAAGCCGAAATTTCCACTTCGCCCAGTTTGGTGGGGAGGAAGGTTGTGCGGCCTTCGGAGCGGCCGGCTGGAATGGCGAGTTCTTTCTGTTCGATTTCGCCGCTGCCCCTGGCAATGGTAAAAGAAATTTGCCGCACCGTATCGGTGGCAATCGGCGTCGTTCCGGTTTCATTCAATAAACGCACGACCAGATCGGATTTATCCACGAGGTTAATCTTTGGCGGGCTGGCGTCGAGGCCAAGCTGGGTGATCGGCGGGCCGAATTTGATTTGCAATTGTCTGGCGCCAGGCACCGGCACCTCCGGGGTGGAGCCGAGAAATTCAATCGTTATCGTTTCGACTTTATTGGAGGTCAAAGTCGCCTGCGCGTAATCTTCGCCTTCAGGAATGATCAGCGGCGGCATCGGCTCAAGCCGGCCGCTGCTGCTAAACAAACGCACCCGGATGGGGCTCAACGCGACGCCTTCTTCGCTGCCATAAAAGAGATGAATGGTGGCCGCGTCTTTGCCATCGGCGAGCAAGGTGCGCTGCGGACTGCTTTTGAGAACCAGTTCCTTGCCCTGGGCGATGACAAATTGCGGCAACGCCGGAGACAGCAGCATTCCCACGCCCCAAAAACGGGAATTAAAATCGGGCAGCCACGCACCATGCCTGGGCCGTTGCAGCGAGCGAACCATTGGGCGAACGCGAATAAACACGTCATATTCGAGCAACTCTGACATTTTCGCCAGATGTTTGGCGTGGATGCTAAAGATGCCGTTTTCTTCGAGCGCCAGCGCAAGTTTCGCCGAAGACTCGCCGGCGCGGATGGTATCCTGCATTTTTTTCCTGAGCTGGCGCGAAGGAAAGGCGCGCAGCTCGATTTCGATGATATAATCCTTGGCTGCCTTCACCGGTTTGTTACTCGCATCCTGAATGCCGATTTCGATGACGGCTTTCGCGCCGGTCGTGTAGGTCGGGGCATCGGTTTTGACGATCAGTTTGACCGGTTTGCTTTCGGGCATTTGCTGAGTTGGCGCCGCAGCGATGGCGCCGCCGGGCCGCAGCACGAACGCGATGAGCCCAAAAATCGTAATAAAAATTTGAAAGTGTTTGGTCTGCATGGGGTCAGCCTTGAAATTCGGTTTGCGTTATGAAGCTTGCCAACGGAAAAAGAACACTTGTTGAGTGACGAATGCTCAAATTGCTCTGATGCGCATACTACAAAAAAATAAATCAATTGTCAATAGAATTTTCCACGTAACAGGGTTGCGGAAGTCGAAGGTATGGCCGGAAATGCGAAAAAAAAGGTGGATCGAAGAGGGGCAAGGAATTGAAAAATTTATCCGGCTGAAATCTCGGCGGGCCTGACAGAAGTTCGCATTGAAGCTGATTCTTGCGGCAAAAAATGAATTATAAACAGCGAGGTCGGACCGTTTCCGGCGTTTCCCTCTGCGATTTGAAATTTGTGAGGTTTAATTCACACCCAACATTTGCAATTGGTCTTGCGTCTTGCGCCGCATGAGCGGCTCATTCGTCAAGTCCAAGACTTTCATGAAATCAAAAATCGCTTTGGCTTTATCGCCTTTATCGCGGTAGGCGGTTCCTCGAATATAATAGGCGTTAATATGGCTGGATTTGATATTGATGGCTTGCGTGTAATCAGCGATGGCGCGATCGAACTTGCCGAGCGCATGATAGGCCCGTCCCCGGCTGTAATACAACTCGGCGTCTTCGGGTTTGAGTTTGATGGTGGGCACAAATTCGTCGTTGCGATTTTGGCGGGTAAGAAATTTTTCGCGCTTCATTTGAATCGCGCGGTCATAGTCGGCAATGGCGCGGTTGTACCGGTCTTGCTGCACGTACGCTTGGGCGCGGTTGACGTAAGCTTCGGTTAAATCCGGTTTGAGCTTGAGCGCGCGGGTAAAGTCTGCCACCGCCAGATCGAAGGCGCCCTTTTTAATGCAAACCAGACCGCGATTCGAGTAAGCTTCCGCCAAATTCGGCTGCAATTTCAGCGCTTGATTATAATCCGCGAGCGCCTGCGAATAACGGCTTTGGTAAAAGTTGGCCTTGCCGCGTTTATAGTAGGCCTCCGCATCTTGCGGATTCAGCTTCAGGGCTTGGTTAAAATCCGCCATTGCCTCTTCATAGTCGCCGTGATAGGTATAAGCGACGCCGCGATTGCAATAGGTTTCTGCGACGTTGGGGGCGAGCTGAATGGCGCGGTCAAAATCCGCCAGCGCCTGCCCGAAATCGCTGTTAAGCAGATGTGCATTCCCGCGGTTATTATACGCGGTGATATCGCCCGGCTGCAATTTGAGCGCCTGCGTGTAATCCGCGATGGCGCGCTCATATTCGCCCTCATCACAATAGGCATTGCCGCGATTCAAGAAGGCGGCAGCAAAATCCGGCTTGATTTTGATGGCGAGAGTAAAATCGGCGATGGCATTTTCATTATCGCCTTTTTGCTGGTAAGTTTTGCCGCGATTATAAAAGGTCAGCGCCTCCGGCTGTTGTGGAAAGCCGATGCCGGTGTGAGCGAAAAGGCCAAGCCCGATGCCGGCAAAAGTCAGCGCCAAATGACGGCGAGTTCTTTGGCGGGGCAATAGGCGATGCTTGCACATGGGGATATTCCTATAAAATGGCGGCTACTTTTTCATTAAACGACAGCTTCGCTATGGCGCCAGGGGATCAACTGATCCCGAGTCGGCTCCGCTCAACAGAACCAGTGTTCGGTGAGCCGCGGCGGCGATAAATCCGGCAGCGGGGGAGAGGCCCATTTTCGGCGCGGCCGTTGCGCCGCGGCGTGATACCCCAGCTCGTGAACCGCAGCGAAAGTTTTGTGCGGCGCTTGCTGCGCCTGTGCCGCTGCTTCAACACACGCCGCTATTTCCCGCTGCAAGCAATCCATCACCGGATCCGGATGCTCCCAGAAAAAAGTGAATTTTTCTTCATCAAATCCGCGCAAATAAGGTTGGATTTCCGGCCGGGACAACAATGCCGATCCCGGCGGCAGCAAAAGCCGGATGCTGTATTGCACCGGATCGACGTGCGCGATGAGGCCATTCGCTTCAACAAACTCAAGAATATCGAGAACGTCCTGCACGGTTGTCCACGGCGTAAACGGCATCAACGACGGCCGCAACGGAATGCCGGCCTGCCGGGTGAGTTGCAGCGCCGTTTGCACTCCGGCGCGGTTGTGGCCTTTTTGCAAAATTTCAAGAACATGATCGTTTAGCAGCTCAACGGCGGAAACAATAAAAACACAACCGCAGCGGGCAAATTCCGGCAGCCGCTCGCGATACTCCAGCAGATGCTCGATTTTGGCGGTGAAATCGAAAGTCAAATGTGGCCACGCGGCGAACATTCGGCGTATGATATGCCCAGAATGCTTGACGCCGTTCAGAAAATCCGGATCGCCAAACGTGATATGTTGCGCGCCCATTTGTACAAGTTGAGCGATGTCTGCCAACACCACGTCCGGTTGTACGATCCTGAGACGCCCGTCATACACCGGTGTAATTGGACAATGGCGGCAGGTATGCGCGCAGCCGCGACTCGCCTCGACATATCCGGCTAATCTATATTCGCCATCGATAGCTAACGCCGCGTATTTTGCTAACGGTGGCAACAGATGCCGGGCTGGTGTTAGAAATTCTAAGCGTGGAAATTGTGTGCCACCGCGGAATTCTTTTCTCTCTACACCTGCAATTATTTTGCCAGCACTTTTTTCTGTTGCGTTGACCATCGCAACCAAGGCCTGCTCGTATTCGCCGCCAATCACCGAGTCGGCAGCTTGGCGCAAAAGATAATCCGTATTCAAACCGGCATACAAACCGTAAAAATTGCGATGCGCCGCCGGATTGATTTGCCGCACGCGCCGCGCCACGTGTATGCCAAGACGAAGCGCCGTATGCATTGGCGTGGAAATGCCGATGAACGCGGCCCAGTTAATTTTTTCTTCATTGAAATTCTCAACGGCGAGATCGAGACATTGGACATGATGGCCGGCGTTGAGCAAATGTGCCGCCGGCGAAGCGAGATTGAACGGTTGATGGCCAAGCTCGTAGGTGGAGATGAGTAAAACGTTCATATTTAAATCGAGAGGTTTTTGTCATCTTCATTTTCTTACTCGTGCTCTTTCTCATACGCACTTTTGATAATTTTATGACGAGTAAAAGTAAGAGTAGGCGTCGGAGCACGGTTCAGGACCGCCGCCACCAGGTATACCGCATCGCGCTGCGTGGTTTGTCGTAGCCCCATGCCGCCGCCAAGGCATCGGCAGCATCTTCCGGGTCTTCATCGTGCGTGCGGCCGCGATTGCGCAAATAGGCGTGGGCGAATTCGTGCGCAATGACGTAATTCGCAAAATCAAGCGGCGCGTGTGCCAGCGAAATTTTCCAGGCAATCATGCGGCTGCCGGCATCGCCGCGGCCGGGCAGGGGAATGTGAAAATGCGTATGTGACCCGTCCGCCGGATCGTAAGCCGCCATCGTAAAACGTGGATCGCGCAAAAGGTCTTGCACGACTTCGACCGGCAGCGTTTGCAAGACCGCCGTGATGCGTTCCTGCAAAGGCGAATGTTGAATAAAACGCGCGACGAAGGAGGAAAGATATTCCATGTAACAATATAAACAAAACGGATGATTTCGCCAATAGGAAAAATGACGCCAAATTCAGGGCCTGGCGGGCACAGAAATTTTCCGGGATTTTATGACGAGAAAATTGTGAGCGGCAGGCCTGCCGCGTTACATTATTGGGGGCGAGGCAGCCAAATTGCTGAGGCGGAATCGCCGTAAGCGACACAATTTGCCGCCAAGAACTCACCGCCGATCCACGCGCAAACGATGGCATCGAGCGCATCCTCATAGCCTTTTAACCGCGCGAGCTGCTTTTTTTTGATCAGAGCGGGGGCCGCCGGCAGCCATGTCGTGACCCCGTTTATGCGTTTGGCAAGCGCCAAACGCAGGCGATTGAGATTCCGCGCCACGGCCACGCGGCGCGCTTCGCGAGTGAGCGCCGGCCAGTATTTTTGGCGCTTGCTTATTTTGTATTGAAGGCGTTCGGTGAGGTTGAGCAATTCAATAATCGCCGGATGCGGATACACTTCGAGGCAGACGGGCGTATTTTTATTTTGCAGCGGCGCAGCGATGGCTGGCAACCATTTGAAGCCGGATTCGGTGAGTTGTTCAAATAATCGCCGGCTAATCGGCCCAGGACGTTGTGCCGTTGGTGAATGCGTTCCGGCTTTGCGTGTGATATACGCTTTGGTCACCATACGATCTGCCGCTCTGCGACCGGTAATGGGTTGGGGCCCAAGCGGAATATCCAGCGCGACGACGTTGGGAAGGGTCCCGGTTAATTTTTTGCAAACGGCAAGCAGTTCTGGAATATTCGGCAAACTACCATGAACGTTCGTGACCCAGTCAATTTTTTTGTCGTGTGCGAAATTGCAAAATTCTTCATACGAACGCGCCACCCGAATAAGCTGCGAGGGACCGCGCGCGGGGATTTTTATGAGCGCCACGCCTGCCGGATGGTGCGCCGTCCACGCGGCATCGATGCCGAGAGCAAATTGAGCCATAAATTAAGGAAGTGGTTTCCGCGTCAAGCTTGCAGTAATTGTCGCACACGGCGAAAGATTTTGTCGAACATCGCTTCGGTTAGTTTTCCCGTGAATGTATTTTGCTGGCTCGGATGAAATGTGCCCATCAAAAGCAGTTTTCCGTCGAGTTGATATTCGACGCCGTGGCCAAATTTCGGTCGCGGCGTGATTCTCCAATGATACAGCTCTTCGCAAGCGGTGAGGGCGTTATCAAAGCCGATCTTGCCCAATCCCAGAATCACCTGCACATTTTTTAACAACGCGATTTCACGCAAAAGGAACGGGCGGCAATTCGCCATCTCTGCCGGCGTGAGCTTGTTTTGTGGCGGCGCGCAGCGTGCCGTCGCAGTGATGTAGCAATCAGTCAAGCGCAAACCATCCTCGCGATTTATTGAAATCGGCTGATTCGCAAAACCGGCTTTGTGCAAAGCGCGAAACAGCCAATCGCCGCTGCGGTCGCCGGTAAACATGCGGCCCGTGCGATTGCCGCCATGCGCTGCCGGCGCCAAGCCAACGATCAAGAGCCGCGCGCGGGAATCGCCAAAGCTCGGCAGGGGGCGGCCCCAATATTCATCGTCGGCAAAACGTTTGATTTTTTCACGCGCCACTTGCTCGCGCCACGCCACGAGTCGCGGGCATTGCGTACAGCGGATGATTTGCTTTTGAAGATTTTTTAGTGTCAGCAATTGTACGAATTATTTTTGCGGGCACCGCAGTTCAATCAACAACGCCGCAGTTATTCACAAAATTGAACTAAAAATCATGAATTTTCAATTTACAATTTACTTACCCAAAGTCAAGCGACCCAATGAAAATCTCTTGCTTCTCTCTCAAATTTTGTATTCTTTAACCAGCAACCAGCAACCAGCAACCAGTTACAAGCCACCAGCAACCAGCGACCAGCAACCAGTTAACGCGCGAGGTTTTTATGATAACACCGGATATCGCTTCCGAAAATTTTATTGCCGATTCGCTCAACAATTGGACGAATTATTTGAATCGCGTTTATGGCACGCGCACGATTTCTGCGAAATATCAAGCCATGGAATGGAGCGGGGAAGGGTATCGCATCAAAGATACGAAAGGGAAGACGTACATCGATTTTCTCGGCGGCTATGGCATTTTTAGCCTCGGTCATCGCCATCCGGCCGTGGTGGCGGCGGTGAAAGAACAACTTGACCGGCTGCCGCTCGGCTCGAAAGAATTGCTGCATCCGCAAGGCGGCCTGTTAGCGAAGAAAATGGCCGAGATCACACCCGGCGATTTGAAGTATTCGTTCTTTGGTAATAGCGGCACCGAAGCCGTGGAAGGCGCGATTAAGCTCGCGCGGTTGTACACGAAAAAGCCGGAGTTCATTTGCGCGGAAAATGGCTATCACGGCAAAACCCTCGGCGCTTTGTCGGCAACGTATCGTCAAAAATTTCGCACTCCCTTTGAGCCGCTGGTTTCCGGATTTAAACATGTGCCGTTCGGCGAGGCGGCTGCGATTGAGGCGGCGATCACCGATCAAACCGCCGCCGTTTTACTCGAGCCGTTTCAAGGCGAAGGTGGCATCAACATTCCGCCGGCGGGTTATCTGAAGAAAGTGCGGGATATTTGTGACCGTCGCGGCGTCTTGCTGATTCTCGATGAGATTCAATGCGGCCTCGGCCGCACCGGCAAAATGTGGGGCTGCGATCACGACGGTGTCGCGCCGGATATTTTGTGCAGCGCCAAAGCCCTGGGCGGCGGCGTGATGCCCATCGGCGCGTTTGTCGGTACAGAAAAAGTTTGGGCACCGCTCAACGACTGGCCGACGATTCACACCAGCACGTTCGGCGGCAATCCGCTCGCGTGCGCGGCGGCGTTGGCGGCGCTGAATGTTTTGGAAAAAGAAAATCTGCCGGCCCGCGCCGCGCAAGTTGGTGATTATTTAATCAAACGTTTGCGTGCGCTGGCGGGAATCTATCCACAATATTTCAAAGAAGTGCGCGGCCTCGGTTTGTTCATCGGCATGGAATTTCACACCGATGACATCGGCAATGCGCTGTATGATTTGTTTTTTGAAAAGGGCGTGCTCGTCGCCTCGATTTTGGCCAACCCAAAAATCATCCGCTTGGAGCCGCCGCTGATTATCGACGAGAAGATCGTCGATGACGTGATCACCAGATTTGAAGACGCATTACAGGAGTTGGGCCGGCGTTAGGCGTTCAAACCTTTAAACACGGATTACACGGATGACGCAGATTTTCACTGATAAAAAATCCGCGTGATCCGCGTCATCTGCGTCCAAAGCTTTTGCGTTTAAGCCGTTCCGTTAAGGCGGCGTTCTCAAAAGAAATTCACCAGGGCACCAACTCCGTCGTTGTGGCGCGCGACTTGGCACGGCCGAGATCACGGGCATACTTGATTGAGCCGGGCGTGTGATACTTTTGCCGGTAAGCGCGATTAACCGCGTCTTTCAAGCGCTCGCTCCGTGTACGCACGGCCCGCACGGCGATTTCGCGATTGGCCACCTGAATGACGCCGCGCGGCTCTTCGCAAAAAGTCCGGTACCAGCTTCGCGGCTTCAGACTCCACGACCGCACAAAG
>JAJVHT010000054.1 GCA_022072515.1 bacterium
CGTGGACCTGGAAACCCGCCAGCGAGAAAGAGGCGGGTGATGCCATCGTCAAAAATTTACTTCTGCATTGGTTTCCCAACAAGATATCCAGGAAAAGCCTGTCGTGGAGCTACTCCATGTGGCTCGGCACGATTTCATTCATGCTGTTTATGATTCTCGTCGGCACCGGCGTGATTTTGATGTTTCTCTATGTGCCTTCGGTGGAGCGCGCGTATGGTTCGGTGAAAGATATCGAGTTCGTCGTTTCATACGGCTGGTTGTTGCGCAGTATGCACCGTATCGCGGCGCATTTGATGGTCGCGGTGGTGTTTCTGCACATGGTGCGTGTCTTTCTCACCGGCGCATACAAAAATGGCAGCGCCGTCGGCGCGAATCGGCCACTCAATTGGATTATCGGACTCGTTTTATTGATCACGACGCTTTTACTTTCTTTTACGGGCTATTTACTGCCGTGGGATCAATTGGCTTATTGGGCCATCACGGTCGGCACGAACATCGCCAGCTCCGCGCCACTTGTGGGCAAAGCGACGCGCTTCTTTTTGCTCGGGGGCAATGCGATTGAGCAAAATACGCTCATTCGATTTTATGTGCTGCATGTTTTTTTTCTGCCGATGCTTGTTTTGCTGCTGTTCTCCTACCACATGTGGCGCGTGCGCAAAGATGGCGGACTTGCGGTCACGGATCACGAAGCGTTGGATCAAAAGCCCGAGAAGATCGCGCCGGTCAAATCCAAAACGTATTCGCTGCTCGGCATCACTAATGGTACCACCGTGCATGTGCAGAACACGATGGTGGATGAAGAGAAAAACACAGTGGCCTCCTCGCCGCATTTGTTGCGGCGTCTGTGGTTCGTGACCTTGTTGACATTCGTGGTGACGATGGTGTTGGCGATTGTTTTTCGCGCGCCGCTGGAAGCGCCGGCGAATCCGGCCGTCACCCCGAATCCGGCGAAGGCGCCGTGGTACTTCCTGTGGCTGCAAGAGATTGTGACCATCAGCACGATTAAGCTGGGCGCGTTCACGATCAATGGCGCCTTGATTGGTGGAATTTTATTGCCCGGCATTTTGCTGGCGCTGGCCGTCTGGTGGCCTTATCGCGACAGATCAGGTCTCGCGGCTGTAGGGGTGTGGCTGGCGAAGGAGCGAAAAATACAGAATTGGGTTTTTATTTCGATCTGCTTGTTGATTGTTATTTTCATTGTTATTGGCACATTCTTGCGCGGACCATACTGGAATTGGTATTGGCCGTGGGAGGCGTGGCCGGAGATGCCGGTGAAGTTTTGACTACTGGAAAGCTGGAGTCATGGATTGTTGGCGTATTGGTAAGGAAAAACAATATGGATCACAAAACCATTAAAGATAAACTTGCTTTTGTGAAGCGAGACAAGCTGTTCGTGAGCCTGATGGGCATCGCGGTGTTGTTGCTGACGGGCTTCATCTTCTACGATTATTTTACGCCGGACTGGAAACAGTATCAGGCCGGGTTCCGTGCGCTTGTAGCGGAGAGAATTGGACCGGAACGCGCAGCAGTGGTTCCCAGCGGCTTGCAGCAAGTGTATGTTCAAGCGCTTGCCAAAGCCGATCGTTGCATCACCTGCCATCAAGGGGTCGAATGGAAAGGCCTGGAGAATGTGCCGGAGCCGTTTCGCACGCATCCAAAAGAAATTTTGGAAAAGCATCCCATTGCCAAATTTGCGTGCACGAGTTGTCATGGCGGACAAGGTTATGCGACCGACATGCAAGCGGCGCATGGTTTGGTGGAGCATTGGGAAGAACCCATGCTCGGTAAAGAGTTGGGCGATTTTTATGTGATGAGCGACAAGAAGGCGCTGATGCAAATGAATTGCAACACCTGCCATCGTTACGACAAAGAAACGAAGGGCACCGGTTATATCAATCGTGCCAAAGAATTGGTCAATGCCAAAGGCTGCCGCGCCTGTCATGTGATCAATGGGCGCGGCGGCACGGTGGGACCGGATTTGACGTGGGAAGGTGAAAAAGCGCCGGAGCAATTCAATTACGAACGCATCAAAGGATTTCATTCCGCATTTACTTGGCAGGCCTCACATTTTAAAAACCCGAAAGAGCTGGTGCCGGAAACTGTCATGCCCAATTTCAACTTTTCGAGTATGGATGCCCAGGCCTTGGCGATGCTGGTAATGAGCTGGAAGAAAACAAATCTTCCTCTGGAATATTTGCCGAATCATAATATCCGCGACATACCGACAGCGGCGGAGCGCGAGAAAGAAGAGCGCATGAGTCAAGGCCCGGGCGCATTTTTTGTGAAGAACCAGTGCTTCGTATGCCATTCGGTTTCGACGCTCGGCATCGACGCAGCCGCGCAGATTGGGCCTGATCTCGCGTTAGCCGTGGAAGACGTGCAATCGCGCTTCGGGCGCACGCTCGATGATTTTTTTATGCGTCCTACGGGCACGATGGAGGTGGTGTTGTCAACGATGATTTCATTGACGACCGAGCAGCGCCAGGAAGCCATCGCGAAGATGCGCCATGCGTATGAGTTGAAGAAGCCGCCACCACAAGCGCAAAGTCAGAAATAAGAGTGTAGCGTAAAAATAAAATCAAGCCCGAAGCAGATTTTCGGGAAGTAAAAAATTTACAGAGGAGTGAAGCGTTATGCGAGTAAGAATTTTTGTGATGCTTGTTTTGGTCGCTGCCCTTGGCCTCGGCTGCGGCGGTGGCGGCGAGAAAAAAGCGGGACGCGCGGGTGTGCGCTCGGATGTGCAGGAAGCGGCGATCAAATCATACGTCGCACCGGGCGATTTGGATGAATATTATATTTTTAAATCGGGTGGGCACTCCGGCCAGGTTTACATTTATGGCATTCCCTCGATGCGGCACCTCGCCACCATTCCCGTGTTCACGCCTTATCCGGCCACCGGTTATGGCTTCGACAAGGAAACCAAGGCCATGCTCGGCGGCTTCACTTGGGGCGATGCGCATCACCCCTCGCTGAGTGAAACCAACGGTGATTACGATGGCCGCTGGCTGTTCATTTCGGACAATGCCAACAACCGTATGGCGCGCATCGACATGCGTGATTTTAAAACGAAAGAAATTTTCGGGCCCATCGCCAATGTTTCCGGCAATCACTGCTCTTCTTTCGTCACGGAAAATACCGAATACGTGCTGGCCGGCTCGCGCTTCTCGATTCCGTTGCCTAAGGGCACGTATGAAAAAATCGAGGACTATGCGACGAAATTCAAAGGCATCGTCGCCGGCATTGCGGTTGACAAAACATCGGGTGCGATGTCGCTCGGCTGGCAAATTCTGATGCCGCCCTTCAATTATGATTTGGGCGACGCCGGCAAAGGCCCAAGCGCGGATTGGGGTTTCTGGACGTGCTATAACAGCGAGCGCGCCATCGGCAAGCTCGAAGTCACGGCCTCGCAGAAAGACCGCGATTACGTCGCCGCCGTGAATTGGAAAGCCGCCGAGAAGGCGATTGCCGACGGCAAGTTTAAAATGATTGGCGGCGTGAAAGTGATCGATCCCAAAGACACCGAAGGCGTGGTTTATCTGCTGCCGGCGGCGAAATCTCCGCACGGCGTCGATGTGAGTCCAGATGGCAAATACATTATCGCCAGCGGAAAATTGCAGAGCATTACGACGGCATTCAATATTGAAAAAGTGTTGACCGCAATTCAGAACAAAGATTTTACCGGCGATGAAGACGGCATTCCCGTTCTCAATTACGACAATATCAAAGATGCGGAAGTGAATGTCGGGCTCGGCCCGCTGCACACGCAGTTTGATGACAAGGGCTTTGCCTACACGTCGCTGTTTGTGGAAAGCGCCATCGCGAAATGGAAACTTGGCACCTGGGAAGTGGTCGACAAGATTCCGGTGTCATACAACATTGGCCACTTGACGGCAGCGGAAGGCGACACCAAAAATCCGGATGGAAAATATTTGGTGGCGTTGAACAAGCTGTCGCACGGACGGCATTTGAGCGTCGGCCCCTCGCAGCCGGAAGCCTCGCAGCTTATCGATATCAATGGCGAGAAGATGGCGCTGCTTTACGATGCGTTCACCGAACCGGAGCCGCATTATGCGCAAATCATCAAGGCGGATAAATTGAACCCGATTGAAGTTTATCCGAAAGAAGAGAATAAGAATCCCAACGCGATTTGGGATATTAAGGATGCGAAGATTGTGCGCAACGGCAAGAACGTCGAAGTCTATATGGTCGCTGTGCGCTCCAGTTTTGAGCCGTGGAACATCGAAGTGAATCGCGGCGACAAAGTCACGATCTATCTCACCAACATTGAACAGACCACCGACGAATTGCATGGCTTTGGTTTGAATGAATATAATTTGAACATTGTGGCTGATCCTGGTGAAACGAAAGTGATCGAGTTCGTTGCCGATAAGCCCGGCGTCTTCCCGTTCTATTGCACCAACTTCTGCTCCGCGTTGCATCAAGAAATGCAAGGATATATACTGGTGAAGAGCTGAGGCGGGTCGCTGATTCATACTCTTTGACCTGCTCCTAATCGCCTGGCCAGGATATTTAAAGACGAGTAAGCGCCGGAGAATGAGTAAAAGTACAATCACGCCAAAGGCGCTGAGACAGAAAAATTTAAAATCGTAGAAAAAATCTCAGCGCCTTTGTGTGTGCGGCTGGCGTAATAAAAAGAATGCCTTTTCTTTTGGGAAAATAAATTACGTCTGGCGAACGAGAACCCAGCCGCGAAAATGTTTGGAAAAATGCAAAAATATGTTCCAGGCAAATTATCGCAAGTTGCTGTCAAGAGCAAGAAAGGCTTTGCTAACTTCGAGAAATTTGTTAATTTAAAAATAAATAATTAACCCCAGCTTACAAGTAATGAAAGGAATCACAGCATATGAAACGAATCAGCAGTTCCCTTATTGCAGTGCTCTTGGGCGCGACGATGTTATCTGGCCAAACGCCGGCGACCAAGGAATGGACGGCTTACGGCAAAAAACTGACTGAGAGCAAAATGGTTTCGGTGACTGAAGCGCTGAAAGAAGTTCCACGAGACGGCAAAGCTGTTGCCATCGAAGGAATGATCAGTGACGTCTGCACGAATAAAGGGTGCTGGTTAATTATGACTGACGGCGCCAAACAGGTACGTGTACAATTTGAAGGCTATTCGTTTTTTGTGCCGTGGGATGCCAAAGGCAAGAAAATCAAAGCGCAAGGTGTCGTCAAAATGAAAACGATTGATGAAAAAGCCGCGAAGCATTGGGCGGAGGAACAGTCGAATCCGGAAGTCAAGCCGGAGAGCATTAAAGGCGACCAAAACATGTATATTCTGACCGCCTCCGGCGTTGTGATTGAAAATGGCGGCCCGCTCAGTCAAGAGCAACAGGATATCGTCGCGGGCAAGAAGAAAAAAGCCGGCCACGACGAAAACTAACCCGCGAAGAGTTGGTTCCTGCAAAAGGAAAAGTCCATACAAGACGCGAAAACGCCGGGCGCGCCGTAAAATCCAGCGCTTGTTAAGCGACGTGTTCCTGGCGTTGCCGCGTCTCGGCGGGCGCTTTTAGTTTTGATGGTCAAGGCGGTGGTTTGGAAAGGATGAGTTACGATGCAAAAGTATATTGACAAGCTGAATTATTTCTTTGAAACGCCGATCGATTTTAAAAGCCGGGGGCTGATTTTTATTGCCGCATTGATGTTACTCCCGACGTTTTTTCTGCCGCTGTGGAATATGACCTTATATTCCAACCAATTTCCCGAAGGCTTGACGCTGAAGATTTATTCTCACAAGCTGGAAGGCGGAAAAACGCCCTACCGCGATGATTTGAAAGAAATCAATGCGCTGAATCATTACATTGGCATGCGTGAGCTGAAGGAAGACGATTTCACCGAATTCAAATGGATTCCGTTTGTCCTCGGCGGCGTGATGTTGCTGGCGCTGCGCGTCGTGGTGCTTGGCAAAATGTCGAAGTTGGTCGATCTGTTGGTGCTGTTCTCGTATTTTGGCTTGTTTTCACTCTGGAGTTTTTATCACAAGCTGTATCTTTACGGTCACGAGCTTGATCCCACGGCAGCGGTCAAAGTGGCGCCGTTTACGCCGCCGATTATCGGACATCATACGTTAGCTAATTTTGAAGTGTACAGTTATCCCGCTATTGCCTCGTATTTCATGGCGGCGGTGCCGCTCTTTTGGCTTATTGCGATGTGGCTGTCGAGAAACGCGTGGACCAAAAAACGGGTTGCGTTGTGAGTTTGATGTTTGCATGAAAAGAATGGCCTGTGGTAGAAACGGCATAATAAAAATGTCAATGCCATGAGAATCCCGTTTCCCATTATTCCCAAAGAGCATGGCGCGTGGGCGGTGCTGTTCGTTCCGATGTTCATTGGCGCGAGCGTTACGGGCCGCTTCAGCCTAAATGTGTTGTATCTCGTGCTCTCGGCGCTCGGCGGGTTTATGAGTTACGTGCCCATGCAAACGGTTCTGCGCGCATGGTTTTTTGCGGCGCCAGGGACGGAAAAATTGCGGGCGGCCCGGTTTTGGGCAAGCGTTTATCTCGGCTGCAGTGGACTTTTTATTGTTCCTCTTTTCCTGCAAAAGTTGTGGCTGCTCGTAGGCATCGGGATGGTGGGAGCGAGCGCGTTTCTGCTCAATTTTATTTTGGTGCGCCGTTACGAAAAAAATCTCTGGAGCGATTTGGTGGCCGTTCTCGGCTTGACGCTGAGCGCGCCGAGCGCCTATTATGTTGCCACTGGCAAACTCGATCAAGCCGCGGCGCTGCTTTGGTTGTTGAATTTTCTTTTCTTCGGAGGCGGCATCGTTTACGTCCACATGAAATTGCGGGCCGCGGCCATGAAGAAAAACGCGCTGTCCTTTGCTGAAAAACTCAGTTTGGGGAAATTGAACCTGCTTTATCACTTTTTTGTTCTGACCCTCGTTGGCATTCTTGTCGTCAAAAATTTCACCCCTTTGTTGGCGATGGCAGCCTTTGTGCCCATGACGATACATGCGATTTATGGCACCTGCAAACTCTCGAATACGGTACGTTTCAAAAATTTGGGATTGCTTTTGTTGGCACATGCGCTCGCTTTTGCCGTTCTTCTCGCCGCCGGCGCCGCGCTTATTTCTGCGCAAGCTGGCGAAGCGCCAAGCGGGCGCGCCACTGTTTCCAATCCAGCGACAAGCAAAATTTCGGATAGTGCCAACTTACAGGCGCGCATTGACGCGGCGTCACCTGGCGATACGATGTTTGTGGCTGCCGGCGTTTACGAGGGAAATATCCGCATTGACAAAAAACTCACGCTTATCGGCAGCGGCGGGCCGGTGATTCGCGGTTCGGGTAACAGCAGCGCCGTTCTCCTCACGGCGGATTCCTGCGTGTTCCAGGGCTTCGTGGTTGAGCATTGTGGAAAAATGTTGGTCAATGAGGATGCCGGTATTTTGATCAAATCGAATGACAATGTCGTGACCGCCAATAAACTGCGCGATGTTCTTTTTGGGATTTACTTGCTGCAAGCGAATCGCAACGTCGTGGCGTACAATCACATTGTGGGCCGGAAAGAACTGGAGCTGGGCGAACGCGGCAGCGGCATTCACATTTGGAATTCCCTGCACAACCGTTTTATCGGCAACGTGATCACCGATTGCCGTGATGGTTTTTATATTCAGAATGCAAACCACACTTATCTCGAGCGCAATGAAGCGTTTGGTTTGCGCTATGGGGTGCACTATATGTATGCCGATTCCAATGTTTTTTTGCGCAACAAATTTTACGACAATGTGGCCGGCGCGGCGATCATGTACTCGCGCGGCATCGTGATGCGCCGCAACAGTTTTGCGCGCAATCGCGGGTTCGCCTCTTTCGGCATTCTTTTTCAGGATTGTCATAATTCCAGCGCCGATTCGAATGTGATTGCCGATAACGTGGTCGGAATGTTTTTTGAGGCCTCGACCGGCAATTCTTTTCAGCATAATGTTATCGCGCAGAATGATGTGGCCTTGCAAATGTTTCAGAATTCCGAGCGCAACACCTTTGCCGAAAACAATTTCATCGACAATTTGAATCCACTCTCCCTCGTCGGCAAACGGACGTTAACGCAGTGGAGCAAAAATGGCAAGGGCAATTATTGGAGCGCGTACGGCGGCTATGATCTCGATCACGACGGCATCGGCGATATTCCGCTGAAGATTCAAAACGTGTTCGATTATCTTGAAGGCCGACAGCCGAATTTGCGGCTATACCTTTATAGCCCCGCTGCGCAGGCGCTGGCGGTGGCGGCGAAGGCGTTTCCGGTTATCGAGATCAATCAGGAAATGGATGAACATCCCTTGATGAAGCCGGTTGCTTTGCAGGAGTTGACGAAACCGTGAAACAGGAAATTTGTTTACGAAAAAAGAATTTCGGGTAATGCTGGCAAAGCATTTGCCAGGCGGAGTAAAGGACCACCCTGATTTTTTGCTTTAGCGGCGTGATTTCTTGATCCGGGTGGAACCAATTTTAGATGCTGAATTCAGAGAAGTACAGAGGTTAAATCATGATCGAGGTCGAGCATTTCACCAAACGCTACGGCAAATTCACGGCGGTAAACGACGTTTCGTTCACGGTGCAGCGCGGCGAAGTCTTTGCCCTGCTCGGTCCGAACGGCAGCGGCAAAACCACAACGATGAAAGCCATTGTCGGACTGAACGTGCCGACGACAGGACGAATTCTCATCAACGGTATCGACGTGCGCCGGCAGCCCAAAGCCGCAAAACGATTTGTGAGTTATTTGCCGCAGCGCGTGGTATTTCCGGAAAATCTGACGGCGCGCGAGGTGATGCGTTTTTATGACCGCGTTCGCAAATTGCCGAAAGCGCTGGCCGACGAAGCGCTGGCGCGGGCAAATTTCAACGGGTTCTCCGATAAGCTGGTGAGCGAATTTTCCGGCGGCATGGTTCAGCGCTTGGGGCTGGCGGTCGTTTCCATGCCCGAGGCGCCGATTTTGCTGCTCGACGAGCCGACGGCTAATCTCGATCCACTCGGCGTCAAGCGTTTTCGTGAGTTTGTGCTGGAGCAGAAAGAGCAGGGCAAAACGATTATCTTCTCCACACATCTGCTCGCCGAAGCTGAGCAATTGGCGGATCGCGTGGGGATTTTTGTGGGTGGCAAATTGGTGGCGCAAGAATCCATTGAAAACCTGCGCCACACCTTCCTGGCGAACGGCACGATTGAAGATATGTATTTGCATTATGTCGGAAATGATCAGCATGAGTCAACTTTATCATAAAAGAAATCCCCTTACTGTGGAGCAAAACTGCCAACCGCCAAGAAGCTTTTTTAGCCAATGGCTTGCTTCTACCCGCCGGAGAAAGAACCTGCTTTTTTTCTTTTTGACCGGTTTAGCGCTTTTTGTTTTTCTCGGCTGCGATTCCTCCGAGATCAAGCCGGTGGATATCTACGCTGAAGATATGTGCGCGCAGTGCCGCATGGCGGTTTCGGATCAGGCGTTTGCGTCGGAGATCATCACCGCCGATGGAGAAGTTTTCAAATTCGACGATCTCGGTTGCCTGGAGAAATTCAAAGCGAAATCCCCTGCTCTCCAAGTTGCCGCGACATTTGTGAAGGATTACGCGACGAAAAAGTGGCTGCCTTACGAGCGCAGCACGATTGTGAAGACGAGTATTCGAACGCCGATGGGCTCGGGGAAAGTCGCGTTTGCGGATTCAGCGCAAGCCCAAGCCTATCTGCAAAAATTTCCGGTGATGGAATAATTTATTCAAGCTAACGTCGAGATGGACAGAAAAACAATTTTGGATATCGCCAAACAAGAGCTGATCATCAATATCCGCAACAAATGGACGCTGATCTTCGCCATCGTGTTTGGCGCGCTGGTGGTGAGCATTTCGTATTTCGGGATGATGGCGGAGGGTTTTGCCGGCATGCAGAATTTCACGCGCACCTCGGCCAGCATTCTGAATCTCGTGCTCTATCTCGTGCCGCTGGTGGCGCTGGTCATGGGAACGCTCAGCTTCACCGGCGACAAGGGCGCGACAGAGCTGCTTTATTCACAGCCGGTGTTGCGCAGCGAAGTGCAGCTTGGAAAATTACTCGGGGTGTTTTGGTCGATCGCGCTGTCAACCCTGATCGGCTTTGCCGTGGCTGGCGCCATCGTCGTGGCGGAAAGCGGGCTCGCCGGACTGGCCCGCTATGCCTTGTTTGTTTTGCTCTCGCTGGCGCTGGCGCTGGTCTTCTTGTGTCTGGCCGTCCTGATTGCTACGCTTAGCCAGCGCAAAACGAAAGC
>JAJVHT010000053.1 GCA_022072515.1 bacterium
TACAAAGCTTCCAATTCCTCCCAATCCACTTCCAGACCGATAAATTTCCATTGCGGTCCGCGCTGTTTTTCCGCGAGCAGGGCTTTGCGGCCGACAAAATCGCCTTTGTCGAATTTGACGGCCCACTCCAAACCGGCCTCGAGCGGAGATGATTTGCGCGCCTCGGTAATGGCTTTCTGACTCGAAACGTAATCAATGTCACCGAGCAACAGCGCGGCTTCGACCCGGGCGATATCCATCGCCACCATGCCGGCAGGTTGAATGCCGTACCCACGACCTTTTTCCATCAACACATCCCACAAACGTTCGGCATGTTGGGGCGCCACCCACAACTCGTAACCGAGATCGCCGGTATAACCCGTACGCGTGATCGTTACCGGAAATCCCGCGATTTGCCCGTTCGCCAAACGAAAATATTTGAGTCCCGCGATATCCGTTCCGGTCACCACGTGCTGCAAAATCTCGCGCGATTTCGGACCTTGGACCGACAACGCTGCCAAATCCGCCGAGACATCAACAACAGCGGCCTCGAACCCATAACCACAATCCTGAAACCAACGCAGATTCGGATCAGCCGAGGTGAGGCGAAAATGGTTTTCCGCCAGGCGGGCAACGGTGCCGTCGTCTACCATTTTGCCTTGTTCATCGCACCACGGCGTGTACATGATTTGGCCGATGCCGCATTTTTTCGCGTCACGTGTGATAATGCGATCAACGAGAGACACGGCGTCCGGGCCGCTGATTTCGTATTTGAACAGTGGGGTGATGTCGATCAACGCCGCGGCATTGCGAATGGCGTAATATTCGCGTTCGTGCGACATTTCATAAACACTAACGGACAAATAACCGGCCCAATTGCGCCAATCGTAACTCTGGCACAGCGGCGCCATGCGGGAATAAAAAGGAGTCGGAAGAGGCATGGGGGGAAGTTTTAGTTCACAATCCGAATTTTGTTAAAAGCGTTCACCCGATCGCCAGTTTGAAAAACAAAAGCGAACCGGCCAACGATCCTAAACCATCAGAAATTTAATCGAAAAAATTTCAAAGGCAAGTCCTACCTAAATTTTTTTGATAAATAAAAAGAGCTTGACAGGGATGAAAATTTTGCTACTATGTATTGGTTTAGGGAAAAATTAAATGTAATGGTGGGATACTTACCATTGTAAAACTTTAGGAAGGAGTTAAGATGCGCAAACGGGACGTTGTCGCGGCGGTACTGCTGGGAGCTTTTGGGATAATACTCTTTTTTCTTCTGGCGTCGCAAACTTCTTGGAGGGCGCCTGCACCCCAAGGCACAGGGAATGTTGCAAAAGTGACAATGAAACACGAGAAAAGTTTTGTCGATAAGGAAAAAGGCAAAAAGGCGGACCGGCCGGATTTATTCTATGAATTTCATCGGGATATTCGCACCGGCTACGGCGAGACGGAGCCTTCCTATCCGATGAATTATCAAATCGCTGAGTTGCTCAAAGCACGGGGGGTGACTTCAACGCAGGCCCTGAGCAAAGCGAGCCGTGCCCCGCTGCCGTGGATCGAGCGCGGCCCCGGTAATGTGGCCGGACGAACGCGCAGCATCCTGATCGATCCGGCCGATCCCACGTTCAACACGTGGATTCTCGGTTCCGTCAGCGGCGGCGTTTGGAAAACCACGAATGCCGGCAATTCCTGGCAGGAATTGACCAAGGGCCTGACCAATTTGGCGACGAGCACCCTGGCCATGGCCGCTTCCAATCCGAACGTTATTTACGCCGGCACCGGTGAAGGGTTCAGCAATTCAGATCAAGTCAGCGGCAACGGGGTGTGGAAGTCAACGGATCGTGGCCAAACCTGGCAGCAGTTGGCGAGCACGGTAAACAATACTTTTCGTCACGTTACGCGCGTGATTGTCGATCCGCAGAATGAAAACGTGGTGTTGGTCTCCACGGCCGGCGGATTTCGCAGTGAAGGCGCCAACGGTATTTATCGCAGCACGGACGGCGGCCAAAACTGGACGCCGGTTTACAATGCCACGTCCCGGGTGCAACAGCTCATTGTCAATCCGAAGAATTTTAAAACGCAGTATGCCTCGGTCAATGCCACGGCCATTCTCAAATCTGTGGATGGCGGCGTAACCTGGACACCATCGTTGTCGGGCCTTGCCGGCGTTTCACGGATGGAATTGGCAATCGCGCCCACGGACACCTCCCGGCTTTATGTGTCTGCCGAAAGCTCACCGGCGCGATTCTATGCTTCCAATGACGGCGGCGCCAACTGGATTTTAGCCCAGCCGGAAGATGCCGGCGTTTTCGATTTTCTTGGCGGACAGGGCTGGTACGATAATACCATTGCAGTTCATCCCTATGATGCAAATAGCGTTTTGGTCGGCGCGGTCGGGGTCTGGAAATTTACGATGAAATCCGGGCGCGCCGTTCTCGGAACTGATTTTGAAAACACCCAGTCTTTCCTCGCTTTTCAAAATACCAGCGGCCAATTGGCCGGCGGCGGTATTGTCTTCGGCAATGTTGCCGCGGCCAATCAGCCGTCCCTCGAAATCCGTTTTGGCCCTGGAAAAAAGCAGAAGGCGCATCGTTTTACCGTGCCGTCCGGCGCGACGACCGGTGTGCCGAACGCGAATTATGCGTATCAAGATTATGTTGACGTTCCTTTTGAAGTTTGGGATATTGACAACAACCGCCAGTTAATGGTTTCCTTTCGCGATCAAACCGCGAACGGCCAGTTTGAATTGGAGGTGTTTAACACCAACCGTTCGCGCGAATATATTTACCCGCAGTTGGAGACGTATAACGCGGCGGCGCCTTCGCCGAATATTGCCAAAGCTGGCGGCCATACGTATCAACAATTATATTTCATCTGGCCGATTTTAGCGGCGAACGGCGTCTGGAACCCCAACGGCCTGCCGAATTCGACGTTGCGGATTCGGTGGGGCAATTCGCCGACCGGCACGGTGGCGCGCAACATCTTCGTCGATGTGTATCGTCAATTCGGCGGCTCGCCCAAAGGCGTTCATCCGGATCAACATCATCTGTTGTTTGTCCCCACCAACCCGGCCCAGCAGCAGTTTCGCTTGTTGATCGGCAACGACGGCGGTTTAGCCTATTCCGATGATGGTGGTATCACCTTTAATCAAACTGGACAAGGCTTCAACATCCCCGGTGCTTTGAAAGGCTACAACACCTCACAATTTTATGGTCTGGATAAAATGAATGGGGGCGATCGTTACATCGGTGGCACGCAGGATAACGGCTCTTACTTTTCAGGGGAGAATCCGGATGCGGCCTCGGAATGGGCGCATGCACCCAGCGGCGACGGTTTCGAGGCCGCTTGGCACTATGGTGATCCCAACAAAATCCTCGAATCGTCGCAGTTTAACAATATCTACCGCAGCCTGGATCGTGGTGTAACCTGGCAGAGCGTTCGTCCGCCGGGCGGCACGGGAACATTTATTACCAAAATTGCCAAATCCAAACAAGACCCGGATTTGGTGTTTGCCACGGCTGCCGGCGGCATTGTGCGTTCCGACAATTTCGCTTCCGATTGGACGGTGACGACGATGCCAACCGGTTTTGTTGGCAGCAACACGTTTTCGCAAGTTGAAATTTCGTTGGCCTCGCCGCAAGTGGTGTGGGCCGGACATACGATGACGACGACGGTCGCGCCTTTTGTTTCAACCGATGGCGGTTTGAGTTTTAGCGCGGCGAAGAATATCGGCAGAAATTTAGGCTCACTCACCGGCATCGCGACGCATCCCACCGAGGAAAAAACGGCGTATGCTTTGTTTGCGGTCGCGCGCCAGCCCAAAATTTTGCGCACCACGGATTTGGGCCAGACCTGGACGGAGCTTTCCGGCTTCGGCACGAATACGACCAGTTCTAACGGCTTTCCGGATGTGGCGACTTTTTGTTTGCTCGTCATGCCTTATGACACCAACATTCTCTGGGCCGGAACCGAGATCGGTATCTTCGAATCAAAAGATGGCGGCAACACCTGGGCTTATGCGGATAACGGACTGCCGCCGGTCACCATTTGGGAAATGACGATTGTGAACGACGAAGTGGCGGTGGCGACGCATGGCCGCGGTATCTGGTCGGTGAGCTTGCCGCAGTTAGCCGGCTATAAGCCGCCGGTTACGACATTGTCCCCGCGTTTTCGAGAGATCGGCGGCGGTTACAACGGCGTGATCAGTACCGTGGTGGGGCTGGCTTCGCCGTATGATTCCACTTTCGTGTTCGTGGACGGCGCGAAATATTTTCGCTTCAGTGCCAATGCCGCCGCCAAAGACACGGCGCTCACCTTGCTCGTTCCGCTCAGCGCGCCCAAAACCGTCAAAGTATCTTTAATGGCTTATCGCGGCGGTAAGGTATTTCTATCCGGCGAGAACAGTTTGGAATTGCAGCCGCTGAAATCGGCGCGGCTCCAATACAACAATGACTTCAACAACGCGGCCGGGGCCGGCCTTGATTTTTCCACGAGCGGCTTGACTTTTTCCACTGCCGCCGCTTTTGCGAATGGCGCCCTAAATTCGCCGCACAATTATGGCAACAGTCAAAACTACACGGCCACGCTGCTCACGCCGATTATCGTCGCTTCTGCCAATGCGATGCTGATTTATGATGATGTTGCTCTCGTCGAGCCGGGCGAACCGGGTTCCAAGTTTGGCGAGGAAGAGTTTTATGATTATGTCGTCGTTGAAGGCAGCAATGATTTTGGCAAAACCTGGAAACCGCTCGCCCCTGGCTATGATGCGCGGGATGACCCGCGCTGGCTGGCGGCTTATGACGCCAGTCAATCCGGCACGCCGGCGATGTTTAAAAATCATACGGTCAATCTGTTGCAAACCTTTCCGGCTGGCGCGCAAATTCTCATTCGGTTTCGCCTCTTTGCCGATGCTGGCACGGCCGGGTGGGGCTGGCTCGTCGATAATCTTTTGATTCAACCGAACGCCACCTCCGTAACCTCACAAACCGCGGCGCTGCCAAGCGAATATAATTTGGCGCAGAATTATCCGAACCCGTTTAATCCGAGTACGAAGATCAAATACGCGCTGCCCCAAAATTCCGCAGTACAACTCGTCGTTTACAATGCGTCCGGCCAAAAAGTGCGGACGCTGGTCGACGCCGCGCGACAGGCCGCGGGTTATCATGAAATCATTTGGAACGGCGCCAACGACGTCGGCCAGCCCGTCGCCAGCGGGGTGTATTTCTATAAACTGACCGCCGGTAACTATGTGCGCGCGCTGAAAATGTTGGTCGTCAAGTAAAAGTCCGAGGTCGAATTCGAAGCCGGATTTGATCTTGGCCAAGCTTCACGCTGTAGGAAAAGTGTGCCGGGGCATGGTGACTCATGTCCCGGCCATTGAATTTTAAAAAACCAGAAAGCCTTCCATGCGCAAAGAGCTATTTGCCGTTGTCATTTTGTTCACAGTATTGGCCTTGTTTTATTCTATGAGTGCGTTGCAATCACCTCGCGCTTCCAATCCTGATTTGATGATTAACGACAAGGTTTTTTCTCCGCAGTTTGCCAGGGAATTGGGCAACGATAAGGAAAAAGCCGCGCGCATGGATGAGCCACAAGCTTTCGCCGAATATCATCGCGGCATTCGCACGCGGGATGGCGAGGCGGCGCCCACGTATTCGATGAACTATCAAATTAATGCGCTGCTCAAAGCGCGCGGCGTGACGTCGACACAGGCGCTCGGTAAACTGCAAGCCCGGCAAAAATTGGATTGGATCGCGCGCGGGCCGGGGAACGTCTCGGGCAGAACGCGCAGCATCATCGTGGATCCGACTGATCCCACGTTTAACACCTGGCTGGTCGGCTCGGTTAGCGGCGGCGTTTGGCGAACCCGGGATGCTGGCAAAACGTGGCAGGAATTGACTGCCGGTTTGACCAATCTCGCCACCAGCGCCATGGCAATGGCCGCTTCGAACCCCAACGTCATTTATGCCGGCACCGGTGAAGGGTTCAACAATTCCGATCAAGTCAGCGGCAACGGCGTGTGGAAGTCGACTGATCGCGGCCAAACCTGGCAGCAACTGGCGAGCACGGTGAACAATACTTTTCGTCACGTTACCCGCGTAATCGTCGACCCGCAGAATGAAAACGTGGTGTTGGTGTCCACGACCAGGGGATTTCGCAGCGACGGCGCCAACGGCATTTATCGCAGCACAGACGGCGGCCAAAATTGGGCGCGGGTGTATGATGCCGTCGGCAGTTCGGTGGAGCAAATCATTGCCAACCCCCAAAATTTTAAAACCCAATATGCGACCGTCAACGGTATCGGGGTTATTAAATCAATTGATGGCGGCACCACTTGGAACCCCTCTACAACCGGTATATTTGACGTCGGGCGCATGGAACTGGCGATGGCACCAGCGGATACCTCACGGCTTTATGTTTCGGCGGAAAGCGGCACGGCCAAGTTGTACATTTCTGAAAACGCGGGCGCCACTTGGGCGCTGACCAAACCCGAGGACAACAATAACTCGATCGATTTTCTCGGCGGGCAAGGCTGGTACGACAATACCATTGCCGTTCATCCCTACAACAAGGATATCGTTTTTGCCGGCGGGGCCTCGATCTGGAAGTTCGATATCAAAGCCGGCACGGCGCTCTCGGAACGCATGGTCGTGGGGGTGGATTATGAAAATATCGCCTCGTTTCTTGAATTTGTGAATTCGGGCGGACAATTGGCGGGAGGAGGAATTAGTATCAACACCAGCATACCGGTGAAGGACCAACCTTCTTTGGAGATACGTTTTGGTCCGGGCAAATCACAAAAGGCGCACCGCTTTACCGTGCCGGCGGGATCGACCAGCGGTGTGCCGGCGGCGAGCTATACGTATCGGGATTATGTCGAGGTCCCTTTCGAAATTTGGGATGTCGATAACAATCGCCAGCTTATGGCGTCGTTTCGCGATCAGCTTGCTGACGGTAAATTTAATTTAGATGCGGATATCGATCGATCGCGCGAATATATTTTTCCCCAACTGGTGCCTTATTCGACGACGCCATCTGTCGATATCGCCAAAACTGCGGGGCATACGCTCCAACAGCTATATTTAGTCTGGGCGAAATTGCCGGAAGGTTCCGGGTGGAATCCCAATCTGCCGAATGCGACGTTAAGAATTCGTTGGGGTACGTTAACGACAAAAAACATGGCGCGCAGCGCCTTGGTTGATGTCTATGAGCAATTCGGCGGCAACAGCAAGGGGGCGCACCCGGATCATCACAATATTGTGCTCATTCCCACCAACGCGGCCCAACAACAATTTTGGATGCTTGTTGCCAACGATGGCGGCCTGGCGTTTTCGATGGACAACGGCGCCAGTTTTTCCCAAACCGGCTATAGTTTTTATTTTCGGACCTCAGGACCTTCCCGCCCGCTCACCGCATATCCGACGACGCAATTTTACGGCCTGGATAAAATGAATGGCGCTGATCGCTATATTGGCGGCACACAGGATAATGGCACTTGGGTTTCACCGAATAATCCCAATGCGACAACGGCATGGATGTCGGCGCCAAGCGGCGATGGCTTCGAGGCGGTCTGGCATTATCGCGACGGCAATCAACTGCTGGAATCTTCGCAATACAATAACATTTTTTTTAGTTTTAATGGCGGCGCCACCTGGAGCAATGCTTCGCCGCCGGATGTGGGTTCCACTTTAGGCCCGTTTTTCACCAAAATTGCGAAATCCAAACAGGCGCCGGATTTGGTGTTTGCCACCGGCGCTTCCGGACTGTGGCGTTCAGAAAATTTTGCGCGGACTTGGAACCTGATCGAAATGCCGCCGGGATTTTTGGGCAACAGCTATTATTCGCAAGTCAAAATTTCGTTGGCCTCGCCCGATGTGGTTTGGGCCGGCAACGCCATGCGCACGGGCACGCCGCTTTATGTGTCTACTGATGGCGGGCTTTCGTTTCGTTTGACCAACATTTACAGCCCGAGCCTGCAAGGCGTCATCACCGGCATTGCCACGCATCCCACGGATGAGCGGACGGCGTATGCGTTTTTTTCGTTTGCCGGCGCGCCGAAAATTTTACGCACGACGGATTTGGGCCAAACGTGGGAAGATATTTCCGGCTTCGGCTCCAACGCCACCAGCGCCAATGGCTTTCCCGATGTGGGAACGTTTAGCTTGCTCGTGATGCCGTATGATCCCAATATTCTCTGGGCCGGCACCGACATCGGCATTTTTGAATCAACCAACGGCGGCAAAACCTGGGCGTATGCGGATAACGGCCTGCCGCCGGTCCCGGTATATGAAATGTTGATCGTCAACGATGAGGTGGTGGTGGCGACGCACGGCCGTGGCATTTGGACCGTCAGCTTACCGCAATTGGCCGGCTATGAGCCGCCCGTCCCGATTTTGTATCCACGGCTCAAAAGTGTGAGCGGCGGTGTGGCTGGTGTCGTCGAAGCGAGCCTGGCTCTGCGCGCCGCGTATGATTCGAGTTTTGTTTTGGTCGATGGCGCCAAATATCTGCGCCTGGCCGCGAACTCCGCCGCCCGGGATACGGCCGTGACCGTTGTGATTCCACTCAGCGCGTCGCAACAGATCAAAATTTCTTTGTTGGCTTATCGTCTCGGGAAAACCTATCAATCTGCCGAATTACCGCAGACGCTCACGCCATTGCAACAAGCGGTCGTCAAATACAGCCAAAATTTCAACAGCCCGGAGGTCGATGGTTCCTACGAAGATTTTGCTTTGCAGGGGTTGGATTTTAGCCGTGAAGCGGGTTTCACCAATTCGGCCTTAAGCTCGGGGCATCCTTATCAGCCGAATTCGAATTTGACGGCTGTTTTGCTGAAACCCATCATTGTCGCGCCAGGCAATGCGACACTGCAATACGATGAAGTCGCGTTGGTGGAGCCGAACAATGACTACGCTGTCGTCGAAGGCAGCGCCGACCAGGGCAGGACGTGGAAGGCATTGGTGCCGCCTTACGACGCACGCGCCGACGCCAGATGGCTCTCGGCATATAACGCCAATCAAACTGGCGCTGCGACGCTCTTCAAGAAGCGTAGCCTCAATTTGCTCGATACCTTCTCGCCAGGGGAGAGGGTAATCATTCGTTTTCGGCTTTTTTCCGGCCCGGCCAAGACGAGTTGGGGATGGGTCATTGATAATCTCGACATCCAGCCGAATGCGAGCGCAGTTGCCGCCGCAGAAGCGGCGCTTCCAACGGTGTTCAACCTGGCGCAGAATTATCCGAACCCGAGTAATCCGAGCACGACGATCAAATACGCCCTGCCGAAAAATTCGGACGTGCAACTCGTCATTTACAATGCGTCTGGCCAAAAAGTGCGGACGCTCGTCGACGCCGCGCGGCAGGCCGCGGGTTATCATGAAATCATCTGGAACGGCGCCAACGACGCCGGCCAGCCCGTCGCCAGCGGGGTGTATTTTTATAAACTGATCGCCGGAAATTATGTGCGTGCGCTGAAGATGTTGGTCGTCAAATAAGTCTGAAGCTGCGCCCTAGAGAACTGGTGCATCCCGTCCACCGCCTCATGCAACGCGTTTGCGGCCAAGAAGCTGATGTGGACCACAATAAATTTCAAACGCCGGTAATCCTGTTCAGCGCATTCTTTGCACGCAGATTGACGCCGGTCTTTTGCTTTTCCGAGCAACAAATATGGCGCGCATATTTTTCCCGTTGCGGTTCCCATTTCGTTGCAGATTTGATTCCTATCAATTCCATTGCGGTTCGCAGTTCGTTGCCAAACCTCGTCATAACCCATGCAGCAATCATCTGAAACTTACGTTGAGCGCATCGTCGCGCTGGCCGGTGTGGCGATTTTCGCGGCCTTTCTCTACAGTATTCGCGAAAACTTGACGCCGTTCGTTGGCTTCGTGGCGCTGGCCGTTTTTTATTTCACCATGAAGGATCGGGCCGTTGCCAAGCCGCTGTTCGCCGTCGGCCTCACACTGATGGCGTTCTGGATTTATGAGCAGCTCGCCGGTGTGCTGGGGCCGTTTCTTTTTTCAATCGCGATGGCGTACCTGCTCAACCCGCTTGTCAGTTGGCTGGAAAAGCACCGCCTGAAACGTACTCTCGCCAGCCTGCTCGTCCTTCTAATTTTTGTGGTGGTGCTGACTGTGCTCGGTATTTTCCTGGTGCCGCAGCTTGTCAGCGAAATCGGCGATCTCATCAATCAAACCGTCACCGCCTTGCCGCAGGTGCGCGATTGGCTGCAAAACACCGTGCTGCCGTCGCTCGCGCG
>JAJVHT010000105.1 GCA_022072515.1 bacterium
CATGATTTCATGTTGCGGATCGCCGACTTGGAAATCCATTTGGCGCAGGAATTCGGTTTTTGTTACGGCGTCGATCGCGCCGTGGAATATGCCTATCAAGCGCGCGCCAAATTTCCGGAGCGGCGCATTTTTCTCACCGGCGAAATCATTCACAATCCGCACGTCAATCGCCGCATGTTGGAAATGGGCATCGGTTTTCTCAGCGGCCAATATCAAAACGGCGGTTTCGAGAAACTCACCGCTGCCGATGTGGTGATCCTCCCGGCTTTCGGCGTGACCATGCAAGAATTCAACCGTTTGAAAGCGCTCGGTTGTATTTTGGTGGATACGACGTGCGGTTCCGTGCTGAACGTGTGGAAAAGAGTCGAGCAATATGCCCGTGACGGTTTTACCTCCGTGATTCACGGCAAATACCATCACGAAGAGACCCAAGCCACTTCAAGCCAGGCGACGAAGTATCCCGGCGGCCACTATCTCGTGGTTCGCGACATGGCGGAAACCGAGCGGGTTGGCGCTTTTATTCTAGGCCAATCATCCCGCGAAGAATTTTTACAAACTTTTGCCAAATCGATGTCGCCCGGTTTCAAGCCGGAATTGCATTTACAAAAAATCGGCGTGGCCAACCAAACCACGATGTTGAGCAGCGAATCATTGGCCATCGCAGAAAGATTGAAGCAAACGATGTCGGCAAAATACGGCGCCGACGCCGTCGACCAGCACTTTCGCACCTTCGACACGATTTGCAGCGCCACCCAAGATCGGCAGGACGCCATTGTGAAATTGATGACGGCGCACCAGCTCGACATGATGTTGGTGATTGGCGGCTACAACAGCAGCAACACCACGCATCTCGCGGCGCTCGCCGGCCAATACACCAAAACCTATCATGTCGATGATCCGCGCTGTTTCACCAATGTCGAAGTGATTCGCCACAAACCATATGGCCGCAACGAAGAAATCGAAACGCGTGATTGGCTGCCGGCCGGCCCGCTCAAGATCGGGCTAACCGCCGGGGCTTCAACGCCAAACAACAAAATCGGCGAGGCCGTGGCACGGCTGGCCAGATTACGCGGCCAAGAAGTCGAAGTGTGGCTGAAACTTTAAACTCATTTTGCACTACGGCGCACCGTTTTGGGGTGCTGCAAGATATTTTTGCGGCACCCCATTTTCATTGAAAATATTTTTCTGCATGCCAATGAACGATTTTTCCCGGATCATCATCAAAGTCGGCACCAACACGCTCACGGGCGCGGAAGACAGATTGGATGAACGCTATCTGTCCCATTTGGTGGCGCAAATTTGCAGCGCGGCGCAAAACGGCGAGGTGGCGCTCGTCACCTCGGGCGCGATTCGCACCGGCTTGACTGCACTGGGTCTGGCCGCGAGCCGCAGCTTACGCGAAAGCCAGGCCGCCGCTGCGGTTGGCCAGGGTTTGCTGATGCATCATTATCAGCGCCAGTTTCAAAACCACGGCCGGTTGGTGGCACAAGTGCTGCTCACCAACGATGCCATGCACAATCGCAACCGCTACTTGAACGCGCGCAACACGCTGTTGACGCTTTTCGAGCAACGGGTCATTCCGATCATCAACGAAAACGATACGGTGGCAACCGATGAGATCAAGTTTGGCGATAATGACAATCTCGCCGCGCAAGTGGCGGTGATGGTCGGCGCCGATCTGCTCATCTTCCTTTCGGACGTCGACGGTTTTTACCGCGATCATAACACCAAACAAATTTTGCCGGTGGTCGAACATCTCACACCGGAACTGGAGATGGCAGCACAGGGCCCGGCTTCGGAAAAAAGCAAAGGCGGCATGACCACCAAAATTGCGGGCGCCAAAGTCGCGACGCATTGCGGTTGCCACGTTTTCATTGCCGGTGGCCGGCGCGAGAACGTCATCACGGATATTCTTGACGGTGAAAATGTTGGAACGCACTTTTTGCCAACCCGGCTGCGCGAAGGCAGCCGCAAAGCGTGGATCGGCTTCAGCGGCAAAGTCGCTGGAGAATTAACCATTGATGCCGGCGCCATCGCGGCGCTGCGCCAACAGGGCACGAGTTTACTGCCGGCCGGAATTACTGCCGCCGGCGGCGATTTTAAAACCGGGGATGTCGTTCGCGTCGTAAGCGCAACGGGTGAAGAAATTGGCCGGGGCTTGACCAATTATTCCGCGGCAGAAATCAATCGCATTAAAGGCATTCATTCGCGCCTGTTGGAGCAAATTCTCGGCTATCGTGGCGACCCGGAGGTGATTCATCGCGACAACTTTTTAATTTATCATTCGCTCGCATCTGCGGCGTAAAACGTAATCCGCAAAATCCCAAAAGAGAATACGATGGCGTTATGGCAAAATGATTTGTCGCCGGAAGTTTTGGAAAAAGGCAAGAAAGCGCGCCTTGCCGCGCTGGCGTTGGCAAATTGCAAAACCACGGATAAAAACACAGCCCTGTTGGCGATGGCCGCAGCGCTGCGCGCCAACACGGACGAAATTATTTCCGCTAATAAAAAAGATGTTGCGGCTGGCCTCGCCAACAGCATGCCGAACGCGCTCGTTGACCGCTTATCCATCACGGAAAAGCGGATCGTCGAGATGGCGAACGGCCTGCACGAAGTTGCTGCGTTACCTGATCCCATCGGTGAAGTGCTCGAAGGCTGGACGCGGCCGAACGGCTTGCGTATTCAAAAAGTACGCGTGCCGCTCGGGGTGGTGGGAATCATCTACGAAGCGCGACCGAATGTCACAGCCGATGCCGCCGGACTGTGTTTGAAAAGCGGCAATGCCGTGATCTTGCGCGGCGGCAAAGAAGCGTTGAATTCTAATCGTGCCATTGTCGACGTGATGATGACGGCGGCGGAAAAATGTGGCGCTCCGGCTGGCGCCGTCCAACTGATCGAAAACCCCGACCGCGAAGTGGCGACGGCCATGATGCGCGCGAACGGATTGATTGATGTGCTGATCCCGCGCGGCGGCGCCGGACTCATTCAATCTGTGCTTCAAAATGCGACGGTGCCGGTGATTGAAACCGGCGTTGGCAATTGTCATTTATATTTGGATGCGACCGCCGACAAGAAAATGGCCACCGCCATCTGCATCAACGCGAAGGTGCAGCGCCCCTCGGTGTGCAATGCCATCGAAACGTTATTGGTGCACGAAGCCTTGGGAGAAAGCTATCTCGTCGAATTGCTCGCCGAACTCAACCGCCTGGGTGTGGAAATCCGCGGCTGCGAGCGAACCGTCGCCGCATTTTCCAAAGCCCAACTGGCAACGGAAGCGGATTGGGAAGAGGAATTTCTCCGCCTCGTGCTGGCGGTGCGCGTCGTCAACAGTTTAGATGAGACCCTGGCGCATATCCAGCGTTATTCGTCAAAACATAGTGAGGCCATTGTCACACAAGATTTGATGGCCGCGGAGCGCTTCACGCGCGAACTGGATGCCGCCGCGGTTTATGTCAATGCTTCGACGCGGTTCACTGACGGCTATGAATTCGGCTTCGGCGCGGAGATTGGCATTTCGACACAAAAATTGCACGCGCGCGGGCCAATGGGGCTGCGCGAATTGACGTCCAGCAAATATATCATCCGCGGCGAGGGACAGATTCGAAGTTAAAAAATTTCTCTTGCGCTTTTGCATGCCATAAGTTACATTGCGAGCCAGGGATAAAAATCGCAATAGCAAACGTGATTTTCTCAAAGCTCCTAAAGGCTCAAATTATATTCCGGTGAATGAATGATAAGTCCCAGAATGTTAGGATTGAACCAGCCCGAAAATGCAACAGGACGGCACTTTTTGTTTGTGCGCTTCATTCAGTCATATAAAGATGGAAATTCCCATGGCAAATTCTTCTCTCCTCACCAAAACGGCCGGCGCTCTCGCCACGGCCAAAAATAATCTGCAAGCCCGGCCGGCGCTCATTGGCTTCGACGGCTTTGTCGATGAAATCGTGCGCATGGTCGACAAACGTTCCTCGCTGAAAGAGTATTCGACGATTCCAACCATCTCGCAGCTCGCGGCGCGCATTGCCGATGCCGCCGGCAAAAGCGCCAACATTGAAATGGTCGTGCAAAAAATGAAGCTGGGCGGCAATGGGCCGATCATGGCCAATGCCGTCGCCGCTTTTGGCGCACCGGTCACGTATATCGGCAATCTCGGTTATCCAACTTTGCATCCGGTATTCGAGGAATTAGCTCAACGCGCCCGGGTGATTTCCATCGCCAACCCCGGCCACACCGACGCGCTTGAATTTGACGACGGCAAGCTGCTGCTCGGGAAGTTGGAAACGTTGAACGAGGTCACGTGGGACAATCTTGTGCAGCGCGCCGGCGAAGAGAAATTGGCCGAACTGTTCGCCGCGGCGCATCTCATCAGTTTGAATAACTGGACGATGCTGCCGTACATGTCGGATATTTGGAAAAATATTCAACAGCGGATTTGCCCGCATCTGCCTGCTTCCACCAAAAATCATCTTATCTTTTTCGATCTTGCCGATCCGGAAAAACGCCTGGCCGCCGATATTCGCGCCGCGCTGGAGTTGATCGCCAAATTTCAGGATTACTTTCAAGTCATTTTGGGGACGAACGAAAAAGAGAGCTTTGAGATTGCCGAGGTGCTCGGCATTCCGCAACCGGATAATCAGCAAGAGTCGATTATGCGCATGGCCGAAGAGCTGCGCGCCAAATTAGGCATCCATAATGTCGTGATTCATCCGGTGCAATATGCCGTCGCCGCGTCCGCAAACGCCGTTCAGCTCATAGAAGGACCGTATGCTCCCAAGCCGCTGATCTCCACCGGCGCCGGCGATCATTTCAACGCCGGTTTTTGTCTCGGCCGGTTGCTGGGATTCGATCTCGAGATGTCGTTATTAACCGGCGTGACCACCTCCGGCTTTTATGTGCGCACGGCCAAGAGTCCCGCCATCGACGATCTCCTCAATTTTATGAGAAATTGGCCGCAGTCATGATCGGCGGCCGGCACCAAATGGAAAGAAGGAGCGATGCCCAATCATTTCATTCATGTTGAAATCCCGTGCACGGATTTTGAAAAAGCGCAAGTTTTTTATGAAGGTGTGTTTGGCTGGACAACCTGTTACATTCCGGAACAGGAATATATGACCTTCGAAACCGGCGGCGATTTGGACGGCGGTTTCTACAAATCATCCGAGCATGTCGGACGGCAAGGCGTGGTGAATTATATCAAGGTGGATGATCTCGAAAAAAAACTGGAGGCCATTGCACAGCACGGCGGCAAAATCATTGTGCCGCCAACGGCCGTGCCGGAATCAGGGTGGTTTGCCCTGTTTGGCGATCAGGACGGCAATGTGCTGGGACTCTGGAAAGATCTCCCCGCAACGAAATAAGTAAAATTTTTCTTGTTCGATTCTAAACAATTTAATATATTTTAAAAAATATATTTATATTTTAATGTTTCTGACTTTAAATTATTTTAGTAGCCAGGTGGCTTTATGCCGAATTTGTCTTCGCATTCTGCCGTGCTTTGGGTTGACAACGATGAAAAATATCCGCGCCTACACCAAACGCAACTCGAAGAAAAAGGATTTCACGTGATCCATACGCGCCAAGGTCTACAAGCGTTAGCGCGCCTTCATCAACAAAAATTCGATTTGGCTTTGGTCGATACCAGGCTTGCCGATATCGACGGGTTGGATTTGGTGGGGCAAATGGCAAAAACCGATCGCCACATGGCAATCATTATTTATACGACGAATCCCTTTTATGAAATCAACTTTCGCAGTTGGGCTGCCGACGCGGTGCTGATCAAATCAAAAAACACCGGCGAACTTTTAAACCAAATGACGTATCTGTTACAGCAACGGGCACATTGATATTCGAAAGGCCACATATGCAGACGGAAAAATTTGACGCCATCGACCTCCAAATTTTGGAAGTTCTTCAAGCGCACGGACGGACCAAACGCAACGAATTAGCCGAGAGAGTCAAGCTGTCGATTCCGGCAGTCAGCGAACGCTTGCGCAAGCTCGAAGAACGCGGCGTCATTCGCAGCTTCAACGCCGTGCTGGACGCGCGCAAAGCCGGCCTGGAAGTCACAGCGTTTATTTTTGTGATGGCGGAATCTTCCACGTTTTATCCCCAAATCATCGATCGCGCGACCGCGCATCCCGAGATTCTCGAGTGCCACGCCATCACCGGCGAAGGCTCACACATTTTGAAGGCGCGCACGCAAAGCACGGCGACGCTGGAAAAATTGCTCTCGCAGATTCAATCCTGGCCCGGCGTGCATAATACCCGCACCAGTATCGTGCTTTCCAGCCCCAAAGAAACCACAGAATTGCCGCTGACGCATTTGACGCTGGTGCTGTAAAGTGTTTGCCGGCTGGACGTTTTTAAATTTTTAGCTTTTGCGTTTCAGGCTTCACGCCTATGCCACCCGCGTCGCCGCCCAGTGTCGGATAAATTCAACAATGTCGCGCGTATCGGTTCCCGGCCCAAAAATTTTTCCCACGCCCATGCCTTCGAGCTGCTTCGCTTCTTCCGGCGGAATCGTGCCGCCGCCAAGCAGCAACACATCGTCCATCTGATTTTTTTTCATCAACTCCATAATGCGCGGAAACAACGTCATGTGCGCACCGGAAAGCAGCGAGATGCCGATGACGTCAACGTCCTCTTGCAGCGCGGCTTCGGCAATCATCTCCGGGGTTTGATGCAAACCGGAATAAATCACTTCAAACCCGCCGTCGCGCAGGGCGCTGGCAATCACCTTCGCGCCGCGATCATGCCCATCCAACCCGACTTTGCCCACTAAAACACGAATTTTGCGTTGCATGAAAATGTATGCTCCTTATTTTTCAAATCGTTGTTAAAAATAGTTTGCCCGTTCGCCAGTTGGCCTGTTTAATTGGCCAACGCTCGAACCGGCCCACCGTTCAAAACACCGGTTCTTCTCGCCACGTTCCATACACGCCCTTCAATACATTGATCATCTCGCCGAGCGTGCAATAAGCGCGGCTGCAATCAATAAGCGCCGGCATCAGGTTGCGGTCTTCTTGCGCCGCCATTTTGAGCTGTTCGAGCGTCTGGCGCACTTTCGTAATATCACGTTCGGCGCGCAATTTTTTGAGGTTCGCATTCTGCGCTTTTTCGACAATGGGATCGACTTTGAGAATGGGGATCTCGAGTTTCTCCTCCGTCTCGGCATAAGCATTGACGCCGACGATAATGCGTTCTTTCTTTTCGATCTCCATCTGATACTGTCGCGCCGCGGCGGCAATTTCACGCTGAAAAAAACCCTGCTTGATCGCCGGAATCACGCCGCCGAGCGCGTCGATCTTTTGAAAATATTCTTCCGCGGCATTCTCCATTTGCGTGGTAAGCTGCTCGACAAAATAGGAACCAGCGAGCGGATCGACGGTGTTCGTGACGCCAATTTCGTGCGCAATGATTTGCTGCGTGCGCAGTGCAATTTTGGCGGCAAACTCGGTCGGCAGCGCCCACGTCTCGTCGAGCGAGTTTGTATGCAGCGACTGCGTGCCCCCCAGCACCCCGGCCAGCGCCTCGTAAGCAGTTCGCACGACGTTGTTAAAAGGCTGCTGCCCCGTCAGTGAGCAGCCGGCGGTTTGGGTGTGAAAACGCAATTTCCATGAACGTTCATCTTTCGCGCCGTATTTGTCGCGCATCCGCCGCGCATAAATGCGCCGGGCCGCACGGAACTTGGCGACTTCTTCAAAAAAATCGAGATGCGAATTAAAAAAGAAAGACAGGCGCGGCGCAAAATCGTCCACCTGCATCCCGGCCGCGACCGCGGCTTCGATATACGCAAAACCATCCGCGAGCGTGAACGCCAGTTCCTGCACCGCCGTACTGCCCGCCTCGCGAATGTGATAACCGCTGATGGAAATCGTGTTCCACTCCGGCACCTGCTCGGCGCAATATTTGATCGTATCCACCACGATCTTCATCGAGGGTTCGGGCGGAAAGATGAATTCTTTTTGCGCGATGTACTCTTTGAGAATATCGTTTTGAATCGTGCCGCGCAGCTTGCTCGCCGGCACACCCTGCTTCTCGGCAACACAAATATAAAAAGCGAGCAAGATGGCCGCCGGCGAGTTGATCGTCATCGAGGTGCTGACTTTGTCCAACGGAATGCCATCAAAAAGCAGTTCCATATCGCGCAACGAAGAAATCGCGACGCCGCACACGCCGACTTCGCCTTCGGAGAGCGGATCGTCGGAATCGCGGCCCATCAACGTCGGCAAATCAAACGCCGTCGAAAGCCCGGTTTGGCCGTGTTCGAGCAGATATTTGAAACGCTGGTTCGTATCCGCCGCCGTGCCGAACCCGGCGAACTGGCGCATAGTCCACAACCGGCCGCGATGCATGTTGGCATGAATGCCGCGTGTATACGGAAACTCGCCTGGAAAACCGATGTCACGATAAAAATCGATGTGTTGCGTATCTTCCGGCCCATACAGATCGTTAATCGGGACGCTCGACGTCGTCATGAATTTAACGGGGCGATCCTTGAATTGCACCGCCGTCGTTTTTTTCCAGCGCGCGCGCTCTTGTTTAAATTTTTCATGATCGGTGGACATGTTGGCTCCCGTAGGGTTTGTTGTGATCAAAGCAAAACCTTTTTTGACGAAATTTTTTGATTACGACCCGGCGTTAAAGAAATCAGCCGGCGGAAGGCTGGCTACGCTTTGCATGCCTTGGCGCCGGCGGCGATGCTTTTCAATTTTTTAGAACAATCATTCAATTTTCCATTTTGCGCTGCAATGACGCCATGAATTTATTCATCAACTCTTCTACAATCCGATACGGCGATAGTTTTTGATTCTGAAAATTCTCCAGGCTGGCGTCCAGAAGCTGCTGTGCTTCTTCATCCCAAAATTCCTGCTTCAAACGGCGGCTCACCAATTCGTGAATTTTTTTCTCCAATCGTTGCTTGCGTTTGGCCGCCAAGCGGCCATCTTGCAGGAGAAACTCGCGATGCTGCTGAATTTTTTTCCAAACGGCGTCGAGGCCTTTCCCGGCAGGCGCCACCGTCGAGACGACCGGCGGATTCCACGGCGCCGCTGGACGCAAGTGTAGTATCGCTTCGAGTTCTTGCACGGCGCGCGACGCGCCATCACGATCGGCCTTGTTGAGCACGAAAATATCGGCGATCTCCATCAACCCGGCCTTCATCGCCTGCACCGAGTCGCCACTTTCCGGCACTAATACGACGATAACGGTATCCGCCGCTTCGACAATATCCAGCTCAGATTGGCCGACGCCCACGGTTTCAAAGATGATAAAATCCTTGCCGAACACATCGAGCACGTCGGCGGCGTCCTGCGCTTTTTGCGAAAGCCCACCGAGCGAGCCGCGCGTCGCCATGCTGCGAATGAACACGCCCGGATCGGTCGCGATGTCATGCATGCGCACGCGATCGCCGAGCAATGCCCCGCCGGTAAATGGACTCGTCGGGTCGACTGCAATAATGCCAACCGTTTTGCCGCTCGCGCGGATTGTTTTGGCGAGTTGATCCACCAGTGTTGATTTGCCGGCGCCCGGTGGTCCGGTAATGCCGAGCCGATAAGCCTGGCCAATTTTGCCATAAAGCTCATCAAGCACGGCGCGGGCTTGCGTGCCATCATTCTCCACCGCGGAAATCAACTTAGCCAGGGCGCGCCGCGAACCGGAAAGGAACTCATTTAGAAGTTCAGTAGAAACCATTTTACTCATTTTAAATTGTGCAACCGGCTAATCGTTAACGGGCGAACCTTTCTGCATTTCCCACAGTTTCGCATACTTGGCAAAAACATACGCCGCCGACAGCCGCGCCAGAATAAAACCGGGCACGCCGTCTAAAAAACCGGCTTTCAAAATATACATACGCAAAAAGAACCATGCCGGCCGCAGCAACAAATCCCACAAGTGAAAACGCCGGCCGCGCTGCTGCAACTCCTCCGCGGCAAGCGAAGTGTAGCGATTGAACTTTTCAAAATAATGTTGCAAGTTGCGGTCGGTATAATGCAACAGATGCTTTTTTAAGCGCTCGATTTTGCCGTCAATGTGCACGCCTTCGTGAACCTGTTTGTCATTGAAGCGCCCGGCCTCGCGCCGAAACAGCCGCAGCACATAACCGGGATACCAGCCACCGTGCCGAATCCACTTACCAAGAAAATTCGCCAGGCGCGGTATTTCAAAACCAACCGCGACCGGATTAGACTGTAAAGCGGCGATGATCTCCTGGCGCAATTCCGG
>JAJVHT010000153.1:0-2359 GCA_022072515.1 bacterium
GTTTCCTTCGCCATTTTCACCACACCTTCAACAGTCAGCCCAAACTCCGGGAGCAAATCCTTGATCGGCGCCGACGCGCCGTACGTGCGCATTCCCAGAACATTGCCTTCGCCGTGCCGGCCGACGTAGCGCCGCCAGCCGAAGGTCGAGCCGGCTTCGACGGCGACACGCGCGCGAACGGAGCTCGGCAAAACTTCTTCCCAATACGCCGGCGTTTGCCGTTCGTAGAGACTCCAGCACGGCATGCTCACCACGCGCGATTTGATGCCCTCCTTTACCAACTGCTCGTGCGCACTCAAACAGAGTTGTACTTCGGAGCCGGTGCCGATTAGAATCACCTCCGGCGTGCCCTGGCAATCCGCCATGACATAAGCGCCTCGCAACGCGCCTTCCGCGGAAGCGTACTTGGCGCGGTCTATGGTCGGAATGGCCTGGCGGGTTAAAATGAGCGCGATGGGCCGATCTTTCAGTTGCATGATATGTTTCCATAAGACCGCGATTTCGTTGGCATCGGCCGGACGAATCACTTCGAGGCGCGGAATGGCGCGCAGCGAAGCAAGATGCTCGATCGGCTGATGCGTCGGGCCGTCTTCGCCGACGCCGATGCTGTCATGGGTGAAAATATAAATGGCCGGCTGCTCCATCAGACTGGACAAACGAAATGCCGGCCGCTGATAATCCGAAAAGATGAGAAACGTCGCAACATACGGACGCAATTTGCTCAACGCCATGCCGTTGGCAATCGAACCCATCGCATTTTCGCGAATGCCGAAATGAAAATTTCTGCCGTTATAATTGCCTTTTTGAAAATCGCCGCCGTCTTTGATCAGCGTTTTGGTCGAGGGCGCCAAATCCGCGGCGCCACCCATGAGCCAGGGAATTTGCGCGGCGATGGCATTCAGAACTTTGCTGTTCGCTTCGCGGCCGGCGAGACCTTTCGCATCCGCCGGGAAAACCGGCAGCGCCTGTTCCCAGCCGGACGGAATTTCACGATTTTGCAGCATCTGAAATTGTTGTGCGAGATCAGGATAAGCCGCCGCATACGCGGAGAATTTTTTATCCCATTCCGCTTCAAATTGCCGGCCTTTACGGAGGCACTGTTCGCGGTAGCTTTTGACTTCAGCGGGCACAAAAAATTTTTTATCCGGATCCCAGCCATAAACTTTTTTGGTGGCGCGGATTTCTTCTTCACCCAGCGGCTCACCGTGCGCGCCATGCGTGTCCTGTTTGGTGGGACTGCCATACGCAATGTGGCTGTCGACGATAATCAGCGTCGGGCGCTCATTTTCTTTCAGCGCCGTTTGCACCGCGCGTTCCAATAAGCCGAGATCATTGGCGTCGGCGACGCGCTCGACGTTCCAATGATAGGCCAGGAAGCGGGCGGCGACATCCTCGCTGAACGCCAGCGCGGTGTTGCCTTCGATGGTGATGCGATTGTTGTCGTAAATCCAAATCAAATTATTCAAGCCGAGGTGGCCGGCGAGCGAGGCCGCTTCGCTGGAAACGCCCTCCATCATGCAACCATCGCCGGCAATCGCAAAAATTTTGTAATCGATTATGTCGTGGCCGGGCCGATTGAAATAATTCGCGAGCCATTTTTCCGCAATGGCCATGCCGACGCTGTTCGCCACGCCTTGACCGAGCGGACCGGTGGTGGTTTCCACGCCGGACGCCAGACCATATTCCGGATGACCGGCGCATTTGCCATGCAGTTGGCGAAAGTTCATGATGTCGTCGAGCGTAATGTCGTAACCCGTTATGTGCAAAATGCTGTATAACAGCATGGAAGCATGGCCGGCGGAAAGCACGAAGCGATCGCGATTCGGCCAATCGGGATTCTGCGGGTTGTAGCGGATGAAACGATCATACAAAACAAACGCCACCGGTGCGAGCGCCATCGGCGTGCCGGGATGGCCGGAATTCGCTTTCTGCACCGCGTCTATCGCCAGCGTGCGCATGGTGTCGATGCAAAGTTGATCAAGGCGGGATTTATCTGTATTCATGGTGATTCCTCGATTTGGTAAGCAAAAAAAATTTAGAGCAAATACCCACTATTGCACAGCAAACAGCGGATTTTGAATTTGAAGCGCAATACATCGGCATCGCGTCAATGTGACATTGCCGCCTCACGTCCACCCTCCAAAACCAAATAGGGATTGCCGCTGCCGTCCGCGTTCTAAGGCAAAAATTCCGGCGGAATCGGATTGTCCGGCCGCTCATCATCCCACGCCGCAGAGATGATCCACCAGCGTTTGCCGTCGTAAAAAAGTTGAATGCTGTTGACGCCGCGTCCCGTCACCGGCCCGCCGGAAGTTTGGCGCATTTCATACGTGCTGAACACGTGCGTAACGTTGCCAAA
>JAJVHT010000153.1:2459-10211 GCA_022072515.1 bacterium
CCGGCCTCTTCATAGCGTTCGATCCAGTGCTCGAAGAAATGCTCATGCCCGACGAATAACGCTTTGACGTGATGTTGACGAAAGAGCGGCAGGTAGCGGCTGCGAACCGCAGCGGCCTGTGATTCGACGCGCGAACCGCCATGTGGCCCCGAAGAAAAGGGTGGATGATGACAATAAGCGAGCACATTCACATAACGATTGCGATCGAGACCTTCCAACTGCCTTTTCACCCACTCAAATTGCGTATCGTCCAGCGCAATATTGGAATCAAACGCGATGACAAACGTATTGCCATAGCTAAAGGCATAGGTCGGATAACCGGCCAGCCTTCGCGCGGCGCCATCCGGCGGAATGAGCTGCGCGACGGCGGCAAGATAATTACGCAAACCATCCTGCCGTCCGGGATTATTCAACTCCGCTGCAGACGTGACATCGTGATTACCGGGCGCGAGAAAATATGGGACGCCGCCTTCAGTGGTTAACCGATTGATTAAATCCACAAAACTCGCATTCCATTGCCGGGCTTCGCGGCCGTTGACGACGGCATCGCCGGTTTGCAAGACGAAACGGATCGGATACGAGGTGGTATCCATCTTTTTGATCGCGCCCAACATCGATTCGACAATCAGTGAATGCTCGTATTGAATCTCTTTGCCATCTCTTCTGCCGCGCGTATCGCCATAAACAATGAAAGCAAACTTTTCGATGCCGGCGGAAACTGCTTCCGCCGGCAAAGGATTTTTGGGCGGGGCAATCGCACGAACGGTTTCTTTGCCGGCCTCTTTCTGGGCTGCAGGAACTTTTGGTGTTTGGGCGCCGACGGTAATTGCCATGGCGAGTATGATGATTGTGCAAAAAGAAAAACGCGACATATTTGAGCTTCTCCAGTTATGGGGATCGATGAGGCCGATTGGACACGACGAGTTTTTAATTCGGTACACTTTGCTTACTCTTTTTTCTCGGCCATCGTGGCTTTCGCCAATTGTGCGGCTTTCGCCCGCCGGCGATACCTTTTAAAAACCCAAACCACCAAAAAGAGCAAGACAAAAAATGGAATGCCAGCAATCACAAAGGTGATGCACGCACTGAGCACGTCCGCGAAACCGGCAATGCCCGCTTCCACGCCGCGCCGCATTTTGGCGAGAAAGCCGTATTGCCCCGATGCCATCAGCGGATAAGGCTCGTGCAAATTCACGTTGATGGTTGACAGCGCCACTTGATCTTCGAGAAAACGCTTGCGGCCTTCCAGCCGTTCGATCTCTTCGCGAACATTGGTCAGCGCCTGCTCGACTTCCAAAATATCTTTGGTGTTTTTCGCCGTCGCGAGAATTTCCTGATACCGCTTTTCGGCTTTGCGTTTATTATCCAATCGTGCGGTCAAATCATAAAACTCTTCGGTGACATCGTTGCCCTGCACGCTTTCCTGCTCGACCTTTTGCGCCAATTTCTTGATATCTTGTAATGCCGCCTCGAAGTTTTTCGCCTCGATCCGCAGTGTGAAACTACCGGATTTAATGTTGTTGTCGTGCGTTTGTGTCGTGGCAGAAATGAGATAGCCGCCGTATTGGGTCGCTATTTTTTGAATTTGTACATGCGCCGATTCGTAAGTGGAAATTTCCAGATTGAGTGTCGCTGTTTTTATGACCAGCCGGCTTTGCGGACGAGATTCTGGTAGCGGCGTTTGCGTCGCAACCTGTTCCATGAAAGCGACACGCCCGCGTGGGCTGTCTTCTCCCATTGACGCCATTTCGGCGACAGGTTCGGAATGATAGTCTTCTCGCGAACCGCAGCCGGTGAGTACAAGAAAAATGCACAAATTTTTAATGAAGTTTTTCATACGCATTTTGCATAATAATAAATGAATCAATCGACACAATCACAGACGCCCAAAACACAAACCGGCCACCAGAAGTGGCCGGTTTGTAATTAAAGAGGTTTGCCTTTGAAATGCAAGAAATCTTTTATGGGGTTTTGCTGCCCACAAAGGAAATGCCGATCACGTAATTGCGCGGCAGGCCGGGTTCGAGAAACAACGGCGCGCCGTTCACCACATCCGGATTGACGAACGCCGAACCCGCGTATTTTTTGTCGCTGAGATTGTTGATGGCAAAGAAGGCGCGCAATCCCAAGCCTTCGGTGAGCGGCACAGGCTTGTGGAATCCCGCGGTGAGATTTAAAAGACTGTACGACGGCACTTTCGTCAGATTGGCGTCATCGACAAAGTATTCACCGACGCCTTGCAGATTGATTTCGATATACGCGCTGCGTAACTTCGGCGGTTCAAAACGCAACGCGAAATTATAAAAAACCTCCGGCACGCCGGCAACTTTGTTGTCCTTATAATCGGCGAAGCGTCCCGCTCTGCCGTAATGCACCGAATCGACTTGGTAATCGACATACTTGCTGCGGGCATAGGAAAGCGCCGCTTGCAGCGACAAGCCGTAATCAAAATGGCCGTTCGTACCCAGTTCCAGACCATAACGCCGCGTTTTACCGGCGGTAAAATAAAATCTGCCGCCGCGATACGGGATGATGTCGTCTTTGATATTGATGCCATACGCCGCCACCTCGTATGAGAAGGAACGCAAAAATTTTGCTGCCGGCGCAACAAGAACATGCTTGGTGCCGATTTCCACCGTAGTCGATTGAATCGGATCCAGCAGCGGATTGATCGCGTACACTTGGTCTTGGCCAAAAGTTGAAGCCGGATCGGTTTCATTGCCGGCCGGCACTTCGATGCCGCCGCCCAGATTCGCATAAAAACTATGCGCCGGCGATAAGCGGAAATTGACGCCGATTTTCGGCGTCCACTTTGCAAATGATTTTTCGGAATTGAGCGCGGTGTTGATGAAATCTTGCGTGTGATACTTGACATCGCTGTAGCGCGCGCCCAACAAGACACTCCAGCTTTGGCCGAAACTCAGCTCTTCTTGAACAAAGGCGCCCAGCGTATTGGCCCCTTCGCGTTTATTTTGTTGCAGCGTCGAGCCGCGGCCATTCGTCGGCGACAGGCTATAAAACAAAATCGCGCCATCCTGATACGCTTCATCCACACCGACCTGGAAGATACTTTTCACCGCGGGGGAAAGATTCTGGCGAAAACGATATGCGACATTGCCGCCAACGTGGTAGCGGTTAAAATCGCGAAACGTGCCGCGCTCGGAGCGCTGTAAATATTTCGGCTCGGCGAAAGCCAGTGCGGAAAATCCGTGCGTGTCGTTAAGGTCATGATCCAGCGTTGCCGAGAAACGTCCCAACCGATTGTAGCGCCGCTCATTGCGGCTCAAATACGTCGCATTCGCCTGCTGCGGATCGGCATCGAACTGCGCCTGCGACAGGGGGCCGGGGATAAGGAATTTGTTTTTCGCGCCGATGAGGTAGACGCCTAATTTCGTTCGTTCCCCGGGATTGGACAACATGCTGATATTTACCAGTGTGCGTTCACTGGTTGAATTTCTGCGCCAACCCTCGAAGTTGGTGTTGGTCAGCGCCAGCGCCAGCCGCGCCTCGCCCACCCGCGCACCGGTTTGCAGCGTATATTTCTGCAATCCGAAACTGCCGTTGAGCGCTTGCGGTGAGAGGTACGGCGTCTCGAAGTCCGGCGCGGAAATAATATTGATCACGCCGCCGGAAGCATTGCCCCAGACCGCGGAGGCATTCGAGCGGATCACTTCAATGCGTTGCGCCAGGCTCAGATCAATAAGGTCAAACGCCGTTCTGCCGTCCGGTTCCGTCTCGGGCGCGCCATCGAGCAAGATGCGAATGCCGCGCGACGTGCCGGCGTTGGAGCGGTCGCCGGCGCCGCGTGCGCCGAATCCGCGAATCGTGATGCGCAGATCCTGATTGCCGGCACGCGATTGCGCCAGCACCCCGGGAACGAATTTTAACGCTTCTTCCATTCCGTACCCGCGCGTGTTTTGCAACTGCTCCGGCCCGATCACACTGATCGCCAGCGGAACTTTGACGATTTGCTCCGGATAGCGAAGCGCCGTCACGGTAATTTGTTGCAGTTGGTAAATGGCCGTATCGCCAACGGTGCTTTGCTGATTCACCGCGTTTTGCGAAAAAGCGGTCGTCAGACTGCACAGCATCGCAAGCACCAAATACTTCCCATGCTTGATATTCATTTTGCTTCCTTTGCCTGAAGTTCAAGTTTTCGAAAAGAACATGACGTCCCTGCGGCAGGGCCGTGGGGTTTGTCGGATTTGTAAAAGGAGTGTGTAAAAACTTAGGCCTCAGGCGGAGGCGTGAGCGGTGGGCTAATCCAGGTTTTTAATTTGAACAAATAATCCCAGGTGATAATTTCTGCAGCAGCGCCGGCGGGAGAAAATTTATTTTCCACATAAAAAAAACCGCCACCGAAAAAATTCAGCAACTTGGCCAGCAGGGCTTTCCGTTTCGTCTGTTGTTTTACTTCGCGCTTGACGAATTCATCGAGATTGGCAAAAAGCTGGGTTTCCTTTTCATCGGAAAGACAGTAATACCAGGTGGTATCTCCATGCGTTTCCTGGCGAACGACATCATACATGCTGCCATCATAACGGAACTCCCGTTCGTGTATGCGTTGGAAAAGCGAATTGGTCTTTTCCTCCAAATTTTTTGGTATTTTAAGCAGAACCAGCTCCCCTTCCGGTATGCCGGCTTTGAGTTGCTGCTTGATGACGTGGTGAATTTCAAAACGCTGGACAGTGAAGATTAAAAAATAGCCTGCCAGTTGCAATAGCAACAATAGCAGTAATGCAATGGCGATAAATTTGTGCGTGACACGGCCACGAAGTGGAACCGGCGCGGCCGGTCGAGCCACGCTGTGCCGGTATACCCGTAAGTATCCCAATGGAAGGCCATTTTTTTTCTCAGTCATACCGGAGACAGCCATTACTGATCTATTCAGCAGCTCGTGCGTTTAGCGTCAGATGACACCGTGGGAAAATTTGTATCCGCGTTGAATTGCAAAGCGAAGGTTACAATTTAAGCAATTCTTGATAAATTGCAACAATTTTATGGGGTTTTCTTCGCTGTTTGATCGCATCCTCCCTTGACGCAGAATCAAGCTTGTCACCTGTCCTTTGTCGTCTTGGATGAAAGTGGTTTGCGCAGCACAAGTCTGCCTCGCTGGCCGCTGTTACTTTCCCGTCCTATAAAAATTTCATGCCACCATTTTCCCCTTCATATTCATGATCTTCACCGGCACAAAATGTCCGTTGGTTTCGCCGAAGCTCAACACATCCATTGGACAAACGGTGACGCAGATGCCGCAACCGATGCATGAGCTGGTGGAATTGTCCAGCACTTGTTGTTTGAGGGAATAGCTCATCACGTCGATGCCGACCTGGCAATTGCGCGAGCATTCATAGCAGCCGATGCACTTGTCGTTGGCGACAATTTTGAATTTGCCGACTTTGAGTTTGGCAAACAGATGCGATTGCAGATGCATCAACTTGGCGAGCGGGCACCAGTAACGGCACCACACTTTGCCGCCGAGAAATGGATACAGCGTCACCGGCAAAATGCCGACGAGCCAGACATCTGCATAAAGCCGATAGAGCCGAATACCGAGATCGGCCGTGCCGGCAATCGCGTTGTACGTATCTTTCAGCAATACCAGCACGGTGATCACGGCGGCGGCAATCAGCACCGCGAGGTTCATCCACTCCCACTTGAGGGAAGTTTTGCCTTTCGGCGCGAGGTGCCGCCAACGGTCGCCAAAAGTTTCCGCCAGGCCGCCGCAACCGCAAATCCATGAGCAGTAACGCTTGCCGTTAAAGAGCACGAAAATCGGAATGAGCACGAACGTCAGCAGCAAACCCCACACGATCCAGACTTGATGCGGGCTGTAAAAGAAAGTGTAGAAAAACAGCGGCCACGCGTAAATCAAACCGTAACTGCGCCAGGCTTGATCGGCAAACACCGGGTCGGTTGCCAGTTTTGCGCCGACCCATTGATATTTGACCGCGTATTGGAAAAGAAATTCCGGAATGAGAAAGAAGAAAATCCATTGAAAACTCAACAAGCTGACATAGCGCCAGATTTGAAATTTGTCTTTCTTATCCAAACCCCAGCGTTTGAGCGCTTGCAGACCGAAAACCGTCATCAACACGGTGTACATCACGGTATACCAAAACGACCAAGGGCGATCAAAGAACGAAAGGAATTTGTAGCCCCAATCTTTGTACGGCCAAAACTCCTCGCCCTTGCCAACTTTCGCCCCGTAAATCGTGTACCAAATAAAAAACGAAACGCCGACCCACGCGAAGCGATCGCCTTTGACGCCGAAGAAAATCAAACCCGCGAGTCCAGTGGCCCAAATTAAGGCGCCGCTCCAGCTCGGCACAAAAGATAAGTCAACGCCGCGAAATAGAGGATGGCCGCCATGCGCCGCGCCAAAAATCGACAGGCCGATGAAACCGAGCAGGATGAGGCCGATGGTGCGCAAGACGCTGCCTTCCCATTCGTTTTCCATTTTGAGGCCGAGCGATTTGAGAAAGTCGCGCGGCACATCGGCGCCGACCAGCACGAACGCGTGATCATACGGAATTTTTCGAATCTTCTCCGACCCGCCGCGATTGATTTTTAACACCGCCTCATGATCGCCAAACTCAGTGACAGTGGAATTGAGAATCGGCTCGATCCTCTTGGCCGCCATCGCCTCGTTGAGCTGGCGTTCATTGTCTTTGAAGATGCGCGCGAACTCGCCGCCGCGATAGGAGAGATAAACTCTGTTTTGCGCGCTCAACGTGAGTGCAGCTTCGACAGCGCTGTTGCCGCCACCCACGACGATGATGTTCTCGTTTTTATATTTGCGCGGCGAATAGAGGCGATGATAAACATGCTCGCGATCTTCGCCTTTGACTTGCAGCTTGCGCGGATTGCCGCGTTGACCGGTGGCCAGCACGACGCGTCTGCTGCGATAAGTACCCTTCGAAGTTTTTAAGTGAAAGATGCCATCTTTTCTTTCCAGGCCGGTGACGCCTTCCATGGTGCGCACGTCGAGCCGATTATCTTCGATAATCTGATGCCAGCGCTTGGTCAAGTCCTCTTTTGTCGCGCCATCGAGCCAGAGCTTGCCTTTGGGCGGCTGGCTGTCCGGCTCGGCGTAAACATATTTGCCCTCGGGGAAATTTTCAATCGTGTTGGCGATCTGTTCTTTCTCCAGCAAAATGTAACGCATGCCACGCTCCTTGGCTTGCAGCGCCGCATTGAGCCCCGCCGCGCCGGCGCCGATGATGACGACGTCGTACAGGTCTTTGTCGCTGCCGCCAATCGCGTTCGGCAATGTCGCCATATGCTCGATAACATCGTAGCCCTGCGCCATGGCGTATTTTATGACCGGCGCACCAGCCAGATCGCCGACGATATACAAGCCGGGAATGTTGCTTTCGTTATGTTTTTTTAACAATGGCCGCTCATTCTGGCTGCTGCCGGAGTGCAAAATGTCGACGAGACGTTGTTTGATTTTATTGCCAAAAGAAAGCGGTGCTGGTTTTTCTGGCATGTTTTTCTTCACCTTTGGATGTTTGTAGTAACGCCTTTAAGCGTCAACTGGGGAAATAAATCAAAAATCGGTATTCCAATTAAGCTCAACGGCGGCTGGTGTAACGACGAACATTATTTTGCCCGCGCCACTTCCGATTGCAGCAGCGGTTCCAGCTTGCCGCCGCAGCCAACACATTGTCTGGCGCTTGGATGGTTATTGTAACCACAAGCGGCGCAAGGCACCGGACGATACGTCGCCGGAACTTTGACGAGTCCCGC
>JAJVHT010000074.1 GCA_022072515.1 bacterium
TCCGCCTCCAGCCCGGCTTTGCGCGCCGCGACGATCAACGCGCCTTCGGTCGGATCTCCCTGCACCGTCCAGCGTCCATCGCGTTCTTGCAGCACGGCGTTGTTGGCGCGATCCGCGGCGGCAAGCGCGCGCACCAACTCAAAGCGCAGCTTGCCATCAATTACTCCACTTCCGTCGCGGCGTACTTCGCCTTCCGGCTCGTAGCCCGTCCCGCTCAGACTCACGCTCCCGCTCGCGGTAACGACCACGCGCACGGTCATCTCGTTCTTCGTGAGCGTGCCGGTTTTGTCGGAGGCGATAACATTCGCCGAGCCGAGCGTTTCAACTGCGGCGAGATGGCGCACGATGGCGTTGCGCTTCGCCATGCGCTGCACGCCGATGGCGAGCACCGCGGTGACCACTGCCGGCAAACCTTCCGGCACTGCTGCAACGGCGAGCGCGACACCCAGGATGAGCACATCGAAAATTCCGGCGAAACCGCGCACATTTTCGACGAGAATGATCGTGGCGATCATCACAACGGCGATGACGACGACGATAAGGCCGAGCAGTTTACCGACGTGGTCGAGTTCCTTCTGCAGCGGTGTGGTCTCTTCCGGCGCTGCCTTCAACATACCGGCAATGCGCCCCATCTGAGTCTGCATTCCAGTCGCCACCACCACCGCGCGTCCGCGTCCGTAAGTTGCTGCCGTGCCGCTGAAAATCATGTTGTCACGGTCGCCAAGCCCGACTTCTTCTGTGATCGTCAGCGTATCTTTAGCTACCGGCATACTCTCACCGGTCAACGCCGCTTCCGCCGTTTGCAGCGCGATTTCCTGAATCAGTCGCGCGTCCGCCGGGATAGTGTCGCCCTCTTCAACGAGAATGATGTCGCCGGGCACGACCTCGGTCGCCGGAATATTCTGCCGCTCACCTTCACGGATGACATTGGCATGCGCTGCCGACATCTGGCGCAACGCCGCCACCGCTTCTTCCGCGCGTGATTGCTGAACGTAACCCATAATCGCGTTGAGCAACACCACGGCGAAGATCGCCATCGCTTCATAGGGCAGCGCCGATTCGCGTTCATACAGCCACAACACGGTTGAAATCAATGTCGCAATGAGCAGCAGAATGACGAGCACATCTTGAAACTGGGCGAGGAACTTTCTCCAAGCCGGCACCGGTTTCTCCGCCATCAATTCGTTCTTGCCGTAGCGTTCGAGCCGCGCTCGCGCCTCGGCTTGACGCAAGCCGTGATGCGCATCCGCGCCAAACGCCGCCAGAACTTCATCAACCGGTCTCTGATAAGGAGCGATCTGATCTTGCACAATGCTACCGGTGCTCATCGACGAGCCTCCTTCGCTACTGCGAGGTATTCCGTCGGTTTCGCGAATTCTTTCATCATTTGACCATACGAAGACTTGGGTTAAAGCGCCTTTGCAAGAGCCTTTATTCGCCTGCCCGCTGCGCGCGCCATTTCCGAATCGCCTGGGCGTGCTTCGGGTAATGGCCGTAGATATCAAGCCGCAAACGGCGTCGAAAGCGGGTCTCGCGCGTAAATTGTTCTGCCGGCGCGCGTTGAATATACTCGATAAGCCGGCGGTGCGTGTCACCCTGCTGTTGCAATACTTCGGAGAGAGACAAGCTCTTCTTCTGCTCCGTCATCTGCGCGTTGAAGGCATCGATACCGCCGTATTTAACGGAATACCGCGGTGGTCTCCCGCCCTCGAGAATGAGCGGCAGATGCGTCAGCGCCTCTTCTTCCCACCAGGTCACGTGCGCAATAATATCTCGAGCGGACCAATTGCCGGTGACACCAGGCTCCAGCAATTCCGCCTCGGCAAGCCCGGCATACGATGCCTTGAAATCCACTCAGGCCTTGTCAAGTCGTTTCAGAAGTTGTGCTCTGCCCATGGTTCATCTCTTACTGGCATGGAACTGCTTCACGTCAAGCGGCTGCATGCAATGCCACGCTTGTCGCCAATCCCGTGAGCGTGCCCGGTTTTTGAACGGAACCTTTTAAGCCTTGCTTATTTGCGCTGGCAGGTACAATCCAAACAGCCATGTTTGGCACAAACGCGGCATGTTTCTTCCAACCGTTCGCGCAGCGCTTGGCGTGCGCGGTGCCGGCGCACTTTCAGATTGTTGCGATTGATGCCAAGCTGCGCGGCCACTTGCGCGGGATCACCGTCGGCGAGTTCCATTCTTGCAATCAACTCGGCATATTCGGGCTTGAGGGCGGGAAGCAACTCGCGAAAGCAGGCACACAACGCGGCCTCGTCTTCCGGCTCCGGTTCGGCAATGTGCTCGGGAATTGCAGAATTTTTCTCCATGTATTTTGCTTCCACGTGCCGGCGGCGATAAACATCGGTAATGGCATTGTTCAGAATGCGATAGAACCAGGGTACGAGTTTTTCCTCATCCTGCAAATCCGGTGCGGCGCGGAGCGCCTTGAGCAGGCTATCCTGCAGCACATCTTCCGCGAGCGCCGGATCGGAAATTTTAGTCCGCACGTAGGACAGCAGCTTCTCGCGATGCGGGAGGAGTTGGGAGAGCACGGGAGTCGTTTTCATGACATGCCATCAACAAAAGCCTGGCGGCGGTTTAATACAATATCGATGTGAATCGCCGATGGAATCTCTGCGTCAGCTCATGCTCGCTGCCCAACAAAGTAAACAGGGCGACGCAAGCCTTGCGCGCGCCGTCGTCATCAAGCTGGCGATTGCAACTCATCAACTCAATCCAGGTTTCGAGCGCCTCGGCGAATTTTCCTCTTTTAAATGCCGCAATGCCTTGCTGATAGAGCTTCCAATCATCTTTAGGCGCATCGGCAATTTCCTTTAATTGCACAAGGCGCTGCAACGTCAGTACGGCGTTCGCTTTATTCGCCAACGGATTGCCCTCTTCGATATCTTTGACCAATTCGGCAGCCTTGTCAATCTCATCGGGTATCATGAGCGTCGCCAGCAAAACCCGCGCTTCGGCATTGCCCGGCTCCTGCTTCACTGCGCTTTCCAACAGCTTGCGCGCTTTGGCAAGGTTGCCGTTGTGGAGCAATTCTTTGATCGTTTCCAACGGGCTTTTCGGGGCTTCCGGCAAGTGCTTGGCGAGCCATTTGCGCACTTCAACTTCCGGCAACGCGCCGATAAATTCATCGACGATTTGTCCCTGATAAATCATTTTAACGGCGGGAATGCTGCGAATTTGAAAATGCTGACCAAGCTCCGGTTCTTCGTCAGTATTTACTTTCACCAACTTCCACTGGCCGTTCGCTTCTTTTTCCAACTTTTCCAACACCGGCCCCAGCAGGCGGCACGGCTGGCACCACACCGCCCAGAAGTCAACGACCACCGGCATTTTAAAACTGGCATCAACGACTTCTTGTTGGAAAGTTTCCAAGGTTGCGTTTGTCATTATTTATCCTCGTGTAACGTGAAACGTGGAACGCTTTAAATTCATGAGCCCTGGTGGCTCAGGCGTTTTCGTAATATGTTTTTGCAATTTGGGTCATCCGCACAATGAATGTGGTTTTCTTATTCGTATAGGCAATTCTATCGTTTGGATAATCTCTTGCTAAACGCAGCTTTAACGCTTGATACTCAGCAGCAACCTGCGGATGCGCGATTAAGTAATCCCGAAAGAAAAGCCGGTCCCAATGCTCGAAGTGACTTTCCACCATGTGGATATGATGTGTCCGCTTTCCCTGTGCATCTCGTTTGATAAACCAGGCATAAAATGGCGGAATGTCATCACCAAAAGACGGTCGCCAAAAATAATCATATCCCTGGGCTTCCAAAATCGGGACGATTTGCCTTTTGGTTTCTTTCAAATCTGCGACTTCGACTAAAATGTCGATAATCGGTTTTGCGGCCAAATTCGGTATGGCCGTACTGCCAAAGTGCTCGATTCGCCCAATCAGCTTGGCTGGCAAACAGTTTAAAAGATGCTGCTTTTCCCGCTCGAACATTTGCGGCCATTCCGGATGGTACGGGATAATGGCAACCTCTTCGTGCACGGCTCTTTTGACACGTTCGGCCAGGGTTTCCATAGCAATCCCTCTTGCCGTCTGATTACTTTTGGATGACGCGGCGCAGCGACCGATAACACGCTTGCAGCAATTGATCGATCTGTGCCCATTCTTCCTCGCTGACGCCGCCCGCCGCCGCGCGCACATCGCGAATCACCATCGCATCGGCGCGCAGCCGGCCATGCTCCAAAGTTGAATCCGGCGGTACGAGATAAATCGCTGCAGCCGCATTGGCGCAAGCGGTATCCAGCGCCGCCTTGCCGTACTGCTCGCGCTGGCGATGCACGATCCACCATTCCAATTCCAGCTTCGCCGCGTTTTTGACGTCGAAGTTGATGTCGCCGGTGCGATGAATCGTGGTGAAATAAGATTCGAGCGCGGGCAACGCTTTCTCGTAGTCAGCGCGCTGTTTGCCGTCTTTAAAATCAAACGCCGCCTTCGTGGCGTAATAAGCGCCGAGATACGAGCGCAGCCATGGAAATTGGTATTGCGTGCGCAGCAGCTCCGTCAACTCGAAGAAGAGTTTAAACGGCTGGCGATCATAATACGAACGCCACATGGCAGTTTCCAGTTTGCCGGTTGCGACCGGATCAAATCCGCGGAGGTCACGATGGTAGCGCCAGAAAAGATCGAATCCGGCGTAAACAATAAAAACTGCCAATAGCGCAAGCAAAATCCTGCGCCACTGCCATTTCGAGCCACGCATTTCACGTTGCTCGCGAGAGACTCTTTGCATAATAAAATCGTCCCCTTCTTTTTATCAGTTTTTCTTTTATCTTTTTTATTTTACCAAATGGTAGTCGGTTTGCCGTTTCAACACCCATCCCGCTTTTCCCTCCGCATCGACAAACGCATCTTCTTCCTGTCCCACCCACAACGCTTGTCCGCCCCACTCCGGAATTTCGGTTTGGCCTGAAAGCTCAATTGAAAACCACGTGCTTGGCAGAATCGGAACATCGCCGCGGCCGGGCACGCCTTGCTGGCGATCCCACAAGCCGATCAGCGGGCCGGCGCCGTGGCCGTGGTCGCCGATGGGATGCGAGTAAATCGTACCATTGATGCCCGCGGCTTTAATCGCCGCCAGCGCCGCCGCGAGCGCTTCGTTGCCGCTTTTACCGGGCCGAATCTTTTCCAACAAAATATCTTGCATGCGATTCGTATTCACCAGCGCTTTTTTAATGCCGGCGGGAACCTCTTTCTCCCCCGCTTTCAACACATAACCCATGTGCTGCGTATCGGTATTGAGCCGCATCGCGGTGATGCCAAAATCCACATGCAACACGTCGCCGCGCTCGATCACCGTTTCGCCGCGCTCGCTGAGAATGCTGCCGAAGGGCATGCCCTGGCGCTGCACGCGCACCGTCGGATGAAACCACGTACCCAGGCCCATGTCATTCACCCGTTGCCGCAGCCACCACACGATGTCATCATTCGTGGTTTTGCCGGGCGTAATCACCTCGTTGGAAAACGCGCGTTTGATGAGCGCATGCGCGATCTCCATCATCTGCCGATACACCGGCAGCATCTCCGGCAGGCGAATGTTGATATAATCCAGCGGCAAATTCTCAGCGCGAACGAAACGGCTCTTCCATTTTTCGCCGAGCGCGTCTTCCAATTGTTCGCGCTCACTCGCCGACAAGCCGTCGGAGAAAGCGTGCGTGTGTGAAATGTTGACAGCGATATTTTTCGGCTGGCGATCTTCGATCAATTTCTTCAAGAGCGCCCATTGTCCCTGTCCCCACAATTCGCGGTTCTCCACTTCGGGATCACGATACACAGTATAAAGTCCGCCCTGTGCCCCGCCACCGAGCGCGAGGCGTTCAACGCCCTCTTGCTCGCCGCGATCGAAAAATACATAGATCGTGCGTCGCCGCGCCGCAAATTGCGTTGCTGATACTAAAGAGAAGAACACCGGATCTTCGTTATATTCCCGGCAAATCACCAGCCACATTTGCACACCGTAACGCCGCATTAGCGTTGGCAGTACGCGCTCGAGCCGCAACTTCAGCCATTCTTGTTGAATCGCCGCTTGCTCGCGGAGTTTGGGCAACGGGGGCGGAATTTCAGCGGAGAGTGAAGCAACCTGAATCCCAGCGATCAAACAAAAAAATACAACGCCACGCCAGCTTTTCATATTCCTTCCTCACAGTTTGTTGCAGCGTTATTTTTTATTTTGCTTCAACGCCATTGTGGCGCGCTTTTCACCCGCTGCAGGATACTCGGCAGGTCGCGCTGAATGTGCGCGTAAAATTTCTTCAAGCCCGGGCACAAATAATTCAAACCGGCATCGCCGGTCGCCGTACGCACCAGCCGGTTCTTCGGACATTCGCCCCAGCAGAGTTGGAGGTACGAACAGTTAATGCAATCCTGCGGCAACGTGTCGCATTTAGCGAACCCGAACTGCTGCTGGGATTCGGAATAGGCCATCGTGCCCCAATGCGTTTGCTGAATGTTGCCGATCCGAAACTCGGGATAAACATAATGGTCGCATGGATACACATCACCGTTGTGCTCAATGGCCAGGCCTTTGCCGCAAAACTCGGCGGTCACGCAGCGCTGCGACGGCAGTCCCAAAGCTTGCGCCACCGCTGACTCGAAAATGTCCACGTGCATTTTACCGTAATCGCGCGTGTACCAGAAATCCCAAATCTTGCAGATAAAATCACCCCAGTCGTCCGGATCGACCGACCAATCCGTCACCACCGAATCCGGCGCGCCAGGTTTAGCCTGCGGCGTGCCGGCAATGGGCAGCGTCGAAGCATCCCAATGTTGCGGGGCAACTTGTTTGAACACCGTCGGCTCGACGCAAGGAATCAATTGCATCATTCTCGCGCCCAGCTCGCGGCTCAGAAACCGATACACGTCGAGCGGATATTTGGCGCTCTCGCGGTTGACCACGCACAGCACGTTGAACGGTACGCCATATTTCTTCAGCAATCGCACCGCGGCTATCACTTTGTCATGTGTGGGTTGGCCGCCCTTGGCGAGACGGTAGCGATCGTGCAGTCGTTTCGGACCATCGACGCTGAGGCCAACGAGAAAATTGTTTTCCTTTAAAAATTCCGCCCACTCTTCGGTGAGCAGCGTGCCGTTGGTTTGCAGATCGTTTTCAATGCGCTGATTCGGCTTCTTATGCCGGGTTTCAAGCGCCACCACTTGGCGAAAGAAATCCAATCCCAGCAGCGTTGGCTCACCGCCCTGCCAACTGAACACGACCGTGTCGCCGGTCTGCGCATCGATGTATTGGCGAATGTGTTCCTCCAGCAACTCGCCGGACATACGCGGCAGCCGCGGCTGCTGGAGCAGCTCTTCCTTGTGCAGATAATAGCAATACGTGCAGTCCAGATTGCACCACGCGCCCGCCGGCTTAACCATCGCGTGAAACTGGCGCTGCATGCCGGGCGGCAGCGGCGTGGGCGTGAAAGCCGGACGGCCGCCAAGTTGTCTACTCCCGTTTTGCGTGCGCGCCACCGGTGATTCCAAAGTGTTGCTCATGTTCTTTCATTACCAAACGTCCTGAAGTTTTCCTCACTTCCTGTCTTGTCCTGAGCACATTGCTTGTTTGAAATGATAATGGAAAAATGGGTGGAATGCAAGGTAAAATTTGCACTTGCTTTTAGTCAGATTTCTGCGCTTATTATCATCCTCAATATTTACTGTAGCCATTTTATTTTTTAGAAAGGAAATTTGCATGACGCTAGTAGAAGCCTTTGCGAAAATCAAAACCATCATTTATCCGGTACACGGTTTTGAAGTTGAAAAAACAGTCGCCGGACTTATACAAAGCCTTTTGGCGCCCCAAGCCCAAATGGTGGCAACCGAAAATTTATCCACGGCCAAAGGCCCCGGAATTTTGCACGTCGTTGTCAGCCCGACCGCCGAAAAGACCAACGGCTGGATGCGTTTTCGCCTCGGCGCCGACGGCGGCGGTGAGCTTACGGCCTCGCGCCCGGCATTCTTGTATGCTTTGTTTAGCAAAATACAAGAAGAGTTGTTGCAGGAAGACGTCACTCATTTTGCAAATGGCAAAACCTACGAAGTCAGCTTTGCCTGGCATCGGCCGCTGTTTGATTATCTGCTGACGCAAAGCTGGCGTTCGGCGCGCGGCGTTGATCCGGAAGAGCATATTCGCCATTACGCGCGGCTCGGCTACACGCACCTCGAAGTCAACGGGCTGGCGACGCATATTCCTTATGTCGAACGCGTGCCCGAAGAGTATTATTCGCAATTTTATACCTACTGCGCGGCGCTGGATCAATTTGTCGAGAGCCGCTTGAATCAAGGCATGTATCCGCCGGAGTATTTGAATGCGAATTTGAACCAGCTCAAAAAATACGCCGCCTTGGCGCGCAAGTACGGACTCCGCCCCGGCATCCTTTGTTTTGAGCCGCGGACGGTGCCCGAGAAATTATTCGAGCGCTATCCGATGTTGCGCGGCGCGCGGGTCGATCATCCGATGCGCAGTTGGCTGCCGCGTTATACGCTGGCGATTTCGCATCCGGCGGTGCAGGATCATTACGCCGAGCTCATGCGCAATTTGCTCAAAGAAGTGCCGGAGTTGGATTACATGTCGGTGTGGACGAACGACAGCGGCTCCGGTTTTGAGCACACGGCTTCGCTGTATGTCGGGCGCAACGGCGGCGCGTACTTGATTCGCGAGTGGCGCAATCACGAGAAAGTGGCGGAAGCCGCGGGAAAAAATGCGGTGAATTGGCTGCGCGTGTTGCATCATGCCGCCGCGGAGATCAACCCCGATTTTCGCGTGTGTCTGCGGATCGAGCCGTTCAAAGTCGAGCACGATGTCATCGTGCGCGAGCTTGAAAAAGGCTTGGATATCGAAGTCCCCTCCCTGCTTGTGCGCGGGTATGACTTGCCGTACGCGCATCCGGTTTATCCCGAAATCAAAGGCGTGGCCGGGTCGGCGTATCATTTGAATTTTGATACGCAAGAGAAACCGCTGCTGGAAAAATTTCGCGGGCGGCAGATCGAGCCGCATTTTGTTTATTCGCGCGGCACCGGCTACACGTTCGAGCCGTTGTTGGGCATTCCCTATCCGTGGATGACCTACGAAAAACTCAAAGCGGCGTCCGATTTGGGCGCCAGCCATCTCGCCCACATGGGCGGCGGCGCGCCACCGACTTTGACGCCATACAACATCAATCAGGAAATGTGGCGTGAATTTCAATTTTCACGAAAGCTCAATGTTGACGAGACGGTAAATAAAATTGCGCAGCGGTGGGTGGGTGAAAAACTTGCCGGCGATCTCGTGCAAGTCTGGAAGCTCGCCGAGCAGGCCATTCGCCATATTCCACCATTGCCGCTTTACTCCGGTTTCGGTTATGTTTGGTATCGGCTGTGGGTGCGGCCGTTCGTGCCGAATTTCGAAGCCGTTCCCAAAACCGAGCGCGCGTATTATGAAAAATTTTTGGTCAGTGTGCCGAACAATCCGTCGATGGTCGATCTGGGCCGCGATGTGTTGTTTGATTTGATCAGCAAAGAATACGGCGAAAAATATGTCGAGCGGGTTGACGCGAATGTGTGGCAGCCTTTGGAGGCCGCGATTGCCCTCGCCGATAGCCGCGTGAATGCCTCGCCGGTCTTTCTCGATCAACGTGATCGTTTGCGCGGCTTACGTTGTTGGGTCGGCACCGCGCGCAGCACGGCGATGTGGGTTGCCGGCGTATATGGTTATCTGGCCGCCGCCGATGCCAAAGCCAAGGAGAACAGCCGCGCCTATTTGCGGAAAATGATGACGGTCGAAATTCAATTTGCAAAAGATCTCTTGCAACTGTGGGAAACTTCAAATATCAACTGGATGGTGGTTTCGAAAGTGGCGGAAACGAGTTACATCTACGGTGAAAATATGGGTGAGTTGATTCGCAAAAAAATCGCGCTGATGGAAAAGTATGGTGACGTCGAGCCGTACATCGACCCCAACTTCATGTGGCGCGTGCCGGGGTATGAATATGAGATGCCGAAACGGTCTTGAGGCATGACATTTTGGGTCATGTCAATCTTGACATGACCCAAAAACTTCTGCATTTTATATTCCATCAACAAACCACACTCGTCATGCTGCACCCAGAAATCAAGGAGCTTTGCGGATGAAAGTTAGATGCTCTGTCG
>JAJVHT010000221.1 GCA_022072515.1 bacterium
CCGGCGCCTTTGGTGACAAAGAAAAGGGCAAAGAGCAAGCCGAGACCGAGATAAATTTCACCACAGAGAACTAAAAAATGGGCTATCATTTTTTCCATACTTTCAACTGGTCTTGAAGAACGTTTTGGGGCAAGGCATTGTGAATCCCTTGTCAAGAGTACACATTCAGCCGTTGATCTGGGATGTGATCACTTTTTCGATGCCGATAAATTGGTGTAGATCGTTTCAATCCACCGGTCCGTGGAAATAAAACCGCTGCCCCAGGATTTCCATTCCTCCCCCAGGCCGGCCTTTTTCAGCTCGTCGAGGCTCCTTTTCGCGTTGACACCTTTGTGCACCACGGCAACCGTTTCAACCAGCATACGATGATAATTTTTCAAATCCTCAAGCGTCGAAATCGGGCCGTGACCCGGAATAATTTTGACTTCGGGTGAAAGTTGCGGAATCATTTGCGCGATGTTTTTGATCAGCCCTTCCACGTCGCCGCCGCTGGCGAGATCGACAAACGGAAAGCGATTAACGAAGAAATCGTCACCCATGTGGACGACATTGGCTTTGGTAAAAAAGACCACACAGTCGCCGTCGGTGTGGCCGTGCGGCAAATGCATGACTCTAATTTCTTCGCCGTTGAAATGAACGGCCAAGGAAGTTTCGAGAGTAATCACCGGCCACGCCTCTTTCGGCGCCGGCGGGGTGACACGATCGCCACGTTTTTGCTCGGCCATCAACCGATTGCGAACATTCGTATGCGCGATGATCGTCATTTCTTTGCCGAAAATTGGATTGCCGCCGGTATGGTCGCCGTGCCAGTGCGTGTTGAGCAAAAACTTCAAATTGCCGTTGTTGAGTCCTTTCAACGCCGCGCGAATTTTTTCGGCCAGCGGCGCGAACTGCGAATCGACGATGAGAATGCCATCGTCGCCAACACAGACGCCGATGTTGCCGCCCTGCCCTTCCAGCATATAGATGTTGCCGCACACGTTCGTGGTTTTAATTTCGACCGTGGAAAAATCTTGCTGCTGCGTGGCCCACACCGCGCCGAGCACAAACAGGCCGGCGAAGACAAGGCGAAGAATGGTAAGTTTCATGCTGGCTCTCCTCTCGCGTGATAAGTTGCTTTGACGAACTGGTTTTGCTTTAAAGCCCGGCAATCCGACTCTAAGGCTTGTGAAAACTGGTGCCAATGAATTTCAACGCCTCTAAAAGGCCGCTGCGCCAGTACGACCAGGCATGGGCGCCATCGCGCACGCGATATTCATGTGGAACTTGCCGTTTGGTGAGCGCCACGTGCAGCATGGCATTGCCAATGGTCAAATAATCATCGTCGCCGCAGTCGAGGTAAATTCTGACACTCTTGAGCTTTTCCACCTCAACCGTTTCGGCAAGGCGAATGGGATTGTACGACAGGAGATGTTCGGTGAGCCGCGCTTCACCGGACCCCGGTCCATAAACCGTGGTTGGCCAACGGCCCCAGCCGCGTTCATCCATCGCCACCATTTGTTCGGTGGTATTAACGGCGGCGCTCAACGCCGCACACGCAACAAATTGGTCGGGATGACGCATGGCATACACCAGGGTGCCAAAGCCGCCCATCGACAGACCGGCCACACCGCGGTAATTTTTTTCGGCGCGAATGCGATAATGTGATTCAATATACGGAATGAACTCGCCGAAGAAAAAATCTTCATAACGCACCGAACCATTATAATTATTGATATACCAGCTCGGCCCGGCATCGGGCATGGCGATAATCATGGCGGGAAGCTCCCGTTTGGCGATCGCCTCATCTGCAATGAGATTCGCCTCGCCAAACTGAATCCAGCCCATGTCGTTGTCGGTATAGCCATGCAGCAAATAGACAACGGGATAGAAACGGCTCGAAGTGTCATAATCAAAGGGCAGGTAAATGGTGTACCGCACTTTCGCGCCCAAAATTTTGCTGTCAAGGGTCAATCCTTCTTTCACGACGCCATGCGCAACTTGCGCTGGAGTCGCAGAGACAAGGAAAAGCAGGAAGGCCAGTGTCACGAGAGTTTTCATGATAGGTCTTGCTTTGTATGGCTTAAATGAAACCATCGCTCAAGTGGAAAACTCTTGGCGCACATGCATGATTCTGATTGTAGCGATGGTTGACCGTATTGCAATGTAAACGCCAACGGGCGCCAGGGCCATTATCGTTTCGATCTTCGCTTGCGCTTAATGCGAGGAGACGCCGTTGGCTTGTATTTGTCCGGAAACCTTGATGACTTCACTAAACACCCGCATCAAGTTCCCGCCCCAGATTTTGCGAATATCATTTTCCGAATAGCCGCGCTTCAACAATTCTTTGGTGAGATTCGGCATTTCAGAAACATCGTCGATGCCAATCAACCCGCCGCCGCCGTCAAAATCCGAGCCGATGCCGATATGATCGATGCCCATGATTTTGGCCATGTGATCGATGTGATCGGCGGCATCTTGCACCGTGGGCCGGTTCGCCGGAAATTTGGCGTCAATCGCTTGATACGCTGCCCAAACTTTATCGGCTTCCTCATCGCTCAGCTCACCCCGCCGCGCGGCGCGAATTTTTCCTTGCAACGGCTTCATGGCCTCATCGCGTTCCGGATTCGGCGGCATCTTTTTGATATAGCTACCCAGTAAACAAACTTGCACGACACCGCCGTTTTTCTTTACAGCTTTCAGCATTTCGTCATTCATATTGCGCGCATGATCGCACAACGCCCGCGCGCTCGAATGCGACGCAATCACCGGGGCCTTCGTCATGGCGATCACGTCCCAAAACAAATCGTCACTGACATGCGAAATATCAACAAGAATGCCGAGGCGGTTCATTTCTTTCACCACCTGTTCGCCTAATGGACTCAAGCCATTCCACTCTTTTTTGTCATCGGTTGAGGAATCGCCCAATTCGTTATTGCGTGTATGCGTCATGGTGATATAACGCACCCCCAGATCATAAAACATTTTTACATTTGCGAGATCTTTGCCCAGCGGGTAGCCGTTTTCCATGCCCATAAAAATGGCGCGTTTGCCGGCCTTTTCAATGCGATAGGCCTCTTCCGGCGTCAGCGCCATTTCGGCCAGATCGGGATTGTCGGCGACCATCTTCTTCGTCAGCTCAATCAGTTTGAGCGCATGCGCTTTCGCTTGCGCGTGACCTGAATCCGTGCGCGCGCCTTGCGAAGTGAAGATCGACATGAACGCCGCGTCCAACCCGCCCTCTTTCATGCGCGGCAAATCCCATTGGCCGCTGCCCATCTTACCCGGTTCATGACGTTCGCGCGGCACAAAATCAGGGCTGCGCAACTGATGCGACGGCCAGTCGATGTGGGTATCGACGGTCAAAATTTTATTGTGGAGGTCTGCCGCCCGGCGCGGGAGGTCATCGCCAGATTTTTGTGCCCATCCCCTCGTTGCGCTCAACAAAAGCAGGCTGAATAAAGCGAGGTAAAACATTTTACGTTTCATGGTGATCTCCTTCCGCGTTTCAATGTTTTAATAAATCAACAAGAGAATAAAAGTGACAACCCAACTGATCAGCGAACCCAATATGAAAAAAACCGCTAAGACGGCGTAACCGATTGCCGCCCAATCACCGCGTTTGCTGCGGGCGATGAGGCCAAACCCAACACCAAGAATAAACATCAGCAACGGCGCTAAATAGCAAACCAAAGTATTGTCTTGATGATGCCGCGCGAAAAAATACACATACAGAAAAGTCAAACCAGCGGCAAGCAAACCAACGGCCATAAACATCATCAGCAAGCTGGTGTTTGAACCTTTGGCGTAATGTTGCAGTGATTCGCGAAAATCGTTGAACATGATTTTATTGGGCCTCGCTTTGAAGCGGCGCTTGTGAGAAACCCTGCAGCGCCTGAAGGAATTGTCGCGTCAAAATCGCCAGCGCCTCCCTCCCTTTTTCCGCCGTCGCTTTGGTGGGATCACCGAACAAGCCGGTTTGAGAAAATTCCGGGTCGCGCGGCTGGCGTGAAAACAAACCGGGTTCATAACCGGGATAATTTTTTCTCTTACGGCTGCCATAATCGGCCACAGCCTTTTCCATGTGCACCAACTGCGGTTGCAAATACAAGCTAATGGAGGTTTCGATTTCATCCGCATGGCCGCCGGCTTTTTGTTCGGCTAAAGAATCGATTGCCGGCGTTTCCAAATCGTCCCAAGAAACCACGAGCGCCGGCGTGCCGGTTTGTGCACGAATTTCCCGCGCCACAATTGACAATGGTAAGCCCGTCGCGCGCGCTACGCCGGTGTTGAGCAGAACAATCCGCCGCGCGCCATGGCGAACAAGCGACATTGCGACTTCATAAACATAACGCTGGAAAACGGAATGATCAGCGACTTCCGTGCCCGGAAATTCGCGAAAGGCGGGAAACCAACCGTGCAGTATCGGCGGGGCCACAAGCACCGGCAATGTTTTGACCGCTTGCTGGCAGAGATATTCCATGACTTTGGCATCCGCATTCATCGGCAAATGCGGCCCGTGTTCTTTGGCGCCGGCGCCGAATGGCAGCACAATGAGCGGCGCTTCTTTCAGGCGCACTTCGGCTTCGGGCCAGGGTAGATCACCCAGGAAAGCGCCGGGGGTCTGCGCGAATGCACAAAAAGAGGAGACGGTGATAAAAAAAAGAAAAAGCGGCCGTTGGCGGTTCACACTATCTCTGGTCGAAGGCAATTTTTTAATAAATTTTTTCCGTAACTATTCAGCTGGTTCACCGCCCGGGCGCTTATTCTTGAGATTTGTTATATCGCGCCATTTATTTTTGCACACAGATTTGAGCGCCCGGGCGGTACTGAATAGTTACCTTTTTTCCACTGAATAAAAAGACAGCCAGCGAACTGCGCTTTTTCAAGCCGCCGCTGAACGTTTTTCAAGCCACAGGGCATTTTTAGAAATTTTCATCGCACCAACACCGGCTGCGTCCACGCGGCGAATCCGCCGGAGTCAGACACTTTCGCGCGAACGTATTTTTCATTGCCGGTGAGTTTGTAAATTGCCGGGTTGCTTTCCGATTTCAGCAACACCTTGCCGCCGCTGCCGATAAACTCGGTACGAAATTTAAAATCACGGATTGGGGTAATGCGAATTTCGATTTGCTCCGGCGTCACGACGATATCATCCAATTCAACGCCGGTGCTCGCATAAAACCAGCCGTTTTCCAGGTTCGCCACAATTTCACGTGCTGCCAAATTTTTCGCGCGCACCACCACCCAGCCGCGACCGGGATTGGAGCGCGGCGGCGCAAATTCACCCTGAAAGTGATGTGCATCGTCGACGGCAATGCCATAAATCTCTTTGCCGTTGGTAAGCAAATGATCCCACACCTGTTCCATGCCCGGCCAACCGCCGCCGCCCAAATTATGCACCTGCGGATGGCCGTTAAAAATTTCGAGTAACTTGTCGTTGTTGATTTGCAGGAGTTCATCTTGCGAAAAGGCCCAGCGGAAATTGGGATGGTTGATATGCGGCACACCATTGCCGGCGCGAACGGCATCGACATTCTTTTGAATCGTGCCGACGAGTGACGAATCGAACACGGGAGTGATGAGCTGGGAAAGATTTAAGCCGTTGATATGCACCGGTTTCTTGCGAAAGCCGGCCGTGATTTCTTCACCGGGAATCAGCAGGAAGGTTGAATCAACCAATGCCGCTAAATTAACGGGATCGGTGAAAACATTATGATCCGACAGCACGAGAAAACGATAGCCGTGTTCTTTGTACCAGCGCGCCACCACTTCCGGCGGCGAATCGCCGTCACTCATCGTCGTGTGCGTGTGGGTGTTGCCTTTGAACCAATTCATGCCCGCTGTCGCCGGAACGACAAACTCTGCCCGGCGTTGACATGCGCTCATCGACGCAATGATCAGAAAATGAATAAAAAGAATCCGTCGCATGGCCTTGCCTTCCTTTGTCCAATTTTGAGATAGCACAATAAAACATTTGCAAAACGCAAAGTCAACGATTATTTGTAACTATTCAACTATTTCACCGCCCGGGCGCTTATTTTTGAGATTTGTTATATCGCCATTTATTTTTGTACACAGATTTGAGCGCCCGGGCGGTACTGAATAGTTACGATTATTTAAAGAAATTCCGCCTCCGTTCATCGTGGAAACGACTCAACGTTTGGCGCCATTGCCATTGGCGGAGAGAAACAAAATTCGTTTTATTCATCGCCCTCACATCAATCCGACGCTGGGGCGAGATGGTGAAGCGCGAAAAACAACGGCGCCAGCGGGTTTTCATGTGGCCGTGAGGGGCGAGTAAATGAAATTGTAATAAAAGGCTTGCTTTCCTCTCAAAACTGTTTTAAATTATTTTCCATAAGAATGCGTTAAAAATTTAAAATTTTCAACAGCGCAATAAACAACAAAACCGGAGTTTTATGGCCAGAAGCAAAAGTAAGCAGAGACGTGTGCGCATGGAACGGCGCCAACAGCGGAAAGCCCGCGCCAAACGTCAAAAAGCCAGGCGCAAACTGCAAGCGAAAGCCTGAGTGATTTTCTGCAAAAGCCTCGATGATTTCGAGGCTTTTGTTTTTAGCAGGGCGGGACGCGATGGTGATGAAGCTTATTTGATGATCTCGAGCTTTCGACTTTGCGCAAGCAGCTTGCCATTTTTAAGTATAACGGTGACACGGTAGATATAGCTGCCGCTGGCCCAACCGGCGACATTGATTTGTTGCTGATGCCAACCGGCTTCCAATGCGCCGAGTTGGCGACTCGCGATTTTTCTCCCCAACGCATCAAAAACTTCCAAACGCGCCTCTCCCTTCTCCGGTAGTTGCAAGGCAACGGTGGTCAATAAAGCTGTGCTTTGGCGCGAAATGGGATTGGGATAATTTTGTTCGAGCACAAATACAGCCGGGGTGTTGTGCTCGCGGGCGGCGATTGCCGTCGTTTCGTTCAAATCAATTTCATAAAAAGAACGGCCGTGGGTTGCCGCCCGCAATTTGCGCGTACCCGGATGCAGCGTCAAATCGTGCACCGGTACCAGCGGCATCCCGAAGCCCAGCGGCTTCCAATTCACGCCGAGATCGGTGGAGTAAAACACGCCGACGTCGGTGCCGATATAAAGTGTCGCTGTATTACCCGGATCGATCACAATGTCGTTGATGGGCGCGGGCGGTAAGTTGCTGCCGATATCCACCCACGTCTCGCCTTGATTCACCGTGCGAAAAACATGTGGCAAATACGAGCCGCTCGCGTGGCCGGAAAAAGTGACGTAAGCAACTTGCACGTTCGCCGGATCAGCCGCAACGCGTGTCACCCAGCGCCGCGGCAAATTGGTGTTGATCCGCCGCCAGTTTTGCCCGCCATCGCGCGTCACCCACACGTTCGCGTCATCCGTGCCGATATAAATGAGATTCGAATCCAACGGCGAAACCGCAATCGTCGTGATCGTGCCAAAAACCAAATTGTCCGGACCGGCGCCATTGGTTAAATCGGGGCTAATCACCGTCCACGACACGGCGCGATTGCGCGTGCGATAAAGCCGCTGCGAACCATAATAAAGTGTGCGGGGATTTTTCGGATCAAATTCCACCGGCGTCGACCAATTTTTGCGATCATTAGATGATATACCGACCGTCGCCGGCAAGAACAATGCGCCGCCATTCGTCGAACGGCCCAACCCGCCGTTTTGTGACTCGGCATAAACATAACGACTATCGGTGGGATCAACGAGCACATAAAATCCATCGCCGCCGTAAATCGCCTCCCAGTCATTCGCGTCACCGGAAAGGGTGCGCAACGTGCCGTTATCTTGTGTGCCGCCATAAGTCCGTTGCGGATTCAGATAATCAATCGTGCCCGCATAAAACTGGGTGATCGGCAGATGCAGTGATTTTGCCCACGTCGCGCCGCGATTGGCAGAAATAAAAAATCCGCCGTCATTGCCGACAAACACGCGCTGCGGATTTTGCGGATCAAAATCAATCGCATGTTGATCGACATGAATGCCGCGGCGAATATTCGACCATGCCTGGCCGCCGTTCGTGCTTTGATAAAATTCGACGCCCAGCGCATAAACAATATTGGCATTCGCCGGGTCGATCTTGATATTGCCAAAGTACCAGCCGAAATTTGAAAACAGGCCGCTCAGCGCGCCGTCATTCGTGCGTTGCCAGGTCTCGCCATGGTTGGTGCTTTTAAACACGCCGGCGAAATTGCCCGGATCATCGGCGTAAATTGCATAAACCGTTTGCGGATTCGAGGGTGCAACCGCAAGCCCAATTCGTCCGGTGGTGGATGATGCCGCCGGCAAACCGCTGGTGAGCCGCCGCCAATTTTGGCCGCCATCAAACGAGCGGTAAATGCCGCTGGTCAAGCCGCCGGCTTTACGGCGATACGGCGAGCGAATCCGTTCCCACATCGCGGCATATACCGTGTCCGGCTGCTGCGGATTGAGTGCCACGTCAATCGCCGCGGTGGAGTCGGAAACAAACAGCAGGCGCTGCCAATTTTTCCCGGCGTCGGTTGATTTGTAAATGCCGCGTGTGTCGTTTTTGCCAAACAGCTTGCCACAGGCCGCGGCGTAAATGACGCGGGAATCGCGCGGATGAATCGCGATGCGGCTGATGTGATCCGAGTCGGCGAGACCAATATTGGCCCACGTTTGCCCGCCATTGGTTGATTTGTAGATGCCGTCGCCCGCGTACGAATCGCCGCTGGAATTGGCTTCGCCGGTGCCGGCATAAATCGTTTCGGGATTGACCGGATCAATGGCCAGCGCGCCTATTGAAAGGCTCGGCTGCGAATCAAAAATCGGCGTCCAGTTCACGCCGCCATCCATCGATTTGAAAACGCCGCCCACAGCCGCGCCAAGATAAATGATATTCGCGTTGTTGGGATGCACAGCCACGGCCGTGATGCGTCCGCCGATGTTGGTTGGCCCGATTTGCTGCCAGCTTGCCGCGGCGCTGTTTTTAAACAAAGCGCGGCTTGCTTGCGCTTGGCGCACCGCCTGTAAATGCGCAGCTTTGTCAATCTCGTTATACGGAAAGGCGCGTTGCATGAAAAACCAATCATTGGGCTTTTTTTCAATTTCCGTCTTTTCTTGAACTGAAGAATTCAAAAAATATTTTGGGGCGACAAAACATAAACACAGCAGCATGCTGAGAAAAAAAACCGGCTTGACCCGCATAACAATTTCCTTTTTGTTATTTGAACTCGTATATCCGTTCAATCAACCGAATCCGTTTATGATTTCTTTTGCAGGCTGAACGCGCGGGTTGAACGGATAGCCTTACAGAATTGTCAATCGAATATAGCAAAATCAATTCGTCATTCCAAGCGCACACAAAAATTTTTCTGAACTAGAACGTAACACGACAAAAAAATTTAAAGGCCGCACATGAAGGCACTCACGTTTCACGGCATTGAAAATATTCATTACGAATCTATCCCCGATCCACAAATCGAAGCTTCCGGCGAGGTGATTGTTAAAGTTCATCGGACGGCGATTTGCGGGTCAGACTTGCACGTTTATCATGGGCGCGAAAAAGGCATCGACGCGGGTACCGTACTGGGGCACGAGTTTGTTGGAGAAATTGTCGAAGCGGGAAAAGACGTCAAAAAATTTCAACGAGGTGATGCGGTCTTTAGTCCGTTCACCACAAACTGCGGCGCATGCTTTTATTGCCGAAAGAATTTACCGTGCCGCTGCATTTCGGGGCAACTTTTCGGCTGGCGGCAAAATGGTGTGGGCTTGCATGGCGGCCAAGCCGAGTACGTTCGCGTACCGTTGGCCGAATCCACCCTGTTAAAAATACCGCAGCCAATTCTTCCTGAAGAGGCTTTGTTAATGGGCGATGTCCTTTCGACCGGCTACTTTTGTGCCGATATGGCGGAGATCAAACCTGATGGCGTTTACGCTGTCATCGGCTGCGGCCCGGTTGGCCTCATGGCCATTATTGGCGCGCGTGAGTTGGGTGCTGAAAAAATCTTCGCGATTGATGCCGTTTCCGCGCGACTCGCGCTCGCTGAAAAATTTGG
>JAJVHT010000005.1 GCA_022072515.1 bacterium
GCGAAATTGCGCACGGAAATTGATTCGCTGCCGGAAGAGATCGATGAGATTGAGCGCCGCAGCAAGCAATTGGAAATCGAATTGGTCGCGCTGAAAAAGGAAAAAGATTCAGCTTCTAAAGCGCGCGCGGAAAAATTGAAAGCCGAGCTGGCCGACTTGAAAGAGAACTCCGCCCAGTTGAAAGGCCGTTGGCAGGTTGAAAAAGATACCATCAAGCAAATTCACACAATAAAGGAGCAATACGAAGCGGCGAAAATGGAGGCGGAAAAAGCCGAGCGGGTCGGCGATTTGAACAAAGCCGCGGAGTTGAAATACGGCCGGCTCATCGAATTGAACAAGCAGCTCGACACGCTGAACGGCAAATTGGCTGCTCTGCATCAACACGGCGCGCTGCTGAAGCAGGAAGTCACCGATGAAGACATTGCTGACGTCGTGGCGCGCTGGACGGGCATTCCGGTAACGCGCATGCTCGAAAGCGAGAAACAGAAGATTTTGCAAATCGGCGATCGCTTGCGTGAACGCGTCGTCGGCCAGGAGGAAGCGGTGGAAGCGATCTCCCTCGCCGTGCGGCGTTCGCGCGCCGGCATGAGCGAAGAGAATCGTCCCATCGGCTCGTTTATTTTTCTCGGCCCGACCGGCGTTGGCAAAACCGAGCTGGCGCGGGCATTGGCCGAGTTTCTGTTTGACGACGAGAACGCCACGGTGCGCCTCGACATGTCCGAGTATATGGAACAGTTCAACGTTTCGCGGCTGATCGGCGCGCCGCCGGGATACGTCGGCTATGATGAAGGCGGCCAACTGACTGAAGCCGTGCGGCGCCGGCCTTATTCCGTCGTGCTGTTGGATGAAATCGAAAAAGCGCATCCGGACGTTTTCAATATTCTCTTGCAGATTTTGGACGACGGGCGCTTGACCGACAGCAAAGGCCATGTGGTCAATTTCAAAAACACGATGATCATTATGACCTCGAACATCGCGGCGGATTACATCATGCAGCGCTTTCAGAATATTACCGACGCCAATCGCGAGCGGGTTTATGAATCGGCGCGGACCGAGGTGCTGCAAATTCTGAAACAAAAGCTGCGCCCGGAATTTTTGAACCGTGTCGACGAAGTCATCATGTTTCACCCGTTGACGAAGGAGCAAATTCATCAGATCGTCTCCATTCAATTCGAGCGCACGGTGCGCAAAACGTTGCAGCGGCAGGGACTGGACGGCATGCTCACCGAACAGGCCAAAGATTATCTCGCCGAGAAGGGCTACGATCCGGTATTTGGCGCGCGCCCGCTCAAGCGCGTCATGCAAAAAGAATTGATCAACGAGATTGCTACCCGTCTTCTCGAAGGCAAATTACAAAAGGGCGATTATTTACACATTGATGCGTCCGATTCGAAATTGATTTTCGATACATCGGTGGTGAGGTAATGGCAATGGAAAACAAGCAGGATAGACAACCACAAGCGGCTCCCGAGGAAACCAATGGTCAAGCCGAGCCAGTCGAAACGACGCCAATCCCGGAAACTGGTGAAACCGGCGCAGTCGCGCCGGAGCCGCAAAACGGCAGCGGCGTGACGCCAGAAGCGCCAGCAGAATTGCAAGAACGGTTTCTGCGCCTGGCCGCGGATTTTGCGAATTATAAACGCCGCAACGAATCCGAACGCGCCGAAATTGCGGATTGGGCCCGGCGTGATTTTGCGCTGGCGCTGTTGCCGATTCTGGATGATTTCGGGTTGATGATCGAATATGAAACGCAGCATCCCGAACGTTTGGCCGAAGGCGCCAGGCTGATCCGGCAGAAAACGCTGGATTTGTTGGTCAAACACGGCCTGGAAAAAATCGACGTGTTGAATCAACCGTATGACTATGAATGCTGCGAAGCGGTGTTAACCCAGCCGGTCCAAGAGCCGGCGCTCGACCATGTGGTGGTTTCAGTGATGCAGGAAGGGTATCGCTTCAAGGGCAAGGTGCTGCGGCCCAGCAAAGTCATCGTCGGCCAATATAGCGAGCCGGGCCCGGCCACGTCGGAAGCAACCGCAGAAAAAAGTACGGAACCAAATTAAAGCCGCTACGTTTAAATGCACAACTGGCAACGAAATCAACTGATGTTATGATGTTAAATCTGTAACAATTCAGTCGGAGTGTTTATAGGTTCACTAAAATTTTTGTTGTATATGACGTAAAAATTTATTAAATTAGCAGCCGCCAAGTTGAATTGAGACAAAAAACATAGATGGTAAAGGGCAATCCGAACGGTTCGGAAAAAGCGCCAGGTGTGTTCAGGGTTGCCTTGCTCAATTCGACCGGACCAAATAACAGGATGTCGAACTTCGACGAGGTGAAGCAAGATGACGCGGAAGCAATTGAACTTTTTTAAAAAGTTATTGGTAAAAGAGCGCGCCGATATTCTCCGGCAGTTGGCGCATGAGCACCGGGACTATCGCGAGGCGCCGACGGAGGTGCCCTCGGATGTTTATGATCGCGCCACCATCGACGGCTCGAAAGAAATTTCCGCGATGCTGCAGCACGAAGACAGCCAGCACTGGCTGGCGATCAATTCGGCGTTGGCGAAAATCGAATCCGGTGAATACGGCCTGTGCGATATCTGCGGCCAGCCAATTAACGAAGCGCGCTTGGAAGCCGTGCCCACCGCCGCCTACTGTTTGAAGTGCCAAAAAAGCCACGAAGCGCGCCTCGGCGAACCCGCCTCCGCCGGTGTCCGCATCGATGACGAAAAATGGGAAGACAATTATTGGGGCGATTAAGTTTTCGATTTGGTTGGGTTGTCATAAACCGGTGCCTGTCTGCTCGCCATAAAGCAGATGGTCACCGGTTTTGTTTTTAGTGATGGCCGTGTTTCGCGTTAGTGAAAATAATTACCTTGCTTTTTTCAGCAAAAATTTTGTACCTTAATTTTATTCAGGGGTATTTTTAAAATCCAAGTTATGTTGATGATGGTTAATAATAATGAAAATGCGCCTTCGGCAGGACGCGATTTAACCGACGCGCTGCGCGAAGAAGAGCGAAAAATTCGTGAACTCCGTTGCCTCGTCGATATCACCACGGCGGTGATTGCCCAGGGGAATATTTCCGTCTTGGAAGCCTGCGCGCTGATTCGCCTGACCCGGCGGCACGTTTTGGAATTGTTTCCAGACAAGGAGAAGCTTTTTGAGTTGATCCACCGCCCGCGTTTTGCCCGCATCATTCAAGAACGCTTGAAAAAATCGCCGGCGTGGATGAATTAAGCCTCGCACTTTCCTCATCGGCGCGACATTCGCTCACGCCCATTTCCCAATAGCGGAGAAAATAATTCCGTGTATCTCACCGCCCGCAAAGCCACATTCGGCGCAATGGCTTCTTTGGAAGACAGGGAATGACCGCCGCTCTCACAGTTCTTGGTTCCGGCACGCGCGTTTTGCTCCGGGAACGGAGCATGTCCGGCTACGCCATTTGGCGCCCGGACTTTTTTATGTTGTGGGATTGCGGCAGCGGTGTCATTCGGCGCGCGCTCGAAGCCGAACTGCCGATTCTGCACGTTGATGCCATTCTCTTTTCCCACCTGCATCTTGATCACATTGCCGATTTGCCCGCGTTGCTGTGGGCGCTGGCTGGCGAAGGCCAGCAGCGGGCTGAGCGTCCTCTTCGCCTGTTCGGTCCGCCGGGATTCGCGAATTTTTTTGCCCGGTTGCCCCAAGTCTATGGAGATTGGCTTGAGCGCCTGCCCGTGCCGGTGCTTATTCACGAAGTGCAAGACGAGCACTTCACTCTCGGCCCCTGGCAAATCGAAACATTGCCGATGGCGCATGGCACAGCGGCGAACGGCTATCGCCTGGAATTGGAGGGGAAAATCTTAGCCTACACCGGCGATACGGGCTTCTGCACCGAAGTGGCCACCCTGGCGCGCCAGGCGGATTGGTTGATCATCGACTGTGCGTTTCCCGATGGCCTTGGCATGCCGGCGCATTTGACGGCCGGCGAAGTTGGACAGTTGGCCGCGCAAGCCGGGTGCCGGCGCGTTTTGCTCACGCATTTTTATCCTGACTGTTTTGCGGTGGATGTTGCCGCGCAATGTCGAAAATATTTTTCCGGAGAAATCGAACTCGCGAGCGACTTGCAGCGTCTGATATTATAATGGAAACCAATTTGCCAACATACGAACCGTTCAGTACGCGGATAAGAGCCACTTATCAAAAGATACTTTTGTTGGCTTTGGGGCTGTCTATCGTTCTGAATATCGGCCTGCTGTTTGTCATCAAACGGTTTGTTGCCTATACGCCGGTTACTCTGCGTCCACTCGTCGCCACGCAGGAATACCATCCCTCCTGGTTAGTCACGCTCGCTGAAACGCCGGAAACGGCGCGCCAGGAGAAACCGCCGGCCAACGCAACTCATCTTTCGGATAAAAATGCGGCAGCGCAAAATCCCGTTGCGCCGGACAATTTGCCGATCGGCCAGCCGTTTTCTCGTGGCACATTGCAAGACGCCGATTCCGATCCTCGCCCTGAAATGACACCCGGCCAAACAACCGCAAGCGCCAAACCTAAAAAAGCCGTCAGCGACGAGGTGCCGGCGCGAATCGAACCAGTTCGTCCCCATGACGGCATTAGTTCTAATTTTCGCCGAGAATTTTTAACCGAAAAAACTGCGACCAACCAGACCGCCTGGCCGTTTGCCAGCCGTTTTGATCCCGGACGGGATAACACCACGTCACGGGCGCCGGCGTTGGGCAGTTTTTCGCTGAACACGTACGCGTGGGAATACGCGCCGTATTTGCTGTGGCTGAAGAATCAAATTCAGCGCAATATTCATCCGCCGCCGGCGTTCACACACATGGGCATCATCAGTGGCCGCACCGTTTTGCGTTTTCGCATCTTGAAAGATGGGACGTTGGAGAATTTGGAATTGCTGGGTTATGAAGGCCACAAATCGCTGATGGAAACCAGCGTGCGGGCGGTGCAGCTCTCTGCGCCATTTCGGGCGTTGCCCGCCGATTTTCCCGAAAATTATTTAGAGATCACCGGACAATTTGAATACATTATTAATCGATAAAAGATCAGAACTGCTCATGGACGATCCCTCTTCCCCACCCTGGCTCGCTTGGGCGCGCGAAATTCAAGCGTTGAGCCAAACCGGCCTCACATTCACACAAAACGAATATGAAATCGGCCGCTATCAACGTCTGAGTGAAATCGCCGCCGAGATTGTTGCCCGCTATTCGGAATTGGCGCAAGAGTCGTTGCAGCAGAATTTTCTCGCACAACCCGGGTATGCCACGCCCAAAATCGACGTGCGCGGCGCGGTGATTCGCGAGGGGAAAATCTTGCTCGTGCAGGAACGGACGGACGAGCGCTGGTGCATGCCCGGCGGCTGGGCGGATGTCGGGGAAAAACCTTCGGAAATGGTGGTGCGGGAAGTCTGGGAAGAGAGCGGTTTTGCTGTCGTGCCGAAAAAAGTCATTGCCGTTTATGATGCCAATCGCACCGGCCGGCCGCTGGAATTTTATCACGCCTATAAAATCATCTTTCGATGCGATATCATCAGCGGCGAGCCGCGCCCGAGCAACGAGACGCTTGCCGCCGACTTTTTCAGTTTCGATAACCTGCCGCCGCTTTCCATGAATCGAACCAACGAACGGCATTTAGCGGAAGTGTTGGCGCATCTGCACGACCACACGCGCCCAACAGCTTTTGATTGAATATGAAAAATTGGTTGGTATGGTTTATCGTCGCTTGGTTGGGCGCCTCGGCATTTTCGCAAACCGGTTGGCGTTATGAAAATTACAATGTCACGACGTACAAAAATTTCCGCAGCAACCCGCTTTTGCAGCAGAGCATTGACTTTGAGCGCATCGACTATCCCCTGCTGCATGCGGCCATTTTTTTCGTGACCAACGAGACGCGGGTTCAAAACAAACGCAAACCGCTAACCTTCGCCATCGAGTTGGAGCGTGCCGCCTATCATCATTCCAAATACATGGCCGAGCAAAACTTCTTTTCACACGACAATCCGTACAGCAACCGGAGAACAACGCCGGCGCAGCGTGCGAAATTGGCTGGAATCAAGAATCCGGCTATTGCCGAGAACATCGCCACCCACTTTGGGATCAAGTACAAACCGGCGACACCGGTTTATCGCCGCGACCCCAAAAAAGGCACGTTCAGTTACGTGCCCGATGGCCCTCTCATTCCTCCGCACACCTATCTTTCTTTTGCGGAAGCGATCGTGGCGCAATGGATGAATTCGCCGCCGCATCGCGCCAACCTGCTTGCCGAAGACGCGCTGCAGCTCGGTTGCGGCGTTTATTTCTATCGCGATACAAATTTTTATAACATGCCGACGTTCAAAGCCACACAAAACTTTCAATTATATCGCAAAATTGTGCCGGGGCAGGTCACCGATCGGTGGCCATAAATTTTTTGGCGCCGCCGTTTTTATTTGCTTGCGTTTTTTGCTGCGAACGCTTAAATTATGCTCATTCCTTTTGGCTGGGGAGACGTTTGACGATATGCCGCCGTAACTCTCGGCGCTGGATTTGCCACCTCGCGTGGATGATTCTGAACTGTCAGCCATTCACGCTGCCCGAGTTTCTCCTGTAAGTTTATTTTTGAATCATCATCCCGAAGGCGCGAGATGCGATGGCGTCAACCGCCAATCGGCAAGGCCGGATTACATCTTTACGACACGGATACCAGAGATGCCCCGGAGCAACAACCCCTCGCAACGTTCTACCCTCCCGAGTTGGTGGAGTTGGGTCGGCTTCACCATCTTGTGCAGCTTACTGTTGTTGCGTTTTTATGACAAGCCGGCTCCGCCTCGCGACGGCCAGTTGTCGCCATTGCATCCCAACCTTTCCGATCTTTGGCCGTGGTTAAAAAGGATGCCGGTCATGCCAGAAGCGGCGCCGGAGCAAAAGCTCATGCAGGCGTCATTTTTCAGCCGGCATTTGCCGCGTGCAGAAAATCATTCCGCGAGTTTGTTGAGCGCCTATCCGCATCTGGCTGAGTTCGAACGTCGATTTTTCGATTTAGTGCAGGCCTATCCGCAACTCGCGCATCTTGAAAAAATCGGCGAATCGACAAGCTGGCGGCAACCGCTTTGGGCCATTCGCATTTCGGATAATCCGGATCGTGACGAAGATGAACCGGCTGTGCTTTTTAGCGGTGTGCATCATGCGCGCGAGCCGGTCGGCGCGTTCATTTGCCAGACTATTTTGGAAACGCTGCTCACCAACTACGGGAAAAATCCACGCTATACGCGCCTCGTCGATAATTTGGAAATCTGGCTGGTGCCGATGGTCAATCCCGACGGCTACGAGTATATTCTGCAAAATCAATTGCAATTTCCCTGGTGGCGCAAAAATCTTCGCGACAACAATAACGACGGCGTCTTCGATCCCGTGGTGGACGGCGTCGATCTCAATCGCAATTATGATTTCAATTGGGACGAAGGCGGCGACGGCACGCCGGCGAGCTGGTTCTATCGCGGCAGCGGTCCGTTTTCCGAAAAAGAGATTCAAGCGTTGCGTGATCTGGCGTGGCGCGAAAATTTTCTCATCGGCGCTTCCTATCATAGTTACGGCGAGTCCGTGCTTTACCCGTGGGGAAACTATCATCGCGCCCCCGATCAGGAATTGATTATTGACATCGCTCAGCGCTGCGCCGAAAAAATCGGCCGGCTCTCCGGCAACGGCGCATATAGTGTTTTGCCCTTGAACGGCCGCGTGGGCCAAAGCTCGATTTGGATGTACGGCGAATTGGGCACGATGGATTTCATCATCGAAACCGGCGAAGCTTATTTTGCCGAGTTGGAAGATATCCCGCGCATTACCGGCGAAAATTTGCAAGGTGCATTGTTTTTGTTGGAGCGCGCCCTGGGCAGCGGCGTGACCGGCCATGTGCGCGATCGCTTGACGGGAAAACCTCTGGCCGCAGAAATTCACGTCAGCGGCACTGATGCTTCGTACGTGAAGTGCCGGCGTTCCGACGCCGTGTATGGCCGCTTCGACCGCCTGCTGTTTCCCGGGCGTTATACCCTGGAAATTCGCGCGCCCAATTATAAAACCGAAATTTTTCCCAACCTGCAAATTCAACCACAGGCCATGACGGCTTTGGAGATTACATTAATCCCGCAGCCGGCCACGTTGCTCCCGAGCGCGCATTGAGTAAAAAATTGTCATTGCGAGGAGCGCCGAAATTTATTATAATAGTATATTCGCAACTTGGGTAGAAAAAATTGTTCACAAGGTGATGGTGACAAAATCATGGGTTGGTGAAACAAGCACAGATTATCTGGCCACCATTATTTTGCTTAAATGTTGAGTTACCGAAGGGAGTCGAAAAAAATGAAGTTTTGGCAAGGTTTTGTGGTAGGCGTATTGGTAACGATTGTGCTGATGGTGAGTTTTCAACCATCGCTGCTTTCGGCGGTGCAGGCGTGGCAGGAAGCTTTTTATCAAGGGAAAACGGTTTTTGTGAAAACTGCGGAGGAGAATTTGCGCGCCGCGCCTTCCCCCACCGGTGAAAAAATCGGCGTGCTCGCCAAGGGGTCGGGTATGGTGGTTTTGCAGGAGCAGGATAAATGGCTGTTTGTCAATCTCCGTGGTTTCATCTGGAAAGAATCGGTCACCGGAGAACGCGGCATCTTTCGCGGCCAGCCCTATCGCGCCGCGATGATTCTCGTTAAAACCGAGGCCGAGGCGCAAGAGCTACTGAAACAATTGCAAGCCGGCGGTGATTTTGCCAAGCTGGCCGCGCAAAAGTCAATTGGCCCGAACAGCGAGCGTGGCGGCGATTTGGGTGATGCCTATCCCGGCGATTTTTCGAAAGCATACGAAGCCGCCATTATGGCGTTGAAAGTCGGCGAGGTGAGCGGCCCCATTAAAAGTGACAACGGTTTTCAGATTTTCAAACGGCTTAAATAAACATAAACGACCTTTCAATTCGAAGCTGGTCACGCGGGTAGCGCGGCCTCGGCAGTTTCAATTTCCCTTCGTGGACGAGGCCGCCTATCTTTCGTGTTAAAATATGGATCCCGCTGTCGCGTCATTTGAGGCAGCGGGATTTTTATTCCATCGTATATTCAAACCGATAACGCCCCGAGCCGATTTCCAACTCGACCGCATTGTCATTTTGTTTTGCCTGGGTCACCGCCGGTGTTTTCTCCAACAATTTGCCGCTTTCAGTTACCGTGGCAAGTTTAGCGTCGGGCAGGCGCACTGTGGCCATGGTGTTCGGTGGCAAACTCACGTGTAGAATAAACTTGCCCGCGGCCAATTCCCACGCTGAGGCGATTTCGCCAAACAGTGATTGATGCGTTGCGCGGACGCTGGTCAATTCGCCGCCGGGATGTGGTTGAATAAGCACATGTTTGTAGCCGGGATGAGCCGAGTCGATTTCGATGCCCGCCACGACGCGATACATCCACTCCCCGATCGCCCCATACGCATAATGATTGAATGAATTCATGCCGCGATCTTGAAATGAGTGATCCGGCTTGATGCCATCCCAACGTTCCCAAATCGTGGTCGCGCCCATGCGAATGGGATAAAGCCACGACGGATATTCCTGGCGGATCAGCAGTTTGTAAGCCAACTCTAAATAGCCGTATCGCGTCAGCACATGGCTGATGAGCGGGGTACCGAGAAAACCGGTGGTGATGTGTCCGAACTGTTTCACGTCATCCGCCAACCGCTGGGCTGCGGCCGCCCGCAGCGCTTCCGGCAATAAATCAAACGCCAGCGCCAGCGAATACGCCGTTTGCGTGTTTGAAGCGAGCCGCCCGTTGGTGGTGACGAATTCTTTGTTAAAAGCGGTCTTTATTTTCTCGGCCAGTTGCGCAAAGTTTTGCGCGTCTTCTTTCTTGCCAAGAATTTCGGCCGTCCGTTGTACCAGACTGGTTGAATAAGCAAAGTACGCCGTCGCGATTAAATCTTTATCCGTCGTCGCGCCGGGATAATCGGAACGCGTGGTACTAAACGCCAGCCAATCGCCGAAATGAAAGCCTTT
>JAJVHT010000152.1:0-2717 GCA_022072515.1 bacterium
CCATGCGTTCGGGATTGCCTTCATACCAGCCTTCGACATAATCCAACGCCGCTTTTTTGATCGCCGCGGAATCTGCCGCGGTTTGGGCATGCAGTGACCAGGCTTGCAGAATGATGCAGACAAAAAGTATTTTACCGAGAGCTTTCATAATTGTATCCTTTCATTAAGTTGCCGATGACAAGAGTTCACGCGCGATCACCATTTGCTGCACAGCTTAAAATCAAGGGCATTGTTGATTCCGAGCGTTTTCTGAACTCCGCAGAAGTGAAATGTAAAAATGCAGCTCGTCCTGCACATAGAGCAAAATCAAAATACAGCAGGCGATGCCAATGGCGAGTCCGGCGATATTGATGAACGAGCACGCTTTGTATTTTACAAAATTCCGGGCGGCGATTATTAAGTAGTTTTTGAGCATGTGTAAATCCAGTATTCAGTGATCACTGGTTACTGCTTACTCTTTTTATTCATACCGCAGCGCCTCGACCGGATTTGACAATGCCGCTTTGAGAGCTTGCGCGCTGATGGTCAGCAGCGCGATCAGCAAAGCCAGTCCGCCGGACAACGCGAAAATCCACCAAGCGAGGTCGATGCGATAGGCGAAATTTTGCAGCCACTCGTTCATCGCATACCAACCAATCGGCCACGCGAACGCATTCGCTAACAGCACGAGCTTGACAAAATCTTTAGACAACAAGCCGATCACATTGGCCACCGAGGCGCCGAGCACTTTGCGAATACCGATTTCTTTGGTGCGCTGTTCGGCGGCATAAGCAGCCAGACCGAACAAGCCGAGACCGGCGATAGCAAGCGACAACACGACGAAGACCGTAAAAATTTTGCCGAATAGCTTTTCGGCTTGATATTGCCGCTCCAGGCGCTCATCGAAAAACGAGTATTGCAACAGCGCCTTGGGAAAATGCTTGCGCCAGGCCTGCTCGATAAATTCTATCGTCGCCGCTATCTGCGTGGTGTTAAGTCGAACGGAAATACGCGAAAAACGGTTTGGTGACGTGGGGCTGAGGGCGACCGGCTCGATGCGTTCTTGTAGCGTGGTGAAATGAAAATCCTGCACCACGCCGATAACCGTCCCCGCCGGATTGCCGGCGCGAAACGGTTTTCCCAACGCCTGCTGCGGATCGCCCCAACCTAGGACGCGCACGGCTGCTTCATTCACAATGTAAACGCTGCCGGCTGTGTCGCCTGGCGCTTGCGGAGAAAAATTGCGGCCGGCGACCAGCTTCATGCCATAGACGTCCAGATAATCATACCCGACTTGATGCTGGTAAATGCTGGTCGAAACCGCTTTGCCGCTGCCATCAACGGTTTCGACATGAGAATTGCTCAGGCCACCGACGATCAAGCCGCGCGAAATGGTGACGCCCATGATCGACGGCTGCGACACCAATTCATCGCGGAACGGTTGAATGCCGTTCTGTACTTCGGCAAAACCATTAACGTCGAGGACGAGTAGCTCTTCTTTATTGAAGCCCAAATCCTTGTTGTGAATAAAATCCATTTGCGACTTCACGACGCCGATGCCGACGAGCAGAATGATGGCGATGGCGAATTGCACGACCACCAAGCCTTTGCGCAGCGCAATGCCGGCGCCGGATGATTTGAACGCGCCTTTCAACACCTGCGCCGGCCGGAACATGGCAATGAAGAAAGCCGGATAAAGCCCGGAGAGCAATCCGACCAGCACGGTTGTGCCGAAGAGAGAAACAAGCAATTCATTCGAAAAGAACGGCTCGATCTTTTTGCCGGTGAGATCGAAAAAGAAGGGTTGCAGCAATTCCATAAAAATAAAAGAAAGCCCCAGCGCGATCGCCGCTACGAGCGTGGACTCGACCAGAAATTGCCGGATCAATTGCGGCTTGACCGCGCCGAGCACTTTTTTGACGCCGACTTCTTTGGCGCGGCTCAACGAGCGCGCCGTGGTGAGATTCATGTAGTTGATGCAGGCAATCAACAGGATGAACAAGCCCACCGTTGCGAAAATGTACACCGTGCTCATGCTGCTTGTGGCGTGAATTTCATAGCGCAGGCGCGAGTGCAAATGAATATCGGCCAGAGGCTGCAGCGAGAACGTGTAAAACATTTTCAGCTCACGCGACTTCTCGCCCAAATAGCGCTCGGCATAATCCGGTAGCTTTTGCTCGAACGCTTTGGGGTCGGCGCCTGCTTTCAACAAAACATAAGTGTAAAAGCCGTTCCAAAAATATCGCCATTCGGAGGTGCGGGCGCCCGGATTGGCGGTCTCAAACGTGTTGAACGAGCCGAGCATATTGAACATGAAATGGGCGTTCTGAGGCGGGTCGGGCATCACGCCGGTAATTTTGTATGGCGCGCCAGTGCCGCTGGGATCATAATGGAAGAGCGTCATGATTTTGCCGACTGGATTTTCGGCGCCAAAATATTTTCGCGCGAGGGATTCGGTGAGCACGAGACTGTACGGCTCAAGCAATGCCGTGTTCATGTCGCCGGTGCTCAGACGATAATCAAACATCTCGAAAAAACTTTGATCGGTGAAGAGCACACCGTCTTCCAGAAATTGCTTCTCGCCGTAGCGCACGATGCAATCATTCATGTCGAGCCGGACGGCGTTTTCCACTTCCGGATAATCCTGCTGCAACGCCTCTGCCATCGGCGGCGCGGTCACGGCTTGATCAAACGTCTCGGCGTCGGTTTTCACGTTGCCGGCAATGCGATAAATGCGC
>JAJVHT010000152.1:2817-9964 GCA_022072515.1 bacterium
GAGCCGGACGGCGTTTTCCACTTCCGGATAATCCTGCTGCAACGCCTCTGCCATCGGCGGCGCGGTCACGGCTTGATCAAACGTCTCGGCGTCGGTTTTCACGTTGCCGGCAATGCGATAAATGCGCTCATGCTTTTTGTGAAAGCGATCATAACTCAATTCATGCCTCACCCACGCGGCAATCAGGCCAAAACAAGTCAAGCCGATGGCCAGGCCGAACACGTTCAGCACCGTGTAGGTTTTGCCGCGCAGCAAAGTGCGCAGGGCGATTTTGAGGTAGTTTGAGAACATGGTTTCTCCTTGCTGAGGGCTTAGGGCGGAGGGCATAGAGAATCGGTGTTTTTTTACTCTCTGCTCTAAGCCCTCGGCCCTCGACTCATTCCGTGTTGCGTAACATCTCCGCCGGGTTCACTTTCGTCACGTTCCACGATTGCCGGCCAATCGCGATGGCGGCGGTGAGCAAGACCAACAAATTGGCCAGCAGAAACGGACCGGGGCCGGGCGCGTAGCTGCCGACGAATCTTTCTGCCCCTTGCAGCAGGAGGCGAACGCCGATAAAACTCAGCGCGGTCGCAAACGCGCCGGCGGCCAAAAGCAAAAACATAAATTCGCGGTTCACCAACAACAGAATTTGCGCGACGGAGGCGCCGAGCATTTTGCGCACACCGACTTCCTTCAAGCGCCGGGCAAAATGCTGCGCGGCCAAGCCGTACAAACCCATGCAGGCAATGAGCAGCGCCAGGCCGGCGATATAGCCGAAACTTTTCGCAAGCCGGCACGAAGTTTGATAGAAACCGTCAAAAACTTCGGTTTGAAAAAAATGATTGACCGGCATACCGGGAAAAAGCCGCTGCCAGTCCTGCTCGATTTGCGCGGCGACTGGCTTGCCGCTTCCGGGGGCGAATCGCACAACGAGATTGCTGAACGCATTTTCTTCGGCGCGAACGAACAGCGCCGGCCGGTTTGCGCCGGTGGCGAAAAGCTTGAAATCGCCGACTACCCCCACAATCGTGTAATCTTTCGTCTCAATCCGCAAGCGTTTGCCAATCGCTTCCGTCCAACCTTGTTTGCGCAACAAAGTCGCATTGACCACCACGGCGTTTTCATCTTCAACACGGCGATTCAAATCGAAAAAACGTCCGGCGACTAAATTCAGGCCGAGCGCTTCCAGATAATCGGCGCCGACGTCATAGCGTGACGCCTTTTGTTTGGCCTCGCCAATTTGAAAGATTTCCGGACGCCAACCTTGCCCGACATGATCCACGGAGCCGGCAACGCGCAACACGCCGGGGTTTTTCAATATTTCATTGCGCAACAAAGGGAATTGCTGGCTGTCGTTGAGCTGCACGACCAAAGTCTGGCCGGGGTCGTAGCCCCACGTGAGTTTTTCCCACACGCGCAGCGTCGTCATCAGCACCACGGTGATGATCACCGCCAGAAACGCCAGCGCAAACTGCGCGGTCAGCAAGCCGCGGCGCAAAATGTTTTTGCCGGAAAATTTCAACCTGCCGGTGAAAATGGCCACGGGCTTGAATGACGACACATAGAGCGAGGGATACGCGCCGGAAGCGATCGCCGTGAACGCGAGCAAACCCACGAGCATCAGCCACAGGCCGGCGTTGTCCGTCAGCGAAAACTTGACTTTCAACACGAAGTTCGCGTTGAGCAGCGGGACGAGAAACGCTTCCGTGATCATAAGTCCGATCAGCAACGCAATGAGGCAGAGCAACAAATTTTCCGACATGAATTGCGCGACAAGCTGCTCGCGTTGACCGCCCATGACTTTGCGAATGCCAATTTCTTTCAATCGCCGCGACACGCCGCCGAGCGAAATGTTCACGTAGTTGAAGCAGGACAGCGCCATCATCGTCAGCGCGATGAGCGCAAACATCAGCGTGAGCACGGGATGCGGCGCCTCTGCCGGGCGGCGTATCACATCGTAAGCTCCGGGCATCGGGTGCCGCAAATTATCGAGCGCAAAAGTGACGATGTTTGCTTCCGGATTGCCGGCATTGAACGGCGCCAGATAACGCGCCATTTGCGGCGCAAGCTGTACGGCGTCTTCAGGCCGGCGCAATTGCACAAAAACGCAGTTGCTCGTGCCGGTTTTCCAATCTTGTGATTTCAGCGATTTGTGTACGGCGTGATAGCCGGTGAGAAGGTCGAAAGTAAAACCGGTGTTGGTCGGGAAAGGTTGCGCCACGCCTTGCACGACAAATTGCTTGCGTTCTTGTTCATCGGTCATCAGCGTGAGCGTGCGCCCGAGGGGCATCTCTGCGCCGAAATATTTTTGCGCCATGCTCGCGCTCAAGATGATCGCATTCGGATCGGCAAGCGCGGCGGGATCGCCGTATTGCAACGGAAAAGTAAACATCGCGAAGAAGCCGGTGTCCGCATAGACGAGCACTTCATTGAAAGTATTTTCCTGATTGAAGAGTTTTACGCCTTCCCGCTGCATGCGCACGACGCGTTCGACTTGCGGAAAATCCGCGGCCAGGGCCGAGGCAATGGGCGCCGGCACATCGCCCCAAATTTGTCTTTCGCTGTCAATTTCGGTGACGTATTCCACCATGAAAATGCGCTCGCCGTGTGCATGAAAATGGTCGAGCGCCCAATAATTTTGCAAAAAAAGAAATACGGCGATGCAACAAGCCACGGCAATGGAGAGGCCGAAAATATTGATCAGCGCCACGGTTTTGTGCGCCAGCAGATTGCGCCACGCGAGGCGGAAATAGGTTGAAAGCATGCTGTTGTCCTCGATATTGTTAAGGCGTAAAACGTAATGCGTAGACGTGACAAAAAAATTACGCACACTTTTGTAACTATTCAGTACCGCCCGGGCGCTCAAATCTGCGTGCAAAAATAGATAGGCGCGATATAACAAATCTCAAAAATAAGCGCCCGGGCGGTAAAATAGCTGAATAGTTACTCACTTTTTACGTTTTATTATTCGTATCTCAACGCTTCCACCGGATTCGCCAGCGCCGCGCGAATTGCTTGGGCGCTCACCGTCAGCAAAGCAATGAGCAGCGCCACTCCGCCGGCGAGCGCGAAGGTCCACCAGCCAAGTTCAATGCGATACGCGAAATCTTGCAGCCACTTATTCATCGCATACCACGCCGCCGGCCACGCGATCAGGTTGGCGATCAGCACGAACTTGATAAAATCTTTGGAGAGCATTGTGACCACGCCGCCTACCGAAGCGCCGAGCACTTTGCGAATGCCGATCTCTTTCCTGCGCCGCTCGATGCTGAACACAGCCATGCCGAACAAGCCGAGGCAGGAAAGCGCGATTGCCAGCGCCGCAAACCACGCCGTCATGCTCATGAGCTTTTCCTCGGCGGCATAAAGCTGGCGGAGATGATCGTTGAGGAAAAGATAAGTGAAGTCGCTTTTGGTGGTGAGCTTTTCCCAGGCCGATTTTAAATACGCCAGCACTTCCGCTTCATGGCCGGGCTGGTAAGCGACGACGAGCTGCTCCGCATAGTCGGAGTATTTTATCACCATGGGTTTGATCGGATAGTGCAACGAACGGTTGTGCATGTCTTTGATGATGCCAATTACCGTGCCTTGCAGCGCCGAATAATTCAGCTCCTTGCCGACCGGAGATTCGAGACCGAGCGCTTTCACCGCGGTTTCATTGAGTAAAATGGACACGCGCGGCAGAAGACTAAAATCAACTTTGCCACCTCGATAAACATTCAGTGTATCACTGGGACTGCTGCAATCGAAATCTCGTCCTTTCAGAAGCTGGATTTGAAAAGTTTTGAGCAAGTCGCAATCGGCTTCGACAAATTCGGTTACAATCGTGCCCTCGCCGCGAGGATGGCCCATGATCGTTTCAGATGTAAGATAACCTGGCAGCCAACTGGAGAGCGTTGCTGCATTGACCGCAGAATGTGAAAGCGCCGCTTGTTTCAAAACGCCCATCTGCTTTTCCAGGCCGGCGGTTTTGACCACCAAAAGATTGTCATGCCGATAGCCGAGCTCTTTGGTGCGGGTGTAGCGTAGTTGCTCATACATCGCTCCAACGCAAACCAACAACGCGATAGTAACGCCGAATTGCACGATAACCAAACTTTTGCGCAACCGTGTCGAAGCCCGCACGCCGGCGCCCTGCCCTTTCAACATCGCGACGGCGTTGATTCTCGAAAAAAAGAGCGCCGGATAAAATCCCGCCACAATGGTGAAAAAAATCAGCACGAACAAATTTCCCCACAGAAAGATTTGATTGTTCAAATAATTGATCTCTAATTCTTTTCCCAGCAACCCACCAAAAGAGCGGTGCGCCATTTCCACGATTCCCAAAGCCAAGGGCAAGGTGAGGGCGGCGATCAATGCGGTTTCGATCAAAAATTGCGAAATCAGCTTGGGCACGGTCGCGCCGATGATTTTGCGGACGCCGACTTCTTTCAAGCGTTGCGTGTAGCGCGCCGTCACCAGCACCATATAATTGATGCACGCAATCACCAGCACAAGCAACGCGATGCCGGCAAAGACGTAGAGATCGCGCACATTGGTCTGCTCGACGTCATCGAACGGCATGGCGGCGGAAAGATGAATATCCGTGAGGGGCTGAAGCACGAGTTTATGTTTGTCGCGTTCGCCACCCGTCTGTTGGACCAAATCCGGAAACTTTTGTTCGATGCTCTGCCGGCCGACTTGCGACTTGAGGCGAACGTAAGTTTTCATTTCGAACCAATTCCAGGTGATGGCGCCGGTGCGATCTTTGGGCGGGACGAACAGCGTAAACGGCAGCGCGGCGTCGAATTTGAAATGTGCATTCTTCGGCACGTCTTCCATAAGCGCGGCAACTTTGACTTCGGCTTGCGGAGTCGCTCGAAAATTGAGCTGCACCACAAACGATTTGCCCACGGGATTTTCTTCGCCAAAAATTTTGCGGGCGAAGGATTTTGTCAGCACAGCCGAATTGGGTTCGGCCAACGCCCTGGACAGATCGCCTTGAATAGATGGAAAAGTGAACACATCGAAGAAAGCGGGATCAGAAAAAATGAGGCGCGTTTCCAGATATTCTTTGTTTTGATACGCGATGGTCTTGTTCATCAACCGGAACTGGGTCGCACTCTCGATCTCCGGAAACGCTTCAGCCAGCGCGGTAGAGAGAAAACGCGGCGTGGTCGAGTTCAAAGATTTCCCTTCTTCGCCGGTGCTTTCCACCATTACCCGAAAAACATTTTCAGGCGCGCGATGAAAACGATCATAGCTCAGTTCATTTTGGATATACAAACCGATGAGCGCACAACTTGCGGCACCCAACGCCAGCCCGACGACGTTGATGGTCGTGAACAGCCGGTGCCGCAGCAGATTGCGCAGCGCGATTTTCAAGTAATTTTTGAGCATGCTTCTCCATTTCAGATTTGGGATTACGGATTGCGGCGGCTTAATTGCGTGCCGTGCCGCAGTCCGAAATCCACATTCCACAATCATTCATACCGCAGCGCTTCCATCCCGAAAATCGGGATCTCCGCATTGCGAGGTCATTCATATCTCAAGGCTTCGACCGGATTCGCCAGCGCGGCTTTAATCGCCTGCGTGCTCACGGTGAGCAGCGCAATCACCAAGGCCAGTCCACCGGCCAGCGCAAATACCCACCAGCCGAGATCGAGGCGATATGCGAAATTTTGCAGCCATCGGTTCATCGCATAGTAAGCAACCGGCCAGGCAATGATGTTGGCGAAGAGCACGAGTTTGACAAAATCTTTCGAGAGCAAGCCGGCGATGCCGGCAACCGAGGCGCCCAGCACTTTACGCACGCCGATTTCTTTGGTGCGCTGCTCGGCGGAAAAGGCGGCCAGTCCAAATAAACCCAGACACGCGACAAAAATGGCGAGCGCTGCGGCGTAACCCAGAATCCGCCCGACGCGCTCGTCTTTCGCATATTGCCGATTAAATTCTTCGTCGAGGAAGAAAAATTCAAACGGGTGATGGGGGAGCATTCGTGACCAGGTCGAGCGCAGAAACGCCATGGATTGGGAAATATCGGCGGCCTGCATTTTGACGGCGAAGCAGGAGTAACGTTGCGGCCAAATGTGAAAAACCATCGGCTCGATTTTCTCGTGCAACGAGGCAAAATGAAAATCATGCACCATGCCAATGATTGCGCCCTTCTTGCCGTCATCCATCACCAATTCGAGGCGTTCGCCAATGGGAGCATCCCAACCCAAGGCTTTTGCTGCGGACTCATTCACGATAAATGCTGAAGCCGAATCCGTGCGCATCTCCTTTTGGAAAAAGCGGCCGTCCATCAATTTGACCCCAAGGGTCTTGAAAAAATCGTAATCCACGCCGACGATTTGCATTGGAATCTGCGCAGAACGGTCAGCGCCTGCGGGTCGCACCGAAAAGTTATCGACCAGCATGGTGCGACCGGGCACGCCGGCCGCGGCTGAAACACTCACGATACTCGGATGTTCAAGAAATTCCTGCTTCAAGTTCTCGGTATGCTTGCGCATCTCGCCATCGCGAATCGGGATGACGGCGATTTGCTCTTGTTCGAAGCCGAGGGGCTGGCTGCGCACAAAGGCCATTTGCTTCATCACCACGGTGGTGGCAACGATTAGAATGATCGAGGCGGCAAATTGGATCGTGATCAGCGACCGGCGCAGCAACAAGCCCAAGCGTCCGGACTTCAATTCACCCTTTAAGGTGGCGACGGGCCGGAATGCCGAAAGCACAAATGCCGGATAGCTTCCGGCCATCAGACCGATTCCGCCGGCGATGCAGATGAAAATGACGAATAATTGGGGGTGTTGAGAGTAATCGAACTCGAGGCTTTTCCCCGACAGGTTGTTGAAAATCGGCAGAATCAACTCGGCGATCATCGCCGCCAACAGCAGCGCAGCGAAACACATCAACAACGACTCGCCGATGAATTGCCGCACCAGCGCGCTGCGCTGTGCGCCGAGAACTTTTCGCAACCCCACTTCGCGCCCGCGCCTCGCCGATCTTGCGGTTGCCAGATTCATGTAGTTGATGCTGGCAATCATCAAAATCAATGCGGCGATGGCCGCAAAAAGATAAACGTAAACGATGTCGCTGGTGGGACCGGCTTCGACATTTAGATTTGAATGCAGGTAAATGTCCGCCAACGGCTGCAATTTGAAGCCCGGCGTAAAGCCGCGGCCTC
>JAJVHT010000184.1 GCA_022072515.1 bacterium
GCGCCGATGGCGACATACTCCTGCTTCAAATTCACGTCAGTGCCTTCAATGAGGGCGACGACATTCTGGGTGTAAACCTGTTCGGTCCTGGCAGTGATGGTGAGTGTAACCTTTTTCTCGGGTTTAAACTCAAACGCCGCTGCCGGCTCGCCCATCACCGCACTGTTGAAGACCTTGGTTGCATTCTCTTTCTCGCCCTGCAACAAAGCGCCCGCCAATCGCGGCGAAGCGACAATGATCGGAATTTTAGGATCGGTATTGCTCTGAAACTTTTCGACAACAAGAGCGCCGTTGACGAGCTGATTCTTTTTCGTTTGTTCCCACGTAATCAGCGAAGTATACGAGGTAATGATGATACCGCCCTTCGCGCCGTTGAGCGCCGCATATTTCGCCGCGCTTTGCCAATCCTCGCCTTGTTTGCCGGAAAAATCGGCAAACGTCACGCCCTTGGGAAACTCGTTGGTCCAAACGACGATTTTACCCTTCACGTCGATGCCTTCAAAAGCATTAATATTTTTTGCTTTGATCATCAGGCCGTGGCCGACGTAAACCAATGGCCCGCTCGCCGTGCCAGGGCCGGAATAAAAACTCGTCAAAAAATCGCTGCCATAATTGAAACGCTGTCCGTTGATTTCCACTAGCGTTTGCGCCGAATCAACTGTTGTTTTCGACAGCGCGAAACGTTGAAAAAAAGTGCCGTTATCGCCGGCCGGTTTGACGCCCCACCGCGACAAATTCGTCGCGAGAAATTTCGCCGCCACGTCCAATCCGCGCGACGGCGTGTCGCGGCCTTCCAATTCATCCGAGGCGATGAAGGTGAGATAATCTTTCAACTGTGCCGTGGTGATCAGCTCCGCGCCGCGGTATTTGCCATTGGGCGGTTTGGAATTTGCTGAACTATTCGTTCCGTTATTTTTAGGAGCAAATCCAACGATGACAATAAGTGAAGCAACTAAAAGGCTTAAACGGAATTTCATTGAACTATCCCTTTCAATAAAAATTTCATCTTCGGGCCGGTAAAAACGAAGCCTTGTTTTTCATAAAAGCGTCGCGTGCGTTCCCAGCGCGCTGCTTCCGGCGCGGTGACCTCGATACGCGTCCAACCTTGCTGCCGGCCAAATTTTATTGCGGCAGCGACGAGTTTTGCGCCGAGGCCGGCAGAACGCTGCGCAGGCGCAACATACATTTCGTTGATGATGCCATAATTACCGTTGGCATAAATTGCAAACACTTCAGCCAGCGTGAGAATGCCGCAAATTTCGCCGGCTGCATTTTTAGCGACGAAAACATGAAAGCGATCCGCCATCTCACGCCAGGCTTGCAGAACTTTGTCTTCGGCGAGCGTGCCCAATTCATCGCCTTCTTCGCCCAGTTCGTTGAGCAAGCGCCCCACCCAATCGAAGACAAGGGGCGCGTCTTGCAATGTGAGTTTAACGACAAAAATTGTTTGCATAGCAGTTGATAGAAGCAGTTGCCGAAACCCGTAAGGTTAAATGGTTCATGGAAAAATGCCAAAAGCAAAACAGACGAAACCTCGAAAAATCAGGTGAGACAATCGTAACTATTCAGTACCGCCCGGGCGCTTAGTTCTGTGAGCGAAATTAAATTTGCAAGATTGAACAAGTCTCATAAAATAAGCGCCCGGGCGGTAAAATAGCTGAATTGTTACAGACAATCTTTATATCCAATGGTGCGATGGTTTAGTTTAACGGCACACTCACAAATAACGTTCTTTAATAATATTGATATGATGCAATTCATGGCCGGCGAGGTGATACGCGGCGGCGCGAACACTCATGACGTGTCCATTCGCCACGCCGGCGCGGATGAGCGCTTCATCGTCGAAACCGTTAAACAAAGAAAGCGTGGCGTTGCGTACAGCCGTCAACTCTTCCAGAATGTCGTCGAGGCCGCGCGCATTCGCGCCGGAGTAACGGGCGTAATCATCCTGCTCGAATCCAGGCAACTCGGTTTTGTCGTTTCGCGCAAACCGCAACGCGCGATAGGCGTAAATCCGCTCATCATCGCTAAGGTGAACGAGAATCTCTTTTATCGTCCATTTCCCTTCCGCATAGCGATAAGCCAGCTTTTCGGTGGGAAGCGCAAGAATGAAATTCTTGGTGGCTTGCAAATTGTCTTGCAAATGCTGCAGGACGAGCCCGTCGTCCGGCAACAAGCCGATGTACATGATGGTGTATGGCGCGTATTCGCCGGCTTGGGGTTTCGCGATCTCTTTCACAGCTTCTCGCTCACAAATTCTGTCAACGTTTGAAAAAGGTGCAAATACACGAACGGATTGCCGGTGCCTTGCAGGCTATGATTACCGCCCGGATAAAGCATGAACTGAAAGCGTTTTTTATTTTTTTGCAATGCCGTGAGCAGGTGCAGCGTGCTGAGAAAATGTACGTTGTCATCCTGATCGCCATGCACGATCAACAACTCTTGCTCGTGCCGCAAGCGCGAGACAAAATTCAGCGGTGAGGCTTCTTTGTAGCCCTCCGGATTTTTCTGCGGCGTGGACATGTAGCGTTCGGTATAAATCGTGTCGTACATTTCCCAACCACCGCCAGGGGCGACGGCCATGCCGAGCTTGATTACCTGCGGGCCATCGTATTTCGTCATCGCCATCAGCGTGTTGTAGCCGCCATAGCTCCACCCCCAAATGCCGATACGCTTTTCATCAACGTAAGGCAACGCGCCGAAATATTTGGCTGCGGCGATTTGATCTTGCGCTTCGACCGTCCCCATATTTTTGTGCACGGCACTCTCAAACGCCTTGCCATATCCTGCCGCGCCGCGATTGTCAACACACGCGACGAGGATTTGATGTTGTTGCACCAAATAAGCGTGAAAGAAACCGAAAAAAGCATCCCATGAATCCGTAACATTTTGCGACGCCGGCCCGCCATACGTGTACATCAACAGCGGGTAATTGCGCGAGGAATCAAAATTCGCCGGTTTGATCAGATAAGCATGCAGCGGCTTACCGTCCGCACCAGGAACGGTGAGAAATTCGGTTTTGGGAAAATCGTACTCGGCCACCGTGCGCACAAGATCGGTGTTGTCTTCGAGATATTTGATCACCGAGCCGTCGGCCTTATGTAGGCGCGTCACCGGCGGTGTGTGGCGATTGGAATAGGTGTCGATGAAATAGCGCCAATCGTTTGACCAGTTGATCGCGTGCGTTCCCTTTTCTTTCGTGATCTTTACCGGCGGCGCGGGATTTGAAGATTTGTTCGGATCGAAAGCGAGACGATACAAATGTTGCTCGATGGGGCTTTCGGCGTTGGCGGTGAAATAAAACTGTTTATTCTTCGCATCATAGCCGTGAAATGCGGCGACTTCCCACGCGCCGCGGGTGATCTGCCGCGCCGGCCCGCCCGCGGTATTATAAAGATACAAATGATTGTAGCCGTCGCGCTCGCTTTGATAGAGCACGTGCTTGCCGTCTTCGAGATAAACGAGTTTGGGATTGCCGCCGAAGGGATCGAACGGCTCGACCCACGTGTTCTCTTTATCATCAAAAATAGTTTTGAGCTGAACGTTTTCCGGATCGCCGTGCAGCAACGCGACGTGGTTTTGCTCGCGATTCATGCGCAGCATCCACACATAATGTTTGCCGTTGATCGCCGGCGTCCAGCCCAGGCGCGGAATGTATTCGTAAGCCTCGTTGTCTTCGTGCCAATTGCCGGTGGCAAAGTATTGCGGTTTGCCGGTGGCGATGTCGATCACGCCGACGCGAATCTCGCTGTTCGCTTCACCGGCGCGCGGAAAACGAAAACGCTTCAGCGCCGGCCACTCGCCTTGCAAATTGGCCATCACAAAATCGCTCGTTTTCGATTCATCGAACTGAACGAAAGCGAGATGCCGTCCATCCGGACTCCACGCCCAGCCGTCGCGCAAGCCGAACTCTTCTTCATACACCCAATCCGTCGTGCCGTTGATGATTTTGCCCTCGGCGCCGTCGAACGTGAGCTGCGTTTCTTTCATGCTCGCCAATTCCACCGCGAACAAATTACGGTCGCGCACGAACGCCACGTGCCGGCCATTTGCACTGAGCTTGGCGAAGAGTTGATAGCCTTTTTCGCGGCTGCTGATGGGCGTCAACTTTTGCGTCGCGAAATCATACAGGTAATAGTAACCTTTCGTTGGAAAGCGCCACACCGGCGCGGAATCGGTGTAAATCAGCAGGCGACTGCGATCCGCGCTGAAGGCATAATCATCAATCACGATGAGGCGATGCACATCTGTTGCGTACAGTTTTGCGCCATCCAGCAGCTTGGTTTGCTGATTCCGCTCCAGGTCGAGACTCATCAAATGCGTCACGCTATCGCCTTCAGGCTGAACGAAAGTGATCACCGGCCCTTTCTCTGCCCATTGTCCATCTTGAAAGGCCTTGCCGGCGAATTTCGGCGAAGCAAACAAATCTTCCAATGTCAGTGGTTTTTTCGACTGGGCCGAGGCTGGCGTTGTGTGCATGCAAAGCAACAACGTGCAAGCAACGAAGAAAGATATTTTCCGGAAAGCTTGCTTGGTAATTTTCATCAATTTCTCCAATGTGATTTCGGAACAAAGATTTCGATCTTAATCAGCAATGAACAAAATTTTCCCAACGCATAGATGAACCCAACTGTAAAAGCTTTTTCCGTTGGGTTCATCTATCTGTTGGGGGCAGCAAAAATTTCAGAATTCTACGTTTGAGCTCATTAATAATTAATCCGCTCCATATTTCCACCAACGAAGTTATTTCGACGCCTTTGTCAAGCGCACCAAGTTCGAGCCGTCGGCATCCATCACGTAGATTTCACAATTCCGTGCTTCTGCAAAAACTCTCGAATCGTCGCGTAAATCATGATGAACTCGTCGCGTTTGAAGCCGCCGTGCGTGCCGCCGGGGATCGTCAGCAATTGGTTCGGGACTTTGGCGTCGTCCAGCGCCTGGTGCAAACGAACCGCGTGGCTGTAAGGCGCAACCTGATCGGCGTCGCCGTGAATCGTCAGAATCACCGGCAATCCAGGCCGCACGTATTGCAGGGGCGAAACCCGCTGCGCGAGTTCTTTCGGATTGGGCAGGCCGCTCAACCAGCGCACCGCAAAGCCTTGTTGATTCGCGCCTTCGAACACATCAACGACATCCGTGACGCCGTACCAATTAATGATGGCCGCGACTTTCAACTCTTCGGCGCCGGAACATTCTCCATCCAAACCGGCAGACGCCGGCAACATGCCGGTGGTCAGCGCCAAATGCGAGCCGGCCGACTCTCCGGTCACGATCAGCTTGTTGACATCGAAGTTATATTTTTGCGCGTTGCGAATAACCCAGCGCAGCGCGCAACGACAATCTTCAACGGCTGCCGGCGCCGTGGCAGGCCCTGCCCGATAATTCACGTTGACTGCCGACCAGCCCATTTCCAGATACGGCAACAACCGCAACACCATTGCGTTTTTGTCACCTCCCTCCCAACCGCCGCCATGAATAAAAATAACGGTTGGAACCGGCGCCGTGGCGCTGGCAGAGCGTGACACATAAACGTCGAGTTTAGCTTCATAGTTGTCGGCGGCGAGATACGTGAGGTTTGGCACGACGTAATACCGCGCCCCGATCTCCGCCACCCACGTCGCGGCGTCGGGTGCGAGCGTTTGACCGAACACCGCGATGGAAAACATCAACACGAACCAGACCGGCTGTAAAAATTGTTTGAACATGTATTTCTTAGTCGAAACTTTTCTTTTCCAATTCTTGCGCAAAATAAACCGCATTGGGAAATTCGGCTTTGATGCTCGCCCACTTTTTTGGCCAACTGCCGCTTCTGAAGGTATCCAACTCAATGTGCATCACCACGACGTGACGCGGTCGAATCTGTTCGCGCACCGCATGCTGAAAATCGTCATTGAAGAAATACCAAAACGGCAGAAACGCGACATCGATGCTGTCTTTGACCACCGCGTACTTTTGAAACACCGCGGCTTCCGCTTCGGAATCGCCGATGTGCAAAATCCGTTTGCCCGCAATTTCAACGATGCAACCAAGATTTTCAATCGGCCGGCTGCGCCCGTGATGGATGTTGAGCAATTGCACGCGCAGGCCGCGATGCTCGTAGCGAAAGCGCTCACCCTCTTTCGGCAACGTCGCCACCAGCCGTGTCTTGACGGCGTCGAATTGGCCGGTTGCCCGCAGTTTGTCCGCCGCCTGATTCGTGGAAAAGAAAAACGCCTGCGGATTGTTTTTGAGGTGGGCGAGGACAGCTTCGGCGTCGAAATGATCGGCGTGAAAATGCGTGGCGAAGACGGCCTCCACCCCGTCAAATGGGCTGCAGGCCTGTTCCAGCAACGCGCGCGTTGCGGTCGAAAGCACCGCATAACCTCCGACACCCTCGCGAAACAGCGCGTCAATCAATATTTTCTTGCCGCCGCCCGCGATCATGAAACCTTCGTTGGCGAGATAAGTGACTTCAAGCGTGCCACTTTTCACCGGTACAATCGAAAACACCTCGCGGTTTTTCGCCATGGCGATGCCGAGCACGCACAACAAAGCCATGACGAAATGAATTTTTTTCATCAAACCTTCCTTGCACTAAACCACTGGTTGACTTCGGAATAGGAAATGGAAGATTTCGACATCAGCTTATACGTTCCCGCCGTCATCAATTCTTGAGCGATCTTTCGCAACAAGCTCAACACGGCTCGCATTGGTCGTGGACCGAGGCTAACCCGGGCGATACCCATTTCTTGAAGCTCGGCTATGGGCGGCGTCGTTGCGCCGGCGAGAACATTGACGGGCGCATCGATCTCTTTGACCAGAATGGCAATGGATTTTTTTTCGAGATTACCAGTATCAGGAACAAATATGCAATCCGCGCCGGCTTCTTTATAGGCATTGCCGCGATCAATTGCCTCGCGCAGGTTCTGCGGAGAATCACCGTTAATCATGACCACGTCGGTCCGCGCATTGATCACCAAGTGTACCCCATTTGCAAGGCTCATTTCCCGTATCGCTTTGATTCTTTCTTGTTGAAGTGCTTTCTCGAAAAGAGGCGTTGCCGGATCTTCCGTGCCATCTTCAAGATTCAAGCCAACGGCGCCAACGTCCAATACCGCTTGGGCTGCCTTGACGACACCAGCAATGGAAGTCGCATAACCAGCCTCTATATCGGCGCTCACCGGAAGAGTGGTATGATTTATCATGCGTTGGACGACTGCCATATTCTCAATCAGGCTCATGCGTTGGCCGTCGGGATAACCCAGTGTGGCGGCGATGCCCGCGCTGGTGGTGCCGATGGCCTTGAACCCCTCCAGCTCAAAGACTTTCGCGCTGACGACATCCCACGCGTTGGGAAGAATCAGAATCGTTGGAGCATGATGAAGCGCCAAAAAATCATCGGCCATTTGCTTTTGTTTATCTTTGTTCATTCGCCACATCCCTCTTCGATCAGCATATCCCAATCAATGTCCGAATGCGCCGGCACAAATCCATGCAAAAACGCGCGCCATTCGTTTTCAATTTCGCGATAGCTCTTGCCGGTGATCTCCGGCAAATGGGTTACGCCGTGTCTCCACAAGCCGCGAAATTTTTCACAGCCATAGTTTTCATAAAGAAACTGCACGAAGCTGCCGCTTTGCATGTAAGCTCGCAAATCGCTTTGTTTGTGGAAGCGAAACACCAACGAGTGCAGCGAGACGAGCTTATTCTCCCGCTGCAGATGCGCCGCAATCTCGTGCAAGCGGTAACCGGCGCACGGCGCACCGCCAGCCCTTCCAACAACCACGATTCCAGCAGCGGCGGCAGCTTCCACAAATTCATCGAAAGCACGTGCATGATTTCATGGCGATGAAACGGACGAATGTTCTCATTACACGCCAGCAACACGGTGTTGGATTGATGCTCCGACCAGCCCGCCGGTTGGCTGCCGAGCGCCGGAATCATTTTTTCACGCGAATCCAAATAGAACAAGTCGATCACCGGTGCGTAATTTTTTTCTCCCAAAATTCCCAGCGCGTGCAGACGAGCTTCTTCGGCGTCCTGACGCAGCTCGGCAAAATGCCGCGCCGCGTACGTGTCCGCCTCGTAATAAAATCTGAAGCGCGGCGTTTTCACGGTGGTCCAGGTGTACGACGAATCTTCCAACACCTGTTTGGCCAATCCAACCGGTGATGCAACTTCGGCGCTCCGTCCCGCACAAGAAAAAATGCAAAAAACGCAGCCCAGCAAGATCGCGGCGTGAGTTTTCAATTTATTCTTATACACTGTTACTTTAATTTTTGTAGTCTCGACCCCTTGTGGGTCGCTGTTCTTAATAGCCGCCCACAAGAGGCGGGGACTACGTAATTCATGGTAACAGTGCAATAAGTTCGTTACTGAATCGCCAGATTGCCCACACCTTTTTGTTTCATCAGCGCCTCGATCTCCGCAATCTCGCGCGGCGCGGCAGCCGAAAGATTCTTGCTGCCGTCTGCTGTCACGAGAATGACGTCTTCGATGCGCACGCCGATGTTGTAATACGCCGGATCGACGCCCTCGCTGCCTTCGGCGATGTAGAGGCCTGGCTCAACGGTATAAACCATTCCCGCCTCCATGATGGGTTGCCCCACATCATGCACGTTGAGGCCGACAGGATGGCCGAGGCCGTGATAATAAAACTTCTTCATCGCCTGCGTTTTTTTCTCTTTGATGATACCGAGCTTGAACAAACCTTCAGTCAAAACCTCATCCGCCTTCTTTGAAGCTTCCTGCCAAGCCACGCCTGGTTTGATCGCAGCAATCGCGGCTTTCTGTGCATCAAGCACGATCTGATAAATCTCGCGCTGGGCTTTAGAGAATTTGCCGTTGGCGGGATAGGTGCGCGTGATGTCGCTCGAATAGCCGCGATACTCCGCGGCGCAATCCGCGAGCACCACATCGCCGTCTTTGATTTTGCGGCGATTGGTGTTGTAGTGCAAAATGACCGAATTTTCTCCCGAGGCGACGATGCACGGATAGCCATTCTGCTCCGCGCCGAGCTTGCGAAAAACATATTCGTAAACCGCTTCCAATTCATACTCGCCCATGCCTGGCTCCACGGACATCATCGCCTGCCGATGCGCCGCCGCGCTGATCTCGGTGGCTTTGGCCAGCAGCGCTATCTCTTCTGGCGATTTGATCACACGCATTTTGCGCACCAGCGCGGTGGGATCACGAAGCTCGACATACCCGCCAAATTGATCCATCATCGACTTCAAAGGTTGCAGCAATTCCGCAAGGTCGCCGCTGAGATCGGAACGAAGCGTCGGCACGTACAATGACTTTGCCTGTGCCGAGAAAAGCATGGACTGCAGCATGGTTTTGAATTTGTCGTTGGTGGTGGCGTATGCAAAACCGCGCAGCTTCATCGCGCCCGCCGGCCCGTAACGCCGGCCGTTCCATTTTTCAAATTGCGGATTGCGCGGCTGCGCAAATAAAATTTCGCGCACGGTCATTGTTTTCGTGCTGTCTTCCAGGCTGCGGACGTTGGTTCCCTTCGGTACTAGCACGAGAATCGCGTTCGGCTCGCGAAAGCCGGTCAAATAAAAAAAGTCGCTGTTCGGCGCATAGGGAAAATCCAAATCCGCATTGCGATTGCGCTCCGGATTCGTATAAAAAATCGCGACCGCCTCATTGCCGATTTGCTGCATGAGCTTCTCACGCCGCTCCTTGTAAACCTGGCCTGTAATAAGATCGGTGTCGTATTCGAGGTATTTGAGATCTTGGGCGCCCGCACCGGCAGTGATAAAGATGAGACAGCAATAAATCCAAACGAGTTGTTTGTAACGTTTCATTCTTCGCTCCTCATTAAAGTAGACGAACCGCCATCACAAAAGTATTATTAGCTCACGGAATTTTTCAAAAAAGACGTATCATGGCCTTTTTCGTTTAATTAAAAAACACGTG
>JAJVHT010000188.1 GCA_022072515.1 bacterium
GTTGCGGTTTGGGTTTTACACCGTGCAGGTCATTTCGCACAAACTGCTGCGCTGGCTGATTCCGGTGTTCATGGCCGGCGCCTTTTTCGCGAATCTGTTTTTGCTGCATTATGGTGCAATTCATCAATTTTTTTTCATTTTGCAATTGACGTTTTACGTTTTGGCGATTATCGGCTGGCTGCAATCGCGCCGGCCGGCGATTGCCAAAGTGTTTTACGTGCCGTATTATTTTTGTCTGGTGAACTATGCCTCGTTGTTGGGCATCATCAGCAACTATCGCGGCCAGAAGTTTGCCGTGTGGAATACGGTGCGGGAAAACAATTCTTAAAAACTGACATGAAAATATTTTTGCGCCGCTTGCTGAAAGCGGCATTTTTTTATCTGGGCATTTTTCACCTCCTCCGGGTGTTGTTTCCCAACCGCCGCGTGGCGATTCTGCGCTATCATGCCGTCATTGACCCGCAGCGGTGTGATTATGCCAGCCCATTGATCTGCGTTTCACCGAAAGATTTTGAACGGCATGTCAGTTATTTTTCGCGCCGGTACCGTATTCTGCCGTTGGATGAGGTGATCGACGCGATTCGCGCCGGCCGGCCGCTGCCGCGCAATGCTGTGGTATTTACCTTTGACGACGGTTACGCCGACAATTTATTGGCGGCGGAGATTCTGCGACAGCACCATGCTTCCGGCACCTTTTACCTCACAGTGAATTGCATCGATCGCCTCGAGCCGTTTTGGCTTTTCGAGGCGAATTATTTGCTGTTGAAAAGCAAACAAACACAGTTGCGTCTGCAAGTCAACGGCGAGCGCCTCGAGCTGAGCTTGGCCGATGCGGCGCAACGCCAGGCCACCATTCGGGCGGTGGTTAAAATCATCAAAAGCAACAACCGGCATGTGCGGGAAACCGTACGCGAACAAATGCGCCAACAGCTTGCCGACGAAAATTACCGGCAGGCCGCCGACCGCGTCATGCTGACCTGGGAGGAAGTTCGGCAAATGCTGCGTGCCGGCATGATCATGGGCGGACACACGATGACGCACTTGAACCTGCCCAACGCCGAGCCGCCCGACGCCCGCCAGGAAATTGCCGCCAGCCGCGTCGCACTGGAAGAAAAATTGGGCCTTCCGATTCGTCATTTCTCGGTGCCGAACAGCGGACCGTATCCCTATTACAACGATCAGGTCAAACAGATGGTGGCGGAGAGCGGCTATGTTTCCGCCGTCACTTCGGCGCACGGCTTCGTTGATGCCCAAAGCGATTTGTTCGAATTGCGGCGGATTCGCACGGTGCCGGAATTGTATGAAACCGTCGCCACCATTGAATTGGGGAAATTCCGCACTTGATTGGCGTGAAGTCTGGATGGCACTCCCACCGCTTGTTGCAATTTTTTCATCATTGTTGCCTGCCGTTAACAGGGCACAGCATTTATAAATTCAAAATTCCGCTAAACGCGGTTTTGTTGGTAAATTTTAATGAATACAGACTGTAAGCAGTCTTTTGTTCCGCAACAGTTTACGGTGTACGTTGTTATAATATATTGCCATTTTTTTAATTGACCTTAAGCTTTTGAGACGGAGATTCAAAAGCGGGGTGAAAAATACCGACGCGGTGAATTAACGAATACCGCCGGCTATTTCCACTCCATTTTTATTGTAATGAGGATAACAATGAAACTCAGCATTTTTGGATTAGGCTACGTTGGGACGGTAACCTCGGCATGCTTTGCTCGTGATGGACATGAAGTGATCGGCGTCGACATCAATCCGCAAAAAGTGGCGTTGCTCAATGACGGCAAAAGCCCGATCGTAGAAGAAGAAATCGGCGAAATGGTTATGGAAAATGTGCGCGCCGGCCGGCTGCGCGCCACGACGGATGTGCATGGTGCCATCATGAACACGGACCTCAGCTTGATTTGCGTCGGTACGCCGAGCAACGGCAACGGTTCGTTGAGTTTGCACAGTGTCATCAGTGTTTGCCGCAGTATCGCGCAGGTTCTGCGGCAGAAAAAAGAGTATCATGTGATTGTTTTGCGCAGCACGGTATTGCCCGGCACCGTCAATCGCATCATCCTGCCGTTGATGGAGCAAGAGTCCGGCAAGAAATTGGGCCAGGGATTCGGACTGTGCTTCAATCCGGAGTTTTTGCGTGAAGGCACCTCGGTGAAGGATTTTTATGCGCCGCCGTTTACCTTGATCGGGGCGCGGGATCGCGCGACGGCGGAGAGGGCGCAAGAGTTATACAAAGGCCTCGACGCGCCGCTCTATCTCACCAATCTCGAAGTGGCAGAAACGATCAAATATGCCTGCAATACTTATCATGCGCTCAAAATCGCTTTTGCCAATGAGATGGGAGCGTATTGCAAAGCCCTGGGCATCGACAGCCATCAGGTGATGGAAATTTTTACGACGGACACCAAGCTGAACATCTCCAAAGCGTACCTGCGGCCCGGCTTTGCGTTTGGCGGTTCGTGTTTGCCCAAAGATTTGCGCGCCCTTTTGTATGAGGCAAAAATTCATGACGTGGCGCTGCCGGTGATGCAATCCATTTTGGCGAGCAACGACATTCATATCCAGCGTGCCGTCGAACTGATCACGGGGTTGCGTAAAAAGAAGGTCGGCCTGCTCGGCTTGAGTTTCAAAGCAGGAACCGATGATCTGCGTGAAAGCCCGCTGGTCAAACTGACGGAAACTTTGCTCGGCAAAGGGTATGAACTTAGAATCTACGATCACGATGTTTCACTGGCGCGGTTGACCGGTGCGAATAAAGAGTACATTGAGAAAGAAATTCCCCATCTCTCCTGCCTGTTGCACAAGTCGCTCGAGGAGGTCATCAATTTTGCGGAGATTCTGATCATCGGCAACAGCAATCCTGAGTTCGCCCAAATTTTGGAGCGCCGCCATCCCGACCAGATCATCGTGGATCTCGTGCGCATTCTGCCGGACAACGGCGCCTCACAACCGAACTACCTGGGGATTTGTTGGTAATGTCCGAACGCGCAAAAAGAATTTTGGCGGTGGCGTATATTTTCCCGCCGCTCGCGCGCGCCGGTGTACATCGGACAGTGCGCTTCGTCCGTTATCTCGCGCCGCTCGGTTGGGAGACCACCGTGCTGACGGCGGATGAAGCGTATTATCCCTTCAATTCACCGGTTGACCGTGAGCTATTGAAAAAAATTCCGGCTTCTGTTCAGATCAAGTCCACCAAAATCTTTCGCGGCTTCAGCAAGCTTTTGGAATTGAAGAATCGCGGCCAGAAACCGGTGGCGACCGGCAAGGCGCAACCCGCCAGCAACGCGGCGATTAGTCGAAACGCGGCGGCGCCCCCGTCTTCGCGCGATAACCAGCCACGCCGTACCAGCTTGTGGCAGCGCAGCAAAGATCTGGTGACGGACTTGATGACGATTCCGGATAAGGATGTGAACTGGCTGCCGCACGCGTTGGCGGCAGCGTTGCAACTGCATCGCCGCCAGCACTTTGACGTGATTTATTCAACCGCGCCGCCGTTTACCGGTCACCTGGTTGCGTTTCTCGCCAAAAAGTTTACGGGCTTGCCGTGGGTGGCGGATTTTCGCGATCCCTGGGCCCGCGCCCCGTGGAAAGCGGAGTTGATGGACGGCACGATTCGCGGCCGCGCCGCCGAAGTGTTGGAAGCGAAATTCATTCACGCCGCGGACCGTGTGATTCTGAACACGGAATGGGCCGCGCGCGATTTTACCGAGTTTTACGGCGCCGACCTCGCAAAAAAATTTGTGGTGATTCCCAATGGCTTCGACCCGGAGGATTTTTCCAACGTGCCGCCGGCGACGAAAAAAGTAAACAAGCTGGTGATAACGCACACCGGCTCGTTATACCGTAAGCGCGATCCCGGCCGCTTTTTTGAAGCCCTTGGAACATTGCTGGTCGGCGGCCAAATCAACGCCGAAGAGATTGAATTGCGTTTTGTCGGCGGCATTGCGCCGGAGCTTTATCGCAGTTTTCAACATGCTGATGCATTGCAACGCGTGTTGCAGGTGATTCCGCCGGTTTCACATCGCGAAGCGCTGGCCTTTCAGGCCGAGAGCGACGTGCTGTTGATTTTGCAGCCGGGCACCAGTGTGTCGATTCCGGGAAAAATTTTTGAATACATCGCGATGCGGAAAAAAATTCTCGCGCTCACGCCGGCCGGGGCCACAGCCGATGTCGTTCGCCAGCATGAGCTTGGCATGGTCATCGATCCGGAAGACGGGGCCGGCATTCAAAAAGCGTTGTTGCAATTAGTGCGAGAATTCCGCAGCGGCGGAATAACGCCGCCGTCCATCGACGGCGCCTTTTATAAATACGACGGCATCACGTTGACGCGCCAATTGCATGAGGAGTTGCTGCGCTGCGCGGATCGGCGTCCCGAGGCGCACCGCCAACGAGTAACTGTGAGTTGAGCATTGGTGGCGAAATCATGAATAGCAGCATTACGGCAGTCATTGCCAATTTACGCGCGCAAGCTTCTGAACTCTGGCCGCAAGCACCGCCGCAAGATTTTCAAATCGTTCGGCACGCCGCGCGCCCCTATTCCAATGTGTACCGGCTACGGCTTGATGATCGCCAAACGCCGCGCTTTATTTACGTCAAAATTTTGGCGCCACGAAAGAAGTCGCCGGCTGATCCGGAAAAGTATTTAACGCGCCTCACCACCGAGTTCGAGGCCGGGCGAGGTTTATCAACCGCCCTAGGTCACGAACAAGAAATTGCGATCATCAAACCGGTGGCTTATTACCCGGAATTATTGGCCATGGTCAGCGAGGAGGCGCCGGGAGAATCACTCGCGGCGCTCATCAATCGCGACGGTAAGCTTTGGCCTGCCGCCGACAAGCTGGAACAACTGGCGAAACATTGCCGCCGCGCGGGAAAAGCCTTGGCGGCCATTCAACAAGCGACGGTGGCGGTTGGGCGTTTCGATCCGGCGGAGTTGTTGGAATATATCGACGCGCGTTTGCAACGCTTGCTGGAAAGCCGGCAAACGCCTTTTGCCGCGGCTGATCGCCGGCAGATAATAAAATTTTTGCAATCGGCGCTGGCGGCAATTCCCCATGAGCAACTGGGGTTGGCCGGCGCGCACAGCGATTACGCCCCGTTCAATCTGCTGGCGACGCCGGAAAAAATTACAGTGGCAGATTTCACCATGTTCAAGCGGGGGTCGGTATATAATGATTTAACTTACTTTTATCATCGGTTGGAGGGCTACTTGCATAAACCGACGTTTCGCCCGCCAACGATCCGGCGCTTGCAGGAAGAGTTTTTGACGGGCTATGCCGAGGTCTCGGGCAGTCGCAAAGCGGGTGAGCACGTTGCCGATGATTTGTTGTTCAAGGTTTTTTGGATCAAACACGTGGTGAACAACTACAGTGCGATTATGCGGCAGCGTGTGGTGGTGAAGGGGAAAAAGCCGTCGCTGCCGGCACAGCTTTTTAATCAACATGTTTTTCGCCGATACAATCGGTGGCTGAATCAGTTTTGTAGTTCGTCGTAGCCCTTGCCAGGGCCTGGAGAGCGACAAAAATCAATATCGCCGTTGCTCTCGGAAATTTTGTGCTCGCGTCACAACGCCTAAAGGCGCAACCGCAAACACGAGTGAAATGAATCTAAAAAAACTCACAACCATGTCCGTCGGTGAAGTGAGCCACCGCATAAAATCGCTCGGCACCAAAAAAGTGCTGAAGCTTTCGGAACCGGCGCAAAAAAATCCCATGGCGCCGGAGCATTTTCTGCCGCACTTTCAACTGCCGTCAGATTTTGATGGACCGTTCGCGGATGCCGTCGCCGGAGCGCGCTGGCCTGAGGCGGAAGAGTTTTTGTTGGAACACATGCGCAAGCGACTGCAAGGTGAGGCGTACAACAGCCGCAAGCTGCAATTCTTTTTCAGCCCGGCGCAGCGGCCCGCGATGCTGCAGATTGCCGATCGCCATCTCCCGAACATGGTATCGCAAAGCTTGCTGCAAGCCGAACGAATTCTCGATCATGAGTTCGCGCTTTTCGGCAGCAAGGTCAAATATGCCGAGGTGATCGAATGGCAGGATGATCCACTAACGCGCAAGCGCTGGCCGAACCGGTTTTATACCGAAATGAAATACTATGGCCAGCGTTCGGCCAACCAGGAGGCCAAAAGCAATATCATTCCTGGCGACGTCAAATATGTCTGGGAACTGAATCGCCATCAGCATTTCACCGTGCTCGGCAAGGCCTATTGGCTCACGCAAGATGAAAAATATGCGGCGGAGTTTATTCGCCAAAGTATGAGCTGGATCGAGCAGAATCATTATCTCTATGGCGTCAACTGGACGAGCGCGCTCGAAGCGGCCTTGCGGGTGATATCGTGGACATGGGCGTATTTTTTTTGTTTGGAGGCGAATTCACTCGACGCACCTTCGCATGCCAAAATTCTACGCGCGCTGCAATTGCACGGGCGTTTTATCAGCCGCAATCTTTCATTTTATATCAGCCCTTACAATCATTTGATCGGCGAGGCCGCGGCGCTATTCGTGCTCGGCACGCTGTTTCCGGAATTTCACGAAGCCGAGCGCTGGCGCAAGAAAGGCTGGATGATTCTCAACGATGAAATCGCCAAGCAGTTTCACCGCGACGGCATTTGCGTCGAGCAGGCGCTCTCGTATCATCATTTCACGTTGAGCTTTTATCTGCTCACCGCGATTCTCGCCGAGCGCAACGGCGAAACGGTGCCGCCGGTGATGCGCGAGCGGCTCGAACGGGCGTTGGAATTTTCGCTGTTCAGCATGCAGCCGAACGGCGCGCATCCGATGATTGGCGACAATGACAATGCGCGGGCGATTTATTTCGGTGATTATCAGATCTGGGATTTTCGCGAGTTGTTGGCGCTGGGCGCGGTGTGGTTTCAGCGCAGCGACATGAAAAAGATGGCCGGCGAATTTACCGAAAGCTGTTTGTGGCTTTTAGGAGCCGACAGCCACCAGAAATTCGCGCTGCTGAACAGCAGCGCGCCGGTGGAGCGCAGCAAGCTTTTCCGCCAAAGCGGTTATGCGGTTTTTCGCAGCGGCTGGAATCAGGATGATCATTATTTTATTTTTGATTGCGGCCCGCAAAGCGACGGTTTGTATCGCGACGAAAATGTTTCCGTGGCGCATGGCCATGCCGATTTTCTCAGTTTTACGTTGAATGCTTACGGCGCGCCGCTTTTGATCGATTCCGGCATGTTGACGTATAACGGCGAGCTGCATTGGCAAAATCATTTTCGCAGCGCGGCCGCGCACAATGCCATCACCGTCGATGGCCGCAGTCCGAGCAACCTGGTCGGCCGGTTGGGCTACAATTATGTGCCGCCGGTCGAACAATCATTTTATAATTGTCAGGCGGATTTTGCTTTCATCGAAGGCAGCTACACCGGCTTTGGCGCGAATGTGCGCCATCGCCGCGGCATCTTTTGGCGCAAGGGTGACTATTGGCTGATTTTGGATGGGCTGTTCGGTCTCGGTGAACATGTCGTCGAGCGCTGGTTCCATTTCGCTCCCGGCGTGTCCACGCAAATCGCCGGTCGCAGAGTCACAACCCAGCGCCGGGACCACAAAAATATTTTGTTGCAAGATCTCGGGCTGCGCGAATCGACCCTCGAGCTTTTTGAAGGCGGCGAGCAGCCGGCGCAAGGTTGGTATGCGCCCGGCTACGGCGAAAAAGCGCCGGCGCCGGTTTTGTGCGCGCGGCTTTCCGGATTGCTGCCGATGTATTTGTCCACGTTGATTCTGCCGTTTGAAGCACAGGCGCCGGAAATTGAAATTCAGCAAACCGGCTGCCACAGCACCGAAAGTGAAACGCCGTTCTTTCTCAGCTTGAAAACCGCGCGCTGGGAAGACCGGCTCGTGTTCAATTTTACCGGCCACTTGCAAGAGATCAACGACATCCGCACCGATGCGCGTATCGCCTATATTCGCTACGAATTCGATTCGAGGTTGGCGTTTGCCACGATCGTCAAAGGCTCGCAGTTGGTGTTGCAAGGCAAGAAGCTGTTGACTTCTGAACTGGCAGTCGATGCGAAGATTTCCGGCATTGATTTGAATGGTTAATTGGGAAACATGATGAAAACGGCAAAAATTTTGGAAATCAGCCCATATCCCCCACCGCACTCCGGCTGGAGCGTTCGCGTGGCCATGATTAAGCAGGAATTAATTCGCCTTGGGCATGCGTGCGTCGTTCTCAATATCGGCCGCAACCGCAAAGTGAAAAGCACCGAATACGAAGACGTCCAAAACGGCTGGGATTTTGTACGGAAAGTTTTTTGGTATTGCGCGCATGGGTATCGGGTGCACGCCCACGTCAATGGCCAATCCAATAAAGGCATCGTGCTGACGCTGCTCAGCCAGGTCATCAACATTTTGTTGGGCCACCGCAGTATTTTGACGTTTCATGCCGGCATCAATCAAGCTTATTTTCCCCGGCGTAAGAAATGGCATTATTTTCCGCTCTTCTTTTTGATTTTTGCGTTCAGCGATACGATCATTTGCAATGATGAAGAGGTGAAGCGCCGGATTTGTGAATATGGCGTGAAAACCCATAAAGTTTTTCCGATCCCGGCGTTTAGTCTGCAATATCTTCATTTCCAGGAACCGGCGCTCTCGGCCGACTTGGAGACTTTTTTAAAGCAACAATCGCCCGTGCTGACGACATACAGCTTATTGCGTCCGACCTTTCATCTGGATACGACGCTGCGCGCTTTAGCCGCATTGAAAACGCAATGGCCGCAAATCGGCATGATCATGATCGGGTCGATCCAAAAGGCCGAAGACATGGATGCGAAAATGATATTTCACCTGGTTGAGAAACTGGACTTGCAGGACTGCCTCTATTGGGCGGATGACCTGCCACATGACAAATTTTTGACGGTGTTGAAGCGGTCTAAAATTTACCTGCGCAGTTATGTTTATGATGGCGTTTGCTCTTCCGTGTTGGAAGCGCTGTCGATGGGAATTCCGGTGGTCGGCTGTGAAAATGATCTGCGCCCGCAGCAGGTGATCATTTTTAAAACGGGCGACGCGCGGGATTTAACGGCAAAGGTGAACTATGTTCTCGAAAATTATACCGAGGTTTTGGCGGGTTTGTCGCCTCCAAAACTCCGTGATACCATTGCCGAAGAAACCATTTTATTGGTGGCGACTTAATGATGTCCGGTGCAGTCAAGCCAAATTATCCAAACGGCAAGACGCAATTTGCGAGTGACGTGCGGCCGCCGAAACGCATTTTGCAAATTGGGCCGTATCCGCCGCCCGGCACCGGTTGGTCGGTGCGCATTAAAATGTTGAAACGATATCTCGAGCGCGCCGGCCATACCTGCGTGGTGCTGAATACGAACAAAAACCGCCGCCGGCAGAGTGATGAATTTGTTGCGGTGCACAACGGTCTGGATTACACATGGAAAGTGCTGAAATATTGCGCGCAGGGATTTCTCGTGCACATGCACATCAATGGGAAATCGACCAAGAGTCCGCTGCTGGCGCTGATTGCAGAAACCATCAGTCTGCTTTTGGGAAAACGGGCGGTGTTGACTTTTCACGCCGGCGAGCGCCAGGATTATTTCCCCAAACAGGGAAAATTCTGGATAGATTTTTCTTTTGGCCTGATTTTTTTTCTCGCCGGAAAAATTATTTGCAACAACGCGGCGGTAAAAGCGCGCATTGTTGATTACGGCACGCGCCCGGATAAAATTATTCCGATCCCGGCGTTCTGTCCACAATATCTCGAAGACAAAGCCGAACTCGCCGGTGAAATCAAGAAATTTGTCGATCAGCATCAGCCGGTAGCGTGCAGCTACATTTATATCCGGCCGGATTTCAATGTCGAGTTTCTGCTGCAAGGTTTGCGAGGTGTGTTGCAGCAATATCCCCGACTTGGCCTCATTT